>NZ_JBFIGO010000200.1:0-1584 GCF_041602295.1 Spongiibacter sp. | reverse complement strand
TGTGGAAACCGTTACCCCCTGGATGGCGGCCAATGTACTGGCGGCGACTAAGGACGGCAGTACGGTGGCCTGGCTGACCACCGGCAAGGCCTTTTACCGCTTCTTAACGGCGGGCTTTAACAAGCGCGACCTTTTTACCGATCTCGGAGTTTAAGATGAATAATTATCAGCTCGCCTCCCGGGCGCGCATTGGTGTGTTGATTCCGTCGACCAATACCGGCGTGGAATACGACCTGCAGAAGTTTGGCCTGGACGGCATTAGCTGGCACCCGTCGCGATTCTTGATTCGCCTGAAAGATTGGGCGCAAGAGGGGCAGCGCAGCGGCGATGACGAAAATACGGTATTTGAGCGTTTTCTAGAGCTGATGCGCGAGGATATGGGGCCGGCGATCGACAATATTATGACCGCGCAAATTACCCATTTAATGCTTGGTATGTCGGCAGAGACGTTCTGGGGCGGCATTGAGGGCAATCTTGAATTTGAGGCGGCCATCCAGTCGCAGATTGGCGAGCTGGGTATGACGACTGGCGCCGCGGCGACCCGCGATGCGCTGAGTAATTTCGGTGCCAAAAAAATCTCGGTGATTACTCCCTATCCGCCGATAGGCGACGACAATGTTCGCCAGTATTTCGACGAGATTGGTTTTGAGGTGAAGCACGTGGTTGGCTTGAACTGCGCTTCGGCCACGGCGATTGCCGAGACCACGATTCCCGAGGTGATTGCCGCGGTTAAGCAGGCAGACGGCGACGATGTCGATGCCATTATTCAATGCGGTACCAACCTGTCTACCGTGGACCTGTTTCCGACCCTGGAGCATTGGCTGGAGAAGCCGATGATTCCGATCAACGTGGCCACCATTTGGCACGCCCTGCGCGCCAGCGGTATCAACGACAAAATTACCGGCAAAGGCCGTTTGTTAGAAGAGTTCTAAGTGGTTGTCCTCTCGAGCCTTTAGCGCTGTCAGTAATAGGCTCCCTCGCGCCGAATACGGCTTGCCGTATTCGGCTTTTTTATGCCGCAAATAAAACTTGCGGGCTTGTGGCAGGAAAAAGCCGGATGCGCGAGGCGCTATCCGGCGTTGGCTGAGCTAGTGCTGGCGCAGCTTAGTTGCCGCTGACCGGCACCACCTGCTTGCGTATTAGCAGTGCCCAGATCGTGACGGCCAAGGCGAGTAGACCAAACAGCACAAAGGGGCCGGACTCGCGCCAGTGGTCGAACAGGTAGCCGCCAACCTTTGCTGCCACCAATATGCCAACGGCGCCGGATAGATTGAAGAAGCCAATCACTGCACCGCGAATTGCCGAGGGGGTCTGCTGGGCGATCAGCACCGCGCTGGTGATAATGACGCCGACTTCGCCGAGGCCGATGAAGATGGCGCAGATGATCATTTTGGTGCTGAATGGATCGTCGATGAAAAAGGTGCCACCGTAGCCAATAAACGACACTAACAGGCTGACAATCAGTGCGTCGACGCGCGCTAGGCGGTCGGACAAAATGCCGAACAGCGGTGCGCCAATCAGCGTTACGCCCTGGGCAATGCCGACAATCATGCCGCCGCGGGCCAGTGCTTCGGCGCGGCTCAG
>NZ_JBFIGO010000199.1:0-1599 GCF_041602295.1 Spongiibacter sp. | reverse complement strand
GCCATTGACCAATGCGCCGCTGTGGAAGGCCAATTTCAGCCTGAATTACTTTCACGATCTTTGGGACCTGCCCATCGGTTTACTGGTGGGGGTTGACCTGCTCTACGAAGACGACAAATTTCTGCAGGCCGACCAGGACCCGATTGATTTTCAGTCGGAGTACGGCACCTACAATTTGCGCATGCGCTTAAGTGATGATGACGAGCAGTGGTCGGTGCAGGCCTTTCTGCGCAATGCCGGTGACAAGCATGCACTGGAGGGCAGCGGCGATATTCCGACCTTGTCGGGCGCGCATTTTGGCAAGGCGATTGCGCCGCGCCAGTTGGATGTGAGCTTGCGGTTTACTTTTTAATGCAGAGCGGGCGGCGCCACAAAGCTGGCGCCGCCGTTTTTTCAGGGGATGAGCTCGGCCGCACTGAGGTCGACGCAGTGCTGCAGATGGCGCTGAATCATTGTCAGGAACATGCGATCGCTGCGCTCTTCCGCGGCGCTGAACATGGCGCCCAGCACGGTAATCATAATGCCGTGCATGCTGCCCAGGCGGTATTGCTGCCAGCAGTCTTCGGCGCTGAGGCTGACGCCGTTGTCGGCCAACGCCAGGCGGTAGTGCTCAAGCAGTGCGGCTTCGTGTTCGCGGCGCAGCGCCGGCTCGAGGCTGCCGCCGAGCAAGTAGGCCACGTCGCAGAGGCCAAAGCTTTCCGCCAGGGTTTGCCAGTCGACGGTGGTGACTTTGTCGGCGCCGGCGAACAGCAGGTTTTCGGCGCGAAAGTCACCGTGGATCAGTGTGGTGTCGCCCTGATAGCTGGCCACCCACTGGGCGTGGCGGTGGACGTAGTGTTCGCCAAAGGCCAGGCATTCAGCGGAAACCTCGCTGCCAAAGCGCTCGACAAAGCCGGGCCAGTTTTGCACCAGCAGTTCCTGGCCGAAGGCGGCGGCGTCGGGGTCGGACTTGGTAATAAAGTCAGCGGCCAGCAGTGTCTTGTTACCCTGAAAAGCCGCGTGCAGTTTGGCGGCTTCGCTTAAGGCGGCGCGGGCGTGCTCCAGGCTTTCGCCCTGCAATTGATCGCCGGGCTCGGCCGGGGCGAGGTCTTCCATTAGCAGAATAAATTCCGTGCCGGCATCGCTGAGCATGGCGTGATAAATTTCCGGCGTGCGCATGCTGCTGTGCTGAGCCAGTTCGGTGTAGAAACGCACCTCTTTGCTGTAGGCGCCCATCATCCCCGCCATGCTGCGCGCGGTTTCGTCGGCCGCGGGCAGCTTGGCAATCATGGTGGCGGGCGCCGCGCAGGGCCGGCTATATTCCAGCGTGAGGCGCAGGTTATCACCCATTTTGCCGGTGCCAATAATCTGCTGGCTAACTGCGCTTACGCGGGCGCCTCCCAGTAGATCGCTGGCTTGCAGGGCTTGGCTGAGCCAGTCGGCGGTCAATTGTTCAGGGGTGCAGGCTAATTCCATGTCAGTGTTTCTCTCAGTGGTTATTGTTGTGAACAATCCGGCCGCCGGCGGTGAGGCGTTTTAGGCCGGTCGGTTGCTACGGCCGCTAAAGCGGCTGGTATCGCGAAGCTTGTCGTAGCTGGCAATGGCCGGCGCGCACTGCTC
>NZ_JBFIGO010000198.1:0-1705 GCF_041602295.1 Spongiibacter sp. | reverse complement strand
GTTTGCCTTTGACACTGAAACCACCAGTCTGAACTATATGCAGGCGCGGGTGGTGGGGGTGTCCTTTGCCATTGAGCCCGGCCAGGCGGCATATGTCCCCTTTGGCCACGACTATATCGACGCCCCGCCGCAGCTGAGCGAGGAGCAGGTGTTGGGCGCGCTGAAGCCCCTGTTGGAAGACCCCGATGTTGCCAAGCTGGGTCAGAACCTGAAATACGATGCCAATGTGCTGGCCAACCACGGTATTTGTTTGCGCGGCATTGCCGAAGACAGCATGCTGGAATCCTATGTGCTGGATTCCACCGGCAGCCGCCACGATATGGACAGCCTGGCGTTGAAATACCTCGGCGAGTCGACGATTCACTTTGAAGACATTGCCGGCAAGGGTGCCAAGCAGCTGAGCTTTAACCAGATTGCCCTGGAGCAGGCCGCGCCCTACGCCGCCGAAGACGCCGATATCACCCTGCGACTGCACCAGCGGCTGTCGGCGCGCTTGCGCGAGCAGGGCCGCCTGGACGCGGTCTACCGGGAAATTGAGTTGCCGCTGGTGCCGGTGCTGTCGCGCATTGAGCGCAATGGTGCGTTGATCAGCCGGGAGATGCTGGCCCGCCAGAGCATGGAGCTTGCCGGCAAGCTGAAGGAGCTGGAGCAGCAGGCCTATGACATCGCCGGTGGTGAGTTTAACCTGTCGTCGCCCAAGCAGCTCGGTGAGATCCTGTTCGAGCGCTTGGAAATTCCGGTGATTCGCAAAACGCCGAAGGGCGCGCCGTCTACCGCCGAAGAGGTGTTGGTGGAGCTGGCTCACGACTACCCCCTGCCCCAGGTGATTCTCGACTACCGCAGTCTGGCCAAGCTCAAGTCGACCTACACAGACAAATTGCCGCAGCTGATCGATGCGCACACCGGCCGGGTTCACACCTCCTATCACCAGGCGGTAGCGGCCACCGGGCGCCTGTCTTCTTCGGACCCCAATCTGCAGAATATCCCCATCCGCAGCGCCGAGGGTCGGCGTATTCGCCAGGCGTTTGTCGCGCCCAAGGGCTACAAAATTCTGGCGGCCGACTACTCGCAAATCGAGCTGCGGATCATGGCCCACCTGTCCGGCGACGAGGGGCTGATCAAGGCCTTTAAAAACGGCGAAGATATTCACCGCGCCACCGCCGCCGAGGTGTTTGGGGTTGGGCTCGATGAGGTGAGTGACGAGCAGCGCCGCAACGCCAAGGCGATTAACTTCGGCTTGATTTACGGCATGTCTGCCTTTGGCCTGGGGCGTCAGCTGCACATCGGCCGCAACGAGGCCCAGCAGTACATCGACCTGTATTTCGAGCGCTACCCCGGCGTGCGCCGCTATATGGACGACACCCGTGCGCTGGCCGCCGAGAAAGGCTATGTGGAAACCCTGTTTGGCCGTCGCCTGCACCTGCCGGAAATCAATGCGCGCAACGGGCAGCGCCGTCAGGCCGCCGAGCGCACGGCGATTAATGCGCCGATGCAGGGCAGCGCCGCCGATATTATTAAGCGCGCGATGATTGCGGTTGACCGCTACTTACAGGACGAGCAACCCGCTGCGCAGATGATTATGCAGGTGCACGATGAATTGGTGCTGGAAGTGGCCGAAGAGCAGCTGGACGCGGTGCAGGCGAAGGTCGTGGAACTGATGTCCGCTGCCGCCGAGCTGGCCATCCCCCTGGAGGTCGGGGTTGGC
>NZ_JBFIGO010000197.1:0-1818 GCF_041602295.1 Spongiibacter sp. | reverse complement strand
TCGGCCAAGCCGAGGCGTCAGGCACTAGACCCGGCAGCCGAGTGCAATTGGGCAGTATTGCCAAGCAATCGGTAATACACCGACAGCGTGCTGCTTACCTGGTGATCAAGGTAATACTCTGGCGGCAAACTGATCTGATTATCGGCCTCGAGAAGATCGGCCACCCTCGCGGCAAACGCCACCACATCATCGGCGGGTACCAGCCCCTGGCGAAAACCGGCATTGAGGGACTCGCTGGCGCCGCCGCGGTCATAGGCCACCACCGGCGTGCCGCAGGCCAGCGATTCCGGCACGGTGCGGCCAAAGGGCTCTTCCTTATTCGACATATGGCAGGTTACCGCTGCCAGCCGATAGAAATCGGCGATGTCACTGCGGTGCCCAACAAAGGTCACCGCCTCATCGAGCCCCAGTTGTGAACGCTGGGCCAGCAATTCTTGCAGATAGTGCTGCTTGCCCGGCTCGGCGTCCCCGACCACCACACCATGGCAATCTGGGCGCAGGCGCACCAGGCGCGCCATCATTTGCAAAAAGGCTTCCTGCCCCTTCCAGCGCGACAGCCGCCCCGGCATCAAGATCAACGGCTTATCGCGAAACTGCGGATACTGCCCGTACAGCTGCTGACGCCAGTCCGCGTCAGGGCCCTCAGCGGCGAAGGCTTCGGCATCCAGGCCGCGTGGAATTAAAGTGATTTTCGCCTCGGGAAGCCGGTAGTTGTCGACCATATAACGCTTAACGCAGTCGGAAATGGCAATACAATGTTCCGCCCTCGCCATAATGGCGCTGTAGGCATTCACCGAGTACATGCCGTGAAAGGTGCTCACCAAGCGCGGCCGCGTCAGCGGATCCATTTTTCGCCACGCCAACCAGGTGATCCACGCCGGCACCCGCGAGCGCACATGGATCACATCGGCCTGCAGCTCCACCAGCAAGCGCCGGAGCGGCCGCACCTGCCACAGCGAGCCGAGCGCTTTGCGGTGCACCGGCATGCTGATATGCCGACTGCCCTCGGCCTGCAATTGCTCAACCAGACGACCGCCATTTGAAACCACCACGGACTCGTGGCCGCGACGCACCAGCTCGCGGGCAAATTCCACGGTGCCGCGCTCAACCCCGCCGGCATTCAGTGCCGGCAGCAGCTGTACCACGCGCAATGCCTTTGGCGCCGCGGGCGATTCTGCAACAGTTTCAACCATGACTCTGACTCCCTTCTAAAGTCTGCAATATCCAGTCGGCGGCGCGATCCGCCTCCCACAAGGGTTCGGCCGGTAGGGCTAGCGCTCGCCCCGCCTGCCAGTGTTCAAAGCCGGTGGCCAACCCCGCCGCCAGCACCTGCTGCATGCTGCGGGTGACTCGAGAGTCGCGTATTGTCGGCAGTTCCAACAGGCCGGTGGGTACGGCCGAGGTAATACTTTCATACACCATCGACACACTGTCGCGACTTACCCACGCCTCGGCGACCGTCGCCAACTGCTCCCGCAGCCAAGCCGGCGGGCACTCGCTAAACGGCAGCACCTCGACATTGTCCAGCCCCAGCGCCGCTACCGCATCAAGCATTCCCGGCGGCGTGCGCGGCGAGTCCGACACCAGCCACTGCAAATCGCTACGCGACCCGGCAATCGCCTGCAGCTGCTGCAGAATTGTGTCGTTATTCCAAGCAAAATGTTTGTTGATCCCCCCCAATACCACCAAGCCGCGACCCGCATCGCGGCCCGAGTGAATGGGCTGCATGACATTCAACACCCCCCGAGTCGCGAGAATCTTCGGCGAGTTTGGCGGGGAATCGTGCTCGGGAATGATCGCCACATCGAACAGGCAGCG
>NZ_JBFIGO010000196.1:0-1822 GCF_041602295.1 Spongiibacter sp. | reverse complement strand
ATAGACGATGAAAGAACCACGGCAAGACTATGCATTTACGCGTTTTCTGAAGTTTTGGCGCGATGTGCACAATCTGAGTCAGGAAGAGTTGGCCGACCAACTCGATTGCTCGTCCCGACATATCAGTCGTTTGGAGACGGGCAGCAGTCGCCCCAGCGAGGCGATGGTGATACAGATTGGCCAAGTGCTGAATCTGGGCAAGCGCGATTTGAATCACCTGCTGATTTCGGCTGGCTACTCGCCACTGGCAGAAGAGCACGATTTCGATAGCCCGGAGCTGCGCTGGCTGAGGAAGTCGATGGTCCACACACTGCGGGCACTGGACCCCTATCCGGCGTCGCTGGTCGATACCCACTCGAATATTCTTATGGTCAACCGTGGGTTTGTCAGCCTGTTCTCGCGGGTCGTACCCGCTGAATTGCTCGATAGGGTCACCAATAATCTCGAATTTATTTTTTGGAGAAGTGGCGGCAGCAATCTGGTTAGCAATTGGGAGGACACCCTGTCGGCGATCCTGATGGCCGGCCAGCAGGACGCGCTGTTTAGCAATAATCCCGACGACCAGTCGAAAATAGACCAACTGGCCGAGCGTATGGGAGTGCCCGAAGACTGGCGCCAGCGGGCGGCGAAGATGGAGCCGATGAGCAGTTTTAGAGTGCAGGTAGAGGTGAATGGCGAGCTGAAGACCTTCTTTAATGTCAGCACCATCGTCAGCCCGTCGGGGCCGGCGGCCTTTGTCTCCGAACCGCGCCTGACGATTAATATTTTGTACCCGGAAGATGAAGCGCTGGATCTGGCCGGCTTGCAACAGCAGGCGCCGAAGCACCCGCTGTTGTTTTATTGATTCACTGGCGGCAGGGGCGGGTGTGGCAAATACATGGAGCTTTGTTCTGGCCGCTTTTGATAGCCGCTGCGGTACAAAAAGTGATTGCTATATTGCCAAAACGCTAAGTCTCTCTTTGTTGGCGAATGTGGTATTGTGCCGCGACTTTTTATTCTCGATAGCTAATGGAAGCGGCGAAGCGCAGATATGAGTATTAACGACAAAGATTATATCCCCTACGAAGGCGCAGACATGGAGCGCTATATCGAGCGGGTGTTGGCGGTTGAAACGCCGAAAAACCCCACTAAAAGCTGGGCCTACAAGCTACTTAAGCGCCTGTTCTCGCCGACCTTTATCGACGCCGATAAACTGCCGGACAAGCCCTGTTTGTTTGTTGCCAACCATTCCATCTACGCCGTAGACGGGCCGATTTTGGGTCTGCCGATGCTGGCCGAGCACGGGCGTTTTTTGCGCGCGCTGAGCGATAAATGGCTGTGGAACAGCGTCAACGAAGGCCTTTTGCTCAAGCAGGGCGCGGTGATCGGTCACCCTGATGTGTGTAGCGCGCTGATGGATGCCGGCAGCGATCTGTTGGTGTTTCCCGGTGGTGCCCACGAGGCGACCAAGCCCGCCGAGCAGAAATATACCCTGCAGTGGAAAGAGCGCAGTGGCTTTGTGCGCATGGCTGCCCAGCACGGCTATACCATCGTGCCAACAGCGGTAGTCGGGCCGGAAGAATTTTACAAGCACCTGATCGAGGGGCGAGACCTGCCTAATTCGCTGTTGGGCAAATTGCTGACGCGACTGGGCGTGATCAATGAAAACTCTCGCACAGACCTGATCGGGCCGGTTCCCATGGGGCTGTTCGGTACACTGCTGCCACGGCCCCAGCGCTGCTTTATTCAGTTTGGTGACCCGGTGGACTTGAGCGAGTACAAGGGCAGTGTGCCGAGTAAAGAGCAGCAAATGGTGGTGCGTATGCAGGTGGAGGAGTCCATT
>NZ_JBFIGO010000195.1:0-1848 GCF_041602295.1 Spongiibacter sp. | reverse complement strand
GCGAGGAGGCGCATTATAGAGCCGCCCCCGGCAGAGTCAACACGTTTTTTGAAAAGTTTTTAAAGCCCTTCAAAACCCGGTACTGCCGCCCCGCTTAACTCTTCAACAAACCCTTCAGCTACTGGCTGAAAGCCCTGTCTCCCTAAGCGAGGAGGCGCATTATAGAGACGCCCGACACAGAGTCAACACGCTTTTTGAAAGAAATCACAAAAACATTTCAATCGATCAAACAGCAACCAGAAAGCGCTCAAAACACCGGCAAGTCGATCAACAAATGGCCAACGGCGCCAGCCCTAGCGGTGAATAACAGCTCAATTCCTCCTATCTTATTCAAGCATAAGTTTTGGATCCGCGCAGGCGACCGAGAAAAAGACACAAAATGATTACGCCATAGATAAAGGCATCGAGGTAACTGGATCGCGCCTGCCAAGCAATATGCAACCACGCCAGCAACATCAGCGGGTACATCAGCCGGTGCAGACGCCGCCAATTAGCGCGCAACGCCCGCAGCGAGCGGTCGTTAGAGGTTAAGCCCATCGGCACCATCAGCAACCACGCCGCAAAGCCGGCAATAATGTAGGGGCGCTCCGCCAACTCTTCGAGCACGACCGTCCAATCCCAGGCGAATAGGAATGTCGCCACAATTAATAGGTGAAGGCTCACGTAAAACCAACTGAACAGCCCCATCATGCGGCGATAGCGCAGCAGCGACGACCAGCCCAACCAGCGGCGCAGCGGTGTCACCGCAAATGTCAGCAGTAGCAAGCGTATCGCCCACTCACCGCTGAGATGTATCAAGCTTTTTACCGGGTCGGGCCCCAGCTTGTCCGCAGCAACACTGTAGGCGATCAACACTAACGGCAGTAGACAGAGCACGAAGACCAGCGCCTTGCCGTGGCGCCGCAATGCATCTAGCGGTGCGAACATAGAAAAGTCCATCTATATAGAGGGGCGCAGCTTACCGCCCAGCATGACTGCCGGGCAGCGGCCACATTTAATAATAGCGGCGAAGATCCATACCCTTATACAGCGCGGCAACTTGCTCGCCATAACCGTTAAACATCTGGGTCTTGATCCGATTAGGCGCGAACAGGCTACTCGGCAAGCGGCGTTCATAGCGCTGACTCCAGCGCGGATGATCAACCTGCGGATTCACATTCGCATAAAAGCCATACTCACTCGGTGCCAAGCCCTGCCAACTGGTTTTAGGCTGGCGCTCGGTAAAGCGGATTTTGACGATCGACTTGATGCTTTTAAAGCCATATTTCCACGGCACCACCAGGCGAAGCGGCGCACCGTTCTGCTTGGGAAGCTCTCTGCCGTACATCCCCACACTCATTAGCGTCAGCGGATGCATTGCCTCGTCCATGCGCAGGCCCTCCATCTAGGGCCAGTCGATAGTCGAAAATGCCGAGCGCTGGCCGCGCATTTCGGCCGGCCGGTACAGAGTTTCAAATTGGAGGTATTTCGCCTTACTCGTCGGCTCAAAGCGACTAATCAAGTGACTGAGCGGAAAACCCAGCCAGGGGATGACCATCGACCAAGCTTCGACGCAGCGCAGGCGATAGATACGCTCTTCTATATCAACGGCTTTCAGCAGGTCTTCCAGATGATAGCGGCCCGGCTTGGCAACCTCCCCAACCACCGCTACCGACCAAGGGTCTGTCGTCAAGGCATCGGCATACTTCGCCGGGTCGCCCTTATCGGTGCCGAACTCATAGAAATTATTGTATCGGCTGGCGTCAGCGAAAGGCGTCAGCGCCTCATTGGTGTAAAAGGGGTTATCAGCACGGCGATCAGCCCCCCGGAATGGCAACGCTGGTGATGGCGCCGCCAATGCGACATGGG
>NZ_JBFIGO010000194.1:0-1857 GCF_041602295.1 Spongiibacter sp. | reverse complement strand
GCATCGGTCGAGTAGGCGCCGGTAGGAGCCGCCAGGCCCGTTGTGCCTTCGATGCCGTCAGAGCTTACGAAGCTGAATGACGCGGCGTCGCCGGCGTTCAGATCTTGGTTATCCAGGAACTGTGAACCCGATACCGCTGAACCGCTGTTGGACTCACGCAGGCCGTTGTAGGCGTAGCTTTGATCCAGAGCACCGACCGCTTCGGCCACATCTTCCATTTCGGCCACTACCGAATCGCGCATGGTGACCAAACCGACGATCATGCCCACCACCATGGTGGTGACCAGCAGCACCAGTTCAGTGGTCATAATAAAGCCGCCTTGCTTCTTGGTTTTGGCTGAAGTTTTGATTGCAGTTTTCATAATGTCTTCCTCATTAAAAGTTGGGGTGGCTTGGATAGCCGCAGCACGCTGTGCTGTGTTTCTAGTTGTCGTGCTTCGCAACCGGGGTTACTCCGCGCTCCTATCGAATCGCCCTTGCCATCCAAACCATTCGGTACGAGGCGGTGATTCTTAACAGGGTTATTGCAGGCGCCATACCAACCTTCAAAAACTCCCAGACTTATTTTTATTTTCCTTATTTATCAACACATTAAAGAAACAAAACCACGGCCCGCCGGGCGACAAACACGCTCTCCCAAACAGGAACAACATGTCTATTTTTATTTTGCAAAGCAGTGTCATTGCATTCTGGGAATCCACCCGCTCAATCCACTGAGCAGCAAACAAAAACCGGCGGCAGATCCTAATAAGACGGCCAGAAATGGCGAAACAGCCGAGACACATCGAGCCCCGCCACTATTAGACAGGCATAAAAAAACCGGGACTCGCCCGGTTCCTATACTGTAAGTCAGCGCTTATCGGCGGCGGTCGGCAAGCCGCCGGCAATCTTCATAATGGCTGAGGCCAACCAATCTCGCGGCCGCCGCACGAAAGTCAGGGCGCTGCTCCAGGGCCATCGCGTACAGACCACAGGCTGCCGTCCAGTCTTCTTTAGCCTCGCGAATTAACCCCTGATGATAAGACAGCCGCCAACCCGGGGCGCCCAGCCGTCCGGCTATGCTCAGCGCGCGCTGTGCCTGATCATATTTGCCATCCAGGTAATAGGTTGCCGCCAAGGCTTCTCGCAGCTCGGCGTAATCCGGGTTCAGCAGAATTTGCGCCTCCAATACCGCCCGGGCACGAGTGGTACTGCCATCGTTCATCGCAATTTTACTGCGCAGCAACGCGGCCTCAGGATGACTGCCGGGCATGGAAAGCAGGTTGTCCAGCATCAACTGTGCCTTGTCCTCACGACCGGCCTCGTACTGCATTACCGCACTGGCAAGCAAAATGCGCGTATTGCGTGGGAATTCAACGCTCAAGCGCTCGACCTCATTCAGTATGCGCTCGCAGTCCGTGGTGGCGCTATAGGCCTTCCAGAGCTCTGCACAGGCACTGCCGCTTTCCCGCCCCTGCTCGTACAGGGCTAGCATTTTATCCAGCCGCTTATTGGGATCCGGTGTCGCCTCACGGTGCGCATCCATAGACACACAGGCCGATAGCGAGACCATGGCAACGACCGCTAATAACGATCGAGTGAAACATTTAATTGCCGAGTGTTGCATGACTAGTCCTTCACTTAGTAACGGCTGCGCGTCGAACGAATCGACTCGGCCACCGCGCGATTGAGCAGCGCAGAGGCATCGTCAAACTGCCAAAGCTGGGCGCTGTGTTTTGGCTCGCGAACAATCGTCGGCGTAACCACAATGATCAGCTCTTTATCGGTATCGCTCTTGCCCGAGGATTTCGCCAAGTTACCCAGCAAGGGAATACTGCTCAGTCCCGGTGTATGGCTCTGATTATCCGCGACATCACG
>NZ_JBFIGO010000193.1:0-1873 GCF_041602295.1 Spongiibacter sp. | reverse complement strand
CGCGCTTGCCGGGCGAGCCGGCCGCGGGCATTGAAGACAATCACTACAAGGTGTTTGAGCCGCGTCAGTGGCGTTTGTATGTCGGCTACAGTTATTAATAGAAAGAAAGGCGCGGGCCACAAACAAAAAATCCCCGCTGCAGGCGAGGATCTCAATAAGTCTGTGGCCCGCCCGAGAGGATTCGAACCTCTGACCTTCGCCTCCGGAGGGCGACGCTCTATCCAGCTGAGCTACGGGCGGTTTTGCAGCGCGCAACTATAGCAGAGGCGTCCGGGACTCACAATTTCGAATTGCTCACTGCGCATGGTCGCTGCTGTGTTAAAAATCGGTAATGTTTGCGCTTGCGGTTGAAAAGTCGCCAGCGGGACACTAGTTTAGTGCGGTAGTTCACAAAAAAATAAAACTATGCTGTCCACTGTATTTCTCATTGATCGTTTAAATGCCCTGTATTCCCTCGCGGCGAATCTTCCTCGACACAAGTATGAGGAGGAATTTTGCCGTCAGGTGAGTGAGGATTTTTCGCTGGCCTACTGCCAGTGGCTGGCGATTGATGCAGAGGGGAAAGCGCAGCGCGTGGCGGAACAAGCCATTGCGCCGGGCCTTGCCGAGCAGAGCTATCAGCTCGAAGACGGAGATGGCGTCGTGCAGCGGCTGGTGTTTGGTCTGCGCAAGGACTCCTACGCAATGCCCGACGAAGCCTGGCAGGCCCTGGCGCAGGGCATGGTTACCACCAAGAAAAATGTGCTGCTGCTCAGCGAGAGTCGGCTGGCGTCGGCGCCGCCCGACACCGGTGTGGCCTGGGTCGACGACAGCGGCAAACTGAGCCGCAGCTGCGCGGCCTTCGATGCCCATATCCACTCTCAGTGGCCGTCGTGGGACGGCACGTCGCTGCCGTTTAGCATTCCCGCCGCGCCCGCCGACGGCTTTGTGTGGCAGGGGCTGTATATTCGCGTGCTGCGTTTTGACGACGGCATTCGGCTGGCCGCCCACCGCGACCGCCGCAGCAACCTGCTCACCGCGCGGGAAATGGAAGTGGCGCGCTGCGTGGCCAAGGGCTGCAGCTTTAAAGAAGTGGGCGCGGCGCTGGGCATGTCGCCCTCTACCGCCTCTACCCACCTGTACAAGGTCTACGACAAGATCGGTGTGCGCGGGCGATCTGCGCTGGTGCAGTGGCTGCAGCAGCACGAAAGCGGTGCTGCCTGATTACCGGTTTGGTTTAATAAATACTCACGTACTGCAGGGCGTCGTCGCTGTAGGTCCAGCCGATACCGCTGGCATTCAAGGTCAGCTCACCCTCTCCACCCTTGGGCAATTTAAAATAGCGCGTCATGCCGGGCCAGGCATAGGCGTAAAAGGGAATGGCTTCGCCGTCCTGCCAGCGGTAGGCGTTGATATGGGCGGGTTTTTTCCCGTGGTTTTCCAAAATCAGAAAGTGGTTGTCGCCGTGGACAGCGGTCCGGTAATGGACCCGGGGCTTGGCGTTATCCTCGGTGACAAAAACCGGCAGCGAGTGAGTCAGTGAAAGCTGGGTGGTTTCTTCCTCATTCGAGTGCCAGTTCAGATTAAGCCGGAATAACCCCAGTTCGCTCACCGTGTTTTGATTGAGCGCGACGGTGACCTGCACCTTGCCGTTGGCCGGTACGCGTCGTGTCGAAGACGACAGGCTCAGCGCCCGGGTGGCCAGCATCATTTGCTCATCACTTGCAGTGGTGACGCCGCTCCCCTGCCAGGGCGTTAAATCGAAACTGAAAAACAGTGCGTGCTCGGTTTGATTGAGTACGGTGAAGATCACTTCATTATTAGATGGCGACAAGTAGGCCTCTGAAGGAATGACCGACACCGAGGCCGAGGCGTTGAGTGGCATCAGGGTCAT
>NZ_JBFIGO010000192.1:0-1980 GCF_041602295.1 Spongiibacter sp. | reverse complement strand
GGGTCCAGTGCCCGCAGGGTGTGGATCATCGACTTTCTCAGCCAGCGCAGCTCCGGGCTGTCGAAGTCGTGCTCCTCTGCCACTGGCGAGTAGCCCGCCGCAATCAGCAGGTGATTCAAGTCGCGCTTGCCCAGATTCAGCACCTGGCCAATCTGTATCACCATCGCCTCGCTGGGACGGCTGCTGCCCGTCTCCAGGCGGCTGATATGTCGCGACGAGCAATCGAGCTGGTCGGCCAACTCTTCCTGACTCAGATTGTGCACATCGCGCCAAAACTTCAGAAAACGCGTAAATGCATAGTCTTGCCGTGGTTCTTTCATCGTCTATATCGCCTTCGGTGTTGCCCGTTCCGGCTCGTGCCTCCCCACTCTATCAGCCTAGCAGGCTGGCACCGCGGGTTCCCAGACTTACTGGACATCCGGCGTCGTTGCCAATACCACAGACATAGCGACACAATGCCAGTGCAGCGATAAAAAGGCCACTCCATAAGGCTCACAACACAGCGCAAGCACCTGAAAAATAAAAATTAATTAAGCCAACAGCAAACCGGAGAACTCCGCAATGTTTACCCCCCTCGCCAACAGCAGTTACCAGATGCCGGCGCACTTTGGCCCCCGTTATCAGGGCGCCAAAACGTCGGGCTGGTATCACGACGTCACCACCATGATTGTGTCCTATGTGACCGACCGCGAATTGCTCAGCCGCTATATCCCCGCCCCCTTCGAGCTTGCTGAAACCGCTGTGGTGTCGGTGGCCTACGCCCGCAACCGAAACGTCGACTGGCTGGCCGGCCACGGTTACAACCTGATCGCCGTCAACGCTGCGGTCAACTTTAAGGGCCAGCGCGACCAGCTGGCCGGTAACTACTGCCTGGTAATGTGGGAAAACCTCGCCGACCCCATACTCACCGGCCGCGAACTGCAGGGCATCCCCAAGATCTATGCCGACATCAGCGACCTCGACATCCACGAGGGACGCTGGCGCGCCGAGGCCAGCCATTTTGGTCACCCGATTGTCGACCTGGAAGTCGCAGAGTTGAGCACGCCCAGCGCCGAAGACATTGCCCTGTTTCAGGCAGCCCAGCAGGACAAAGACCACCCGATGGCCTGGCGCTACCTGCCCAATGTTGGCGCCGGCGGTGAAGCTCTGAGTGAATTCACCCTGTTCCCATCGCAAAACCAGCTCAGCGAGATTCAGGTCGGCAGCGGCCAAGTGAACTGGCAGAGCTTGAGCTGGGAGCAGAACCCCACGCAATTTCATATCGTCAACGCGCTGGCCGGTTTACCGGTGCTGGACTACCTGCCGGCCATTACCACCCGCGGCAGTTGCAATCTGATTGTCGCCGACAGCCCAAGCCGCGTATTGCGCTAAAGCAACAGGAGCAAGCCTACATGACCATTACCGAAATCAATAAAGTCTGCTTTGTCGGCTCGGGGGTAATGGGTTGCTACAACAGCCTGCTCGCCGCGCTGGCCGGCTATCAGTGCGTGTTATATGACGTTAATGCCGACACGCTAGCGGCGGCGACTGTGCGCCTAAGAGAGATCGGCGGCTTCTTAATCGGCATGGGGCTGTGTGATCAGCCGCAACTCGACACCGCGCTGAGCGGCATCGAGCTGAGCGACCAGCTGACTGCGGCCACCGCCGGCGCCGAGCTAATCAGTGAGTCGATTTTTGAGCGCCTGGAAAGCAAGCGCGAGATTCATCGGCAACTCGATGTCCTGTGCCCGCCGTCGACACTGATTACCACCAACACCTCCGGCTTTCTCGTTTCAGAGATCGAAGATGTGCTGCACCACGGCCAGCGCTTTGCCGCCCTGCACTCCCACCTCGGCGCCATGCTGTTCGACATCGTCGGCGGCCCGCGCACCAGCGCGCACAGCAATTCTGTGCTGCGGCGCTATGTCGCCAGTCTCGGCGGCACGCCACTGGTACTGAAAAAAGAAAACTCCGGCTATGTGCTCAACACCACCCTCGGGT
>NZ_JBFIGO010000191.1:0-1984 GCF_041602295.1 Spongiibacter sp. | reverse complement strand
CCTACGGCGGCCTGGTTAGCGCCCAGCTGTTTTCGGCGCCGCGCGGTGACGGCCTGGAGGACTTGCGCGAGCAGCTCGACGTGTGGCTAACCACAAAATTCGAAGAGGACGACGTGGACCCCGCACTGCTGGATTAACGTCGCCGGCCGCCGTCGCCAAGCCGCCTTGATTGTGTACACTTAGTAGCGGCAGCATCAAAAGGACATGGGCAGCGATGACAGACAACGCACTTTTACAGCATTGGCTATGCGAAAATCGCTTTCGCGGGGTCTTGGCCGGCCTAGCGTTGCTACTCGGCTACTTTCTGCTCGCGCAATTAGGCATAGCCCTGGCGGTCCCCCCCGGCTATGCCTCGCCCTTTTGGCCCGCCGCCGGCTTTGCCGTCGCCGGCACACTGCTGCTCGGCCGCACCGCCTGGCGCTGGGTCTTTTTGGCCTCTGCGCTCTCCAACCTGAGTCACGCCGACACCGCGGCCGCAGCCGCTCTCAGCCTGCTCACCGCCGGTGGCGCGGCTTTTGAGTGCTGGCTGGCGGCGACACTTTGCAGGCACCATTTCTCACATTCAATGAGGGTGAGCACTGAAAGCTCAGTCTGGTCGTTCTTACTTTACGGCGCCGCCATCCCCGCCACCCTCGGCGCCAGCATTGCCAGTGCCAGCATGCTTGCACTGGGCATCATCGGTAGCCAGCAGTTTATCTTTGAATGGCTGTCGTGGTGGGCCGGCGATGCTATCGGTATTGCCCTGGTCTGCCCGGCGGTGTTATTCCTGTTTACAAGCGTGAAAATCACCTCGCGATTCTTTGCCATCCACTTTGCACCGGTAGCGTTTTTACTGCTATTTATCAGCTTTGGTCATTTGGCCATCAATCACTACCAGCGCGAAAATGTGCAGACCAATACCGACACGCTCGTCCAGAGCATCGAAAAAACCTTTGCTGAATCCATTGAGAAAATGCTGCTGCCGCTGGAGTTCACCGCCAGCTTTATCATCGCCAGTGAATTCGTCCGTCGCGACGAGTTCATCCGCTTTATTGACCACCCAGCCTACCGGCAGACCTTCTCAACCATCGCCTGGGCGCCCAAAATCAACGCCAGTGAGCGCAGGCAATATGAGCGCCAGCAGGGCTTCCCGATCCTTGCACTGTTTGACAACGGCCGCGTAGAAGTCGAACAACAGCAAGCTTACTACTACCCCAGCACCTATGTTTTCCCGCCGCCGGCGGTCACGACCTATCAAGGGATTAATATTCTATCGACGTGTTTCGAACCCTACCCCGTCGACAAAGCTATTCAGAGCGACAGCGTGCTGTTTATCTCCCCCTCCAGTCGCCGCTGCACCCAACAGGACGTCACCTATGTGATCAAGCCCGTCCATCGCACAGAACAAAGCGCGGCCGAGGGTGCATTAGTGGCCATGTACGACTTAAACACCGCCATGAAAGGCATTCTCGCGCAAATTGCCGACAATAATATGGCACTGACAATTTCCACCTCGGCCGCTGACGGGCGCACAGTCCAAATGTTGTCCTCTGGCCCACCCCGACCAGTAGAAATTGCCTCGCTGCAAAAGCAGGTCGGCGACAACAAATTTAGCATTCACTTAACGGCAGATAGCCTCTACTGGCAGGCCACCACCTCGCCGCTCAACTACCTCTACACACTGTTTACCATTGTCAGCGCCTTTTCCATCGCCGGGGCGGTCATGGGCTCGGCCAACCGCCAGTCCACCAAGGATTATGAAATTCGCCAGCGCACGCAAAGTTTGACCCGCGAGCTGCAGGCGCGAAAACAGGCTGAACAGCAACTATCAAGCACCGCGACACTGCTGTATACCGCCATAGAAATGGCCGACATGGGTGTTTGGGAAATCGATTTCACTCACCGCAACTTTGTGCTCAGCGACAGCTTGATGGCGATGCTAGGCAAGGACATAGTAAAAGGGCAAAAGGCAACGATTCCCATTAATGAATTTATCGCTAACTAT
>NZ_JBFIGO010000190.1:0-2001 GCF_041602295.1 Spongiibacter sp. | reverse complement strand
CCGACTCAGCCCCTCAATGGCCGAGCCTCGCTGCCAGCTTTCATCCAGCGGCACAAACACCTCGTTCATATAGGCCAGCTGCGAGCCGATATCGACGCGGGGAATCAGATCCAGATGAAAGGCGTGGTGCTCACCGGCGCATACCGAGTCCACCGTGAAATGGGGCACCGCGCAATCCGACGGCATAAATGCAAACACCATATGCGAGTCCAGCTGCAGCGCGGGCACCACAATGCTCGAGGTAACCAGCTGAAACAGCGGGCCGCCGCTGAAACGGCGCATATAGCCCACAGAACCCTGATGCATGGGAAGATGGCTGTTCAGCGGCAAAAACGGCCCTCCATCCTCCGAGAGTTCTTCCTTCATGCCGAAGCGCTCAACGATCGCATTGACCACCTTGTCGTGTAACGCCTTGGGCAATGACTGCTCTTCGCTCATTATTCTTTTCCTCACACTGCGGCGGTAATCGGCTCGAGTAATTGCCAGGGCCGGTTATCGAGTAAATGGGTATTTCTGGACACGACTTTATTGCCGGCGTTAGCAGCGTGAAGCACTGCCAGAGTCACCGCGTCGCTGTCGTGCATTTCGGTCACCGGCGGCCGGGTTAGCACTCCGTCAAACTCGCGGTTTTTCCACTCGCTGAAGATCGTAAAATCCTCGAGCAAGCCCGCGCTAAAGCCACGCCCCAGTGATGTTAGCGGAGCGGCCGCCAGCAGGTTTAAGCGGTTTTCAGCAGCGCGTTCAATCAGGCCGGTATGCAGTTCCCAAGCCTCCAAGGGCTGCAACGGCACCGCCACAATCTCCGCTCCAGCCAGGGCACACAGGCGAAAGCTTTCGGGGAAAATACTGTCGTCACTGCTCACCAAACACAGCCGCGCAAACGGCAGCGAAAAAACGACAAACTCATCATCCAACCCAGACCAGGCAAATCGCCGACTGGCATGTACCTGACCCTGAGTGCCCACAATGCCACTGGCGGCAATCACCACGGTCTGGTGCTGGTAGTGCTCACCCTTACGACCGACCCGCGCACAGACCACAAACACATCGCTGCGTAAGATATCGGCGATTGCCGCTACCAACTGTTCACCCTGCGCCTGCCATTCAGCCAGCTGCCCGGGGCCCAGCCTCGCCATTCCCTCGTCCGGAGCGAGACTAATCAGCCGCGCACCCGCCGCCTGGGCGGCAGACACCTGCCGACAGATTTCTGCGATCGAGCGACCGCCACTGCGGATCAGTGCAACCGGAATATCGTTGCTGCCGGGCTTACAGACCGGCGACGACTGCTTAGCGGGGTCCCGACCGAGACTGCCATACAGCTCTGGTCGCCGCGCAAGAAATACATCGCTGCCATCGGGGCGCAATTTGTTATCGGCCTCTGCTGGCGAGATCAGCGCCGAAATCACTTCCTCTTCGCGAGTCTGAGCCATCGCCAGCACCCGGCCATCGGGCGCCACTATTTGGCTTTCTCCAGCGCCACACAGAAAGACTTCAGGGATATTAGTCGCGGCGCTGATACCGGCCATCATCGCCTCGGGCACCAGTGGGCCCACCTTGTTGGCCGCCACCACAAACACCTTGTTCTCAGCCGCGCGCACGGGAATATGCAGATTGCCCTCATCGGGCGCAAAGGAGTTCAGACTATTGCAAAGTACCTGGGCACCGCGCAAAGCAAGGCAGCGCGGTGTTTCATTGATCACGCCATCCATGCACATATACATCGCCAGGCGGCCGATATCACTATCGATGATCGGCGCCGGTTTATCGGCAGTTTGTAGAAAATCATTCTCGTGACCGATCAACACCTGTTTGTCGGCAATACCGAGCAATTCGCCCTGTGGCGAATACATCAGCGCTGAGCCGCTGACCTTGCCACTGGCGTCCAGGGCAAATGCGTTGGTATCGATTTCCAGAGCTGTATTGGCAGTTTCCCAGGAAAGCGCCATCTCGACGCTGCGGACGGTCGAGCCTTGGCCGGTAATTGAAATATTCTGGCCGGAT
>NZ_JBFIGO010000189.1:0-2175 GCF_041602295.1 Spongiibacter sp. | reverse complement strand
TACTCAGTTCATAGTTGCGCGGTTGGCGGAGTTCGACAATGGGCACCCAGGCTTTTTCTGCCAGCTGCTTTTGCAGGCGGCGGCCGAGTTCCTTCATCTCGGCTTCGCCGATATCGCCGGCCAGCGCCAGGGTGATGACGCGGCTGCGATACTGTTGCTCATAGATCTGCGGGCTCTCGGCATCGCTGGGCAAGCCGGGCAGGGTGTCAACCCTGGACTTGATATCGTTGAGCAGGCGCTGGCTGTCGTAGTTGGCCAGCACTTCGACGCTGATCGACACGCCGTTTTCCTGTGCCAGTGACTCGATGTTGTCGATGCCGTTAAGATCGGCAATGGCTTCCTCGATGCGGTTGAGTAACTGCTCTTCTGCCTGGCGGGGTGAGGCGCCGGGGTAGACAACATCGATTTGTACGCGGTTGACAATGCGTTCGGGGAAAAAGCGCTTTTCAACTTGGTCGAAGGTGGAGGCGCCGCCGATGAAAATCAGCGCCATCAATAAGTTCGCGGCGATGGGGTTGTGAATAAACCAGTGAATGATACGGTTCATTGCGTTTGCTCCGTGCCAGCATCGGCATCGGCATCGGCATCGGCATCGGCATCGGCATCGGCATCGGCATCGGTGACGGCATCGGTGACGGCGACGGGCGTCAGCTCAGTGCCGGCGCGGTTAAGCGCCAGGCCGGAGACCACCACCCGCAGAGGCTCGCTGTCGACGGCGCGCAAATAGACGGTATCACCATCGGAGAAGGCGATATCGGCGGGCTGAATCTGCAGCTGGTTGTTGGGGTCGATAATGCGCAGGTAGCGCTGCTCGTAAATGGCCTCGGCGGGCAGGGCGAGCATGGCTTGCGCGCGATTGCTGGTGATCGTCGCGGTAAAAAATTCGCCGATATGCAGCGGCTGTTGATCGGCGCTGTCGGCATCAACTTCGGCGATCAGGGTGTAGAGGCGGCTGTCGCTGTCGACGGTCGCAGCGGCGCGATAAATAGTGGCCTTGAGCGTGTGCTGGGCATTGTTTAGGCGAACGGCGATACCGCGCTTAAAATCCTCGGCGCTCAGGTTCAGCTGTTGATATTGTTGCTGGCTGATCGGCAGGGCGACTTCCAGGGTGCTGACATCCAATAAGGTGGCCACTGCGCTGCCGGTGTTGACATAGCTGCCCAGCTCGCTGTGAATACTGTCGATCAAGGCATCGAAGGGGGCGCGAATCTGCGTTTGTGCCAGGCGGTGGCGGGCGAGATCGAGCTCCGCTTGGGCGGCGGCGACCGCCTTTTCGGCCTTGTTTAACTGTGGACTGCGCAGAAACAAGGCATTGGCGTCACTGGACCCCAGGTCGCGCCACTCGCGCTTGGCCTGCCGCGCTCGGCCGCGCTCGCTGGCCAGCTGCTCTTCGGCGTCGGCGAGGCGAGCCTGGGCGCGGGCCAGTTCGCTGCGGCTACTGACCTCGTCGAGGTTGAGCAGCAGTTCGCCCTTTGTCACGCGCATGCCGACTTTATAGTGCTCGCTGCTGGCGACGACTTTACCTGATACCTCTGCCGCCAGCTCAACCTGGCGGCGGCTGCTCAGCTTGCCGTGGGCGTTGACCTGCAGCGCGCGAGGCTCAGGGCTAGCCAGTCGGTAGATGGCCTGTGGGGGCGGCATCTCGGTCCGAGCTTGGTCGGCGGGAGCTGGCGGGCCGCCCAGCAGGGCGCGGGCGGCAAGCACGCCGAGGGCGAGTACGGCGACTGGCAGTATGCGGCGTGGCAGTTTCGACATCTCATATCCTTTGGCGTACACGGACGCAGCGGCTGACAATGAAAGGCGCCCGAGCCTAGGGCGCTTGCTGACCTTGCAAATGTTATAATGATATTATATTAATACATTTAAACTCAGGGCGGCCAGCGCTTCAATAGCGCGATGACCTCGCCGTCCCCGCATTGGTGAATTTGGACGATTTAATGGAATACCTGTTAGTTAAGTACCTGCACATTATTGGTTTTGTTTACTGGCTGGGTGGCGATTTGGGCACCTTTTTGTCCAGTCGCTACCTGGTGAACCGCAATATTGGCAACGAGGCCAGGTTGGTGGCCACCAAAATCATGCTCGCCTGCGACCAGGGGCCCAAGCTGGCAATGCCGATGATGTTTGCCCTTGGCGTACATCTTGGCAGTCTGTCGGGCTTGCTACCAGTCGGCG
>NZ_JBFIGO010000188.1:0-2189 GCF_041602295.1 Spongiibacter sp. | reverse complement strand
TTACCTGCGCAGTGGCAAGCCCAATCAGTTTTTTGCCGGCGGCGATATTAAAGAAATGCTGGAGATGGACCTGAATCCGCCAGCGGATAAAAAGACCGAAATGTACGACGGCATCATGGCCACCAAGGCGCCACTGCGCACCTTGGAAACACTGGGCGTACCGGTGGCAGTGGGCATGAACGGCCCGGCCCTGGGTGGCGGTTTTGAAATTGCCCTGGCCTCTCACTACCGCGTGGCGGTAGAGGGCATTCAAATGGGCCTGCCCGAAGCGATGATTGGCTTGATGCCGGGCGCCGGTGGTGTCGTGCGTATGACCTACCTGTTGGGCATGCAGGAGGCCATTGGCCTGATCAGCCAGGGTCGCCGCCTGAAGGCGGACAAGGCGCTTGAAAAAGGCCTGGTACACGCGCTGGCCAAAGATGAAGACGATATGCACGCCCAGGCTAAGGCGTGGATCAAGGAAAATGCCGGCGTCGAGGGTGGTGTTAAACAACCCTGGGATCGCGACGACTATAAAATGCCGGGTGGCGGCCCCGACGATGAAGCGAATCAGGGCCTGACCTTCTTCGGTCCGGCCAATGTCATGGTGCAAACCAAGAATCTGATGCCGGCGCAGAACGCGATCTTTGCCTGTGTGGTGGATGCAGCGCGGGTTGATTTTGACACCGCGCAGAAGATTGAAGGCCGCTACTTCCTGAGCCTGCTGTTGGATCAAACGGCGCGCAATATGATGACGGCGTTCTTTGTGCAGATGGAAGCCTTGAACCGCGGCGCCAGTCGTCCGCAGGGGCCGGCGAAATTCAGCTGTTCCAAGCTGGGTATTATTGGTGCCGGTCAAATGGGCGCCGGTATTGCCACCATGGCCGCACAGAAAGGCATCGACGTTGTACTGAAAGATATCAGTCAGGAAAATGCCGACCGGGGTAAGGCCTATGCTGAAGCCTACTTCGACAAAGGTATTAGCAAGGGCAAAGTCACCGAAGAAAAGAAAGCCGAGTGCATGGCGCGTATTAAAGCCAGTGCCGACTACGCCGACCTGGCGGGCTGCGAACTGGTGATCGAGGCGGTATTCGAAGATCGCAAAATCAAGGCTGCCGTGACCCAGGAAACCGAAGCGGTGCTGGCAGACAGCGCGGTATTCGCCTCGAATACCTCGGCGCTGCCGATCACCGAATTGGCGCAGGCCAGCAGCCGCGCCGAAAACTTTATCGGCATGCACTTTTTCTCGCCCGCCGAGAAAATGCCGCTGGTGGAAATTATCCGCGGTGAGAAAACCAGCGACGAAGCGCTGGCCAAGGCCTTCGATCTGGCTCAGCAACTGGGCAAGACGCCGATCGTCGTCAATGACGCGCCGGGCTTCTTCACAACGCGCGTGATCGCCACTACCGTGTCTCAAGGTGCGGCAATGCTGGAAGAGGGCGTTAACCCGGTTCTGATCGAGTCCGCCGCTCGCGACAATGGTTCACCAGTGGGGCCGCTGGCCGCGATTGATGAAATCAGCCAGGAAACGGCCTATAAGAACGGCCAGCAAGCCAAGGCCGATGCCGAAGCCCAGGGTAAGGTTTGGGAAGACAACGCGGCCTCGCGGATTCTCGATCGCATGGTCAACGAGTTCGGGCGCCGGGGTAAGGTACACGGCGGTGGTTACTACGAGTACCCCGAGGGTGGTAAAAAGCGCATTTGGCCGGGCCTGAAAGACGCCTATGCCCCCAATGGCTATACCGAGATTCCCTACGAGGACATCAAGGACCGCCTGGTATTCTGCCAGTGTTTGGAGGCGGTGCGCGCCATGGAAGAGGGCGTGGTGACGGTTGTCGGCGACGGCAATATCGGCTCTATCATGGGTATTGGCTTCCCCGCGCAAACCGGTGGTGCCTTCCAGGCGATCAATGCCTATGGCCTAAAGGCATTTGTTGCCCGCGCCAAGGAATTGCACGAGCGCTACGGCGAGGTGTTCGCGGTGCCGGCACTGCTGGAGCAGCGCGCAGAGAGTGGTGAGCTCTTCCTCTAAGCCTTAGGTTCCTCTAGGCCTTAGGTTTAGTGAAGATGGAAAGGGTCGGCGCAAGCCCGCCCTTTTTTGTTTTGGGGTACTTGCCCGGCTTGTCGTCGCCCTCGGTCGTGCTCAGGACGATCACCCGCAGGTGCTCGCCGAGCTCGTGCGATGCCGGACAGATCAGGTTGCCGATGTC
>NZ_JBFIGO010000187.1:0-2377 GCF_041602295.1 Spongiibacter sp. | reverse complement strand
GCAGACAAACTGCTGCAGCTCACGCTGAACCTTGGCGAACACGGACAAAAACAGGTGTTTTCGGGCATTAAATCCGCCTATTCACCGGAACAACTGATCGGCAAGTTGACGGTCATGGTGGCCAATTTGGCGCCCCGCAAAATGCGCTTTGGCCTGTCTGAAGGCATGGTGCTGGCGGCGGGCCCGGGCGGCAGTGAAATCTGGTTACTGGAGCCCCACAGCGGCGCCCAGGCGGGCATGCGCATCCAGTAGCCCTTATCGGCTCAGCCGATAAGATATTGTGGATTAAAAAATTTTAAACTGAACACTTGAACGAAATAAAATAGGCTTTCGAACACAATAACTAAACTGGGTGGCCATGCCAGCGCGCGAGGCCACCGCCAAACCACTGTTATAGAGGCAAGAGCTTTGCTCGCGGACTATACGATACTTCTGCTCGGCGCGATCCTGGTGAACAACTTCGTGTTGGTCCAGTTCCTCGGCCTGTGCCCCTTTATGGGGGTCTCTGGAAAACTGGAAACCGCCATCGGCATGTCCAGCGCCACCACCTTCGTGCTGACGCTGGCGTCAATCTGCAGCTGGATGACCTACGAGTGGCTGCTCGAACCGCTGGGCTTGGAATACCTGCGCACCATCACCTTTATCCTGGTAATCGCCGTGGTCGTGCAGTTCACCGAAATGGTGGTGCGCAAAACCAGCCCGCTGCTCTACAAGGTGCTGGGCGTCTTCCTGCCACTTATCACCACTAACTGCGCGGTGCTGGGCGTTGCCCTGCTCAACATCAACAAAGAACACAGCTTTGTCGAGTCGGCACTCTACGGCTTCGGCGCCGCCGCCGGCTTCTCCATGGTGCTGGTGCTGTTCGCCGCCATGCGCGAGCGCATTGCCGCAGCCGATGTCCCCGTTCCTTTTAAGGGCGCAGCGGTTGGCATGGTCACGGCCGGGCTGATGTCACTGGCCTTTATGGGCTTTGCCGGACTGGTATAGCGGAGCCTCTATGATCGAATTTATTAGCCAACAGCCCTTTGCCGCCGCCCTGCTGGCCCTAGTCAGCCTGGGGCTGGTGTTCGGCGCACTGCTGGGTTTTGCCTCGGTAAAGTTTAAAACCGAGGGCGACCCCATCGCCGACCAGGTAGAATCCCTGCTGCCGCAAACCCAGTGCGGCCAGTGCGGCTACCCGGGCTGCCGCCCCTACGCCGAAGCGATTGCCAACGGCGACGATATTAACAAGTGCCCGCCCGGCGGCGAGGCCACTATCGCCGCGCTGGCCGACCTGCTGGGCGTGGAAGCCAAACCGCTGGACGCCGCCGAAGAGGCCGTGCCCTCGGTGGCAGTGATCCGCGAAGACGAGTGCATCGGCTGCACCAAGTGCATTCAGGCCTGCCCGGTCGACGCCATTCTCGGCTCAGCCAAACATATGCACACGGTGATCGCCAGCGAATGCACAGGCTGCGACCTCTGCGTGGAGCCCTGCCCGGTGGACTGCATCGACATGGTGCCCATTCCCACCACACTGCAAACCTGGCACTGGGACAAACCAGCGCCCACCGAAGATTTGATCGCCAGCGACCGCATGGGCAGCACGCCCAGTGCTGCGGCTTGAATATGCCCACAGGTAATCACATAGCATGAGACAAATTTGGGACATTCACGGCGGCATTCACCCCGCCGAAAACAAAAGCCAGTCGCTTACTGAAAGCATTCGCGACGCCGGCGTACCGGCACAGCTCATCGTGCCGCTGTCTCAACACATCGGCGCCCCCGCTGCGCCCGTCGTCAGCATTGGCGACCGCGTGCTCAAAGGCCAGATGATCGGCGAAGCCAAGGGCTTTGTCAGCGCCCCCGTTCACGCCCCCAGCTCGGGCACCGTCGTGGCCATCGAGCCGCGCGTTATTCCCCACCCCTCGGGCATGAGCGCGCCCTGCATCGTGATTAACTGCGACGGCCAGGACGAGTGGATCACTCATCAGGGCATCGCCGACTACCGCAGTGTCGACCGCAACACCCTGCTCAATACGATTCGCAGTGCCGGTATCGCCGGCATGGGCGGCGCGGGTTTTCCCGCCTCGGTAAAACTCGGCGGTGGCAAAGACAAGCCCATTGAAACGCTGATCCTCAACGGCACCGAGTGCGAACCCTATATCACCGCCGACGACATGCTGATGCGCGAGCGCGCCGCCGAGATTATTGCCGGCGCCGAAATCCTGCGCCACCTGATCGAGCCCAGCAAAGAAACCCTGATCGGCATCGAAGACAACAAGCCCGAGGCCCTGGCCGCCATGCGCGCCGCCGCCGAGGGCAGCGGTATCGAAATTGTCAGCTTCCCCACCAAATACCCCTCGGGCGGCGAGAAGCAGCTGATTCAAATTCTCACCGG
>NZ_JBFIGO010000186.1:0-2386 GCF_041602295.1 Spongiibacter sp. | reverse complement strand
CGGCAGTTCGCGCTCCAGCGCGTCGCGCAGCGGGCTGATGCGGGCAGCGCGCTCGGGGCCTAAAAACTGGTCGCGATGGCGGTCGCCCCAGAAAAAAGTGTGGGCGACAAAAAAGCTCGGCGTCATCCCCAGTGCCTTCATGCGATCGAGCTGATCTGGGCGTGCGGTTTGCGCGTGCACCACCACCGCCCGCGGGTCACTCGCCGGGCAGCGCTGCTGAGCCCGCTCAAAGGCATCCAGCACCATATCGATCGCGGCATCGCCATTGCCGTGAATGGCCAACTGGAAGCCACGACAGTGAAATGCGGCCACTTCCTCATCCAGCGCTTGCTGTTGATAGCGCGCAAAGCCAGCAAAGTCGGGGTCGGCGTGGCGGTGATAAGGCAGGCTCAAAAACCCGGTGTAACCCTGCAGCGAACCGTCGGCAATCAACTTGATCGCCGAGGCCGAGAAGCTCGGGCCATTAAATTTTTCCAGGTCCAATTCACCGGACAATATGGCCTCGCCAACTTGAAGAGCCAACGGCCATGCAATCAGCCGCTGGGGAATGCGCCCCAGCCACGACAGCCCGTATAGGCCATTAAGCATACGGGCATCAACTGCCCCACTCTGTACAGTAGTCACCCCGGCTTGCAAATATTGCTGGGCAGCTACGTCGGCTATTGCCACAAAATCCAACGGTGAAAAATCCAGCGCCAATAACGCAACGTGGTCATTGGCTTTCTCTAATAACAAGCCAGTGATACGCCCGCTCGCGTCGCGCACGATCTCCCCCCCTTCTGGATCGGGACTGGATTCATCAATACCGCCCGCCGCCAAGCCGGCACTGTTGCTCACCCCCATATGACCCGAGCTGTGCAGCAGGTAAATTGGCCGAGTCGCCGACACCGCATCCAGGTCGTCGCGACTGGGGTGGCGCCCCTCCGCTAACAGCGAATCGTCATAGCCAAAGGCAAACAGCCACTGGCCCTTTTTGAGCTGACGCTCGGCGGCGCGCAACCGCGCTTGAATATCGGCGATACTGCGGACCTCGCCAATCGGCGGACTACTTAGATCGACGCCGCGGGCCGATAAGCCGGTGCCGGGAAAGTGGCCGTGGGCATCGATAAACCCGGGCAACAGTGTCCGGCCACCCAGATCGATGACCACCGCATCGTCATCGGCCAGCTCAGCGATCTCCGCCCGAGAGCCCAGTGCCTCAATGCGCTCACCGCGCACCACCATTGCCTCAAAAATGCGATTGTCGGCGTCCATGCTGAGAATCTGGCCATTCACAAATAACTGCTGCTTGGGCAATGCAGGCTGGGCACCGCGTACATATAACCAAGCCGTAGTCACCAGTATTAGCAGTACTACCACCATCAGACCCAGGCACTTTATTATCAATCGCATTAACGGCCTCCTGTGTAAAAAACCAAAACGTAACTAAAAACCAACCGATTAAAAACGCAGTACCCCCTCTAGCGCGACACTGCGCGGTGGATCGGTAGCAGCAAAATGGGCGCCAACAAACAGTGGCACATCGGTACCGAAAGGCCGAGTCATTTCATTGGTCAGGTTCTTGCCAACAAGCGCCAGCTCCCAGCCCTGATGAAAATGCAGCAAGGACAGGCGACTGTTGACCTTGTAATAGGCCTGCTGCAAGTCCGCCTCATCCCGGTCTTGGCTGTAGAAGAATTCATCGCTATAGTTCACATCCACTTGTAGGCGCAGTTCCAGCGTGTCGCCAATAGGCTGAACATACTGACTGGTCAGACTGCCGCTGTATTTCGGCGCATAATCAGTGCCCTGATCGGTAAGGTCCTGACGGCAGTCGGATTCACCCGCTTCCGACGCCGCACGGGTTTGTTCGGCCGTACAGGGACCGTCGGGAAACGAAGTGAAGTAGGAGTCCAGCCAGGCGACGGAAGCGCCTACGATCAGGCGCTCGCTCAGCGCCCAGCGCATATCGGCTTCAAAGCCCTGGGTAATCGACTCGGCGGCATTGCCCACCACATAACCGGTGAGCGTAAACGTGCTGACCTGACGTTCCATAAACTGGGTGTAGAACAGCGCGGCGTTAAAGGTCATCGAGCCTTCTAACAGGGTGGTTTTCAGGCCCAGCTCGTAGGTGTCAGCCTCCTCGTCTTCATAGCCGAAGGCGTCCTGACTGGCGGTGGTGTCGTTGGCGTTGAAGCCGCCGTCTTTAAAGCCCTTGGCGTAACGAAAGTAGCTCATCACATCTTCATTGGCATACCACTGCAGATTAAAGGCCGGCGACACATTGTCGACCTTTCTGGCGTTGCGAATATCGTGATTTTCCGAGTTGTTTAGCGCCCCGGCGAGAATGGCGTAGCTGGGGTTGGGCGTGCGCTGCTTGCTGCGAAACTCGGCGATATCCAGATAT
>NZ_JBFIGO010000185.1:0-2425 GCF_041602295.1 Spongiibacter sp. | reverse complement strand
GCCTGATGGCCAACCTCGTCACCAACTGCCACCCACAGCGGCCCATTATTTGCGCCTTTACCAATGACAGCCGCACCCGTCGCCAACTGGTGCTTAACCGCAATGTCCTCAGCTATCGCATCAACTTCAGCTCAGACCCGGAAAAGACGCTCGACACCGCCGCCCGCATCATGATGCAGCGCGATGAGTTTTCCGCCAGCGACAAGGTGGTCGTACTGTCGGACTCACTGTCGGGCTCGGGAGTCGACGCCATTCAAATCCGCACCCTGGGCGGGCTTATCTGCGAAACCGACGACAGCCAGAGCCGCCTATCGCCCGCAGACGACGCCAGCTAGCCACCGGCGCGCAGCTCACAACCGCAACCGGTAGGAGCCAAGCGCGCGGCAATCTGTAATAATTGCCGCTGTTTTTCAGCGGCTCTTCCCACCATGTCCGACCCACTCTCCTATGATGTCATTGTTCTCGGCGCCGGCGCCTCGGGCCTGTTCTGCGCCTTCACCGCCGCCCAGCGCGGCCGGCGCGTGTTGGTGCTGGAGCGCGCAAATAAAGTCGGCAAAAAAATTCTGATGTCCGGCGGCGGTCGCTGCAATTTCACCAACCACTTTGTCGAGGCGGAGAATTTCATTTCCGACAACCCGCATTTTTGCAAGGCGGCACTGAAACGCTTCAGCCAATGGGATTTTATCGCCATGGTCGAACGCTATGGCATTGCCTTTGAAGAGCGCAAACACAGCCAGCTGTTCTGCCTGCATTCGGCCAAAGACATTCTCAATATGCTGCTTGATGAATGCGCCGACGCCGGCGCAGAAATTCGCAGCCACTGCGAACTGCAATCGCTCACGGCCCTGGCCCCCAACCCCAGCTCAACCAAGCACAGTTGCGAAGATCGACGGCCGCGCTACGCCCTGCAAGTCCGCCAGGGGCACAACACGCTGCAACTGCACTGCCAGTCACTGGTGGTCGCCACCGGCGCCCTATCCATTCCGACTCTGGGCGGCAGCGGACTCGGCTATCAACTGGCCGAGCAATTCGGGCTGGGCGTGACACCCCGCCAAGCGGGCCTTGTGCCCTTTATGTACAGCGATGACAGCAAAGTGCTGTGCGAGCGCCTGTCCGGGCTCGCACTAGAAGTTGAGGTGCAGTGCAATGGCCGCAGTTTCCGCGAGAACCTGCTGTTTACCCACCGCGGCATGAGCGGCCCGGCCATGCTGCAGATCTCCAATTACTGGAACCCCGGCGACAGTCTGAACATTAATCTCATGCCCGACGACGACGCGGCCAGCTGGCTATGCAGCGCCAAACAGCAGCAGCCCAAGCTATTGCTGCGCAGCCTGCTCAGTCAGCGCCTCGCCAAGGGACTGGTGGCAGAGCTGCAACAGCGCTGGTGGCCAGAGCAGGCCGACACCCCGCTGGCCGAATACAGCGACAAACACCTGCGAGCCATTGGTGAGCGCATCAATCACTGGCAGCTAAAACCCTCGGCAACCGAAGGTTACCGCACCGCCGAGGTCACCCGCGGCGGTGTCGACACCAGCGGCATCAGCTCAAAAACCATGGAAGCCAAGCAGCAGGCCGGGCTGTACTTTGTCGGCGAGGTACTCGATGTCACTGGCTGGCTGGGCGGCTTTAACTTTCAATGGGCCTGGTCATCGGGCTACAGCGCCGGCCTGCACGCTTAACAGGCCCGGCGCTGCACAGCCAGCATCGAAGCCCAGGGCAATACGCGGTAGAATGCCCACTTTAGCCGCAATCTTCGAGGCAGGTCATGGCATCGCTGCAAGAACAATTACTCAAGGCCGGCATCGCCGACGAAAAGAAAGTCAAAAAGATTAAGCAAGAGCAGCGCAAGGCCAAAAAGGCCAATAAGGGCAAGCCCCAGGTCGACGAAGGCAAACTCGCAGCCCAGCGCGCACTGGCTGAAAAAGCCGAGCGCGACCGCCAAATCAACCGCCAGCGCCAAGCCGAGGTCGAGAAAAAAGCGATCTACGCGCAGATTTTGCAACTGGTGGATATCAACCGCATCGACCGCAAGCACGGCGACATCGCCTATCAATTTACCGACGGTAAAAAAATAAAACGCCTGTATGTCACCGCGACGCTGCAAACCCAACTGGTCAAGGGACTGATTGCCATCGTTAAAGTGCGCGACAGCTACGAGCTGGTGCCCGCAGCCATCGCCGACAAGATCAAACAGCGCGATGCCGCCGTCGTACTGCTGCACAATGACAAAGCCACCGAGCAAGCCGATGAAGACGACCCCTATGCGGACTATCAAATCCCCGACGACTTGATGTGGTAATGACTATCGACACGCAGACACCGCCCATTTCGGCCCCAGAAGCCGCCCTGCATACCCTGCAATCGGTCTTTGGCTACCAGGCTTTTCGCAATCACCAGGCGGAAATCGTCGAACAGCTTATCAATG
>NZ_JBFIGO010000184.1:0-2469 GCF_041602295.1 Spongiibacter sp. | reverse complement strand
CTAGCTCTAACTCGCTAAACACTTTCGGCCTAGCCTCGGTCAGGGCCAGTATCTGCTGGCCAAAGCCCTGTTTGGCGGTGATAAACAGCAGCGGCGCGTCAATGCCTTTAAGCACGGCCTGCCACTGCCCGGCGGTGAGTTTATGGGGAGAAGCGAGCGCGAGGCGCCGGTCGCTGCGCCAGTAGAATTTACCGTCTTCGCCGGCGTAGGTGCCGCGCTCGGCAATGGCGCGGGCGGCAGTCAGACTCATCGGCATGACTTTCATACGCGCGGCGGCGGCCTCATCCAGGCTCGTAAAGGCGCGTGGTGCTCGCCCCTGCGCGGCGAATTCTTTGAGATAGCGGCCCAGCTGTTGGGGAAAGTCGTCTTCGGCTTGGGGACCTGCCAGCAGGCCGTCGATGCACACCAGCGCGCGAATACGCTCGGGCAGCGCTGCCGCCAGCAAGCCGGCGATCATGGCGCCGCGCGAATGAGCGAGCAGAGAAAATTGTGACCAGCCCAGTTGTTCTGCCACACCGCAAATCACCCGAAGATCATCCCAGATGGCATAGTTGCCGGACGGCGGCTTGTGGTCGCTGTAGCCGTGACCGGGCAGGTCGAGGGCGACGATGCGCAGCGGATTGCTCTTCTGCTGCAGGTGCTCAGCAATGGCAGCAAAGCTGGCGGCATTGTCCAGCCAGCCGTGTAGGGCCAATACCGGAATGCCCTTGGCATCGCCCCAGGCCTGGGCGGCGATACGCAGGCCCTCGACCTCAAAGCACAGTGGTTCGGCACTAGTGGTCTGCACCATGCTAGCGGCCGTTGTGGGCGTAATTGGGATAGTGGCGCAGCCACTGCAGACTGCCGCAGCCCGGGCCAAAGACCTCGGCATCAACCCGCGCCATACTGGCAGTTTGCAGCCCCCAATAGGATTGGCTGCTGCCCTCCCAGTGCGCCAAGGCATTGCTGAGCAAGGGGTTGTGCCCCACCAGCAGCAAGCGCTCGCCGGCGAAGGTGGCCAACACCGTATCGAGGTCTTCCAGGCGATTGTCCGGGGTTAAACAGGCCTTATTGCGCTGGGGCAGCTGCCACTGCGCGTTAATGATGTCTGCACTTTGCTGGGCGCGGCGGTAGGGGCTAACCCACAATTCTTCGGGCTGCCAGTCTTGTTCCTGCAACCACTGCGCGGCGGCTTCCACTTCGGCAATACCGCGCTCGGTGAGTTCGCGCTCCATATCGGTGGCGGCATCCCACGACGCCGCGCCGTGGCGGATCAATACAATTTCCATCAGCTTTTCTGCACTGTAAATTCAACGTCGCGGTTCTGTTCCGCCCACATCATATCGCCGATCACTTCCGGTACGGTTTTGCCCTCGTAGATGATCGCGTAAAGGCCGTTAACCAGCGGCATGTAGATATCGAGCTGCTGAGACTGCTGCTTGAGCAGCTTGAGGGTGTTCACCCCTTCGGCGACCTGCCCGAGCTCGGCCACCACCTCGTTGAGGTCGCGCCCCTGCCCCAGCGCATAGCCAACGCGGTAGTTGCGGCTCAGCGGTGAGGTGCAGGTGACAAACAGATCACCGACACCGGCCAGCCCCAAGAATGTTAAGGGGTCGGCGCCCTTGTGCACGGCATAGCGGCTCATCTCTGCCAAACTGCGGGTAATCAGCATGCTGATGGTGTTATGCCCCACACCAAGCGCTGCGGCCAGTCCGGCGACAATGGCATAGACGTTCTTCAGCGCGCCGGCGAGCTCCACACCGTAGATATCGCTACCGGCGTAAACGCGAAAATACGAGGACTGCAACAGGTCTTGAATGCACTGGGTGAGGCGCTCGTCTTCACTGGCGATCACCGTTCCGGTAATTTCTCTGGCGGCCAGTTCCTTGGCGAGATTGGGGCCACTCATCACGCCAATGCTGACATCGCCCAGTTCCTCGCGCAGCACTTCGCTCATCAGCTCGTTACTGTCGGCCTCTATGCCCTTGGTGGTGCTGACGACCATAGTGCCGGGGGCTAATAATGGCGCGAGTTGGCGGGCAACATCGCGGCAGGATTTACTGGGTACGGCAACAAACACCACGTCGCAAGCCTTAACGGCATCCCCCAGCTCGGCGCTGGCGCGCAGCGCGGGGTTTAAAGAAATATCGGGCAAATACGCACTGTTGGTATGCTGGGCATTCACCTCGGCAACACGCTCGGCGTTGCGCATCCATAGGCAGACATCATGGCCGTTGTCTGCAACGATATTCGCGATAGCGGTTCCAAAACTTCCCCCCCCCACTATGGCTACTTTATGCTTGTCCGTCATTGCGGCTCCGCTTGTTGTTTTTCATGCAGTCTATCACTGCCATTGGACAATGCAGAAAAGCGGCGAAAAAAAAGCGGCGCCGAGGCGCCGCCCTATACGCTGCTATTTACGATATTACGCGCTGAGTTCCAGCAATAGCTTATTCAGCTTGTGCACGTAATCGGCCGGGTCTTCCAGTT
>NZ_JBFIGO010000183.1:0-2663 GCF_041602295.1 Spongiibacter sp. | reverse complement strand
TGAACCCGAGTTGGCGGCTCTCGATGGTGTGGAGCGGGCATCGATACTGGGCGGGCGTAATTACGCAATGCGTATTTGGTTCGATCCGGAGCGGCTGGCCGCCCATGACATGACCCCAGGAGAGGCCTTTGCGGCGGTGCGTCGTCAAAATGTGTTGTCAGCGGTGGGTGAGACCAAGGGGCAGTACGTGAAAGTCGGGGTGTCGGCTGATACCGATCTGCGCAGCGCTGAGGCGTTTCGCAAGCTGGTGCTGCGCAGTGAGGGCACCCAGCTGGTGCGTTTAAGTGATGTGGCCGATGTGGTCTTTGGCGACGAAAGCTATGACTTTGTGGCGCACTGGGATGCCGAGCCCGGATTGTTTATCGGTATAGAAGTGCGCCCCGACGCGAATTTGCTGGAGGTGGCGGCAGAGGTTCGCAAGCGCTGGCCGGCCATCCACAAAGCGCTTCCTGAGGGGATTGAAGGCAATATCTCTTATGACAGCACGGTCTATGTCAATGCGGCGATCAGCGATGTGCAGGGCACCCTCGTCGAGGCGGTACTGATCGTCATCGTGGTGATTTTTCTGTTCTTGGGCTCACTGCGCAGCTCGATGATTCCTGCGGTCACGGTACCGCTGTCATTGGTGGGCGCCCTGTTTTTGATGTATTGGCTGGGCTTTTCCATCAATCTGCTGACCCTACTGGCGATGGTGTTGGCCATTGGTATGGTGGTTGATGACGCCATTATTGTCCTTGAGAATATCCACCGCCATATTGAGGAGGGCATGGCGCCGCGGCAGGCGGCGCTGCTTGGCGCCAGAGAGCTGTTGGGGCCGGTGATTACGATGACCGTCACGCTGGTAGCGGTCTACGCGCCCATTGGTTTTTTAACCGGTATGACAGGAAAACTGTTTACCGAGTTTGCCTTTACCCTGGCAGGCGCTGTACTGATTTCCGGGGTGATCGCTCTGACATTGACGCCGATGATGTGCGCCAGAATATTGCAGCCGCACAGCGCCGAGGGCGGCAGCCGTTTGGAGCGCTTTCTGGACGAGCGGTTTGAATTCTGGCGGCTGGGCTACAAACAGCGTTTACATGCGGCGATGGATCAGGTGCATGTGATAGGCGTGTTTGGCCTTGTGGTACTGCTGTCTTGCTACTTCCTTTATCAGGGTAGTGACAGCGAGCTGGCGCCGGCTGAAGACCTAGGTTTTGCCGGGGTGATTGCCGAAGGCGATGGCTATACGTCTCCGGAATATTTTGCCGAGGCCTTTTTGGCGACGCAGGAGTTGGCCTTGGCTCACCCCGAGGTTGACCACACCTTTGCGTTTACCATGGCGAGCAATAAAGGTTTTATGGGTTTGATCGGTGCTCCCTGGGATGCCCGAGACAAGAGTATGGGCGATGTCGCCAACGACCTGAGCGCAAGCATGGTGTCTGTGGCGCCGCTGCGTCTGGCGACCTTTCAGCCGCCGCCGTTGCCGACGCCCGGTCAGGGCTATCCGGTGGAGTTTATTCTCAAATCGACGGCCGAGCCGGCATTGCTTGCCGAGGTGGGTGACGAATTAGTGAAGCGGGCGATGCAGAGCAAGCGCTTTTTCTATGTGGCGTCGCAGTTGAATTTCGACCGACCCGAGGCGGAAATCGTTATCGATCGCGATAAAGCCGGCCTGCTTGGCGTGGATATGCAAACGATCAGCACGGATTTAGCGGCGATGATGGCCGGCGCCGAGGTCAACCGTTTTTCTTATATGGGCCGCTCCTACAAGGTGATTGCCCAGGTGCAGCGCGAAGAGCGCCTGAATCCCGAGCAGTTAACGAGCTTTTACACCCGCGCTGGCAATGGCGAGTTGATGGCGATCTCAACCCTGGTCGAGGTGGTGCAAACCACCAAGCCGCGCTCCATTCCCCACGCCCAGCAGCTCAATGCCAATACCATCATTGCCGTGCCGCGCCCGGATGTCACCCAGGGGGAGGCGCTGGCATTACTCGAGGGCATTGCCAAGGACATTATGCCGACCAATTTTCAGTTGGACTACGGCGGCAGCTCGCGTCAGTTCAAGCAGGAGGGGGGCGCGTTGGTAGGCACCTTTGCCTTTGCCCTGCTGATTATTTACCTGGTGCTGGCCGCGCAGTTTGAATCGTTCCGCGATCCGCTAATCATTTTGGTAACCGTGCCCATGTCGGTATGCGGCGCGCTGCTGTGTATCAATGTCTTTGCCTTAACTAATGGCATGCAGCTGACGGCGTTTCCCGGTATGACCCTGAATATTTATACCCAGGTTGGTTTGGTGACGCTTATCGGCGTGATCTCCAAGCACGGTATTTTGATGGTGGATTTTGCCAACCGTCTGCAGGAGCAGGGTGTGGGCAAACGCGAGGCCATTGAGGAGGCCGCTTCTATTCGCCTGCGGCCGATATTGATGACCACAGCGGCTTTGGTTATGGCGATGTTGCCGCTACTGGCGGTCAGCGGCGCGGGCGCGGCCTCGCGCTTCTCGTTGGGTATGGTCATTGCCTCGGGGATGAGTATTGGCACTTTGTTTACCCTGTTTGTGGTGCCGGCGATGTACCAGTACATTGGTCGCGATTACAACGCCGAGCTGGCCGCCTCAGCGCTGCCTCTGGCCGAAGGGCAGCGCGACGCGTATGATCGCGCCTTTACTGAAAAAGAGGGTGTGT
>NZ_JBFIGO010000182.1:0-2710 GCF_041602295.1 Spongiibacter sp. | reverse complement strand
TATGTCGAATAAGGAAGAGCCCTTTGGCCGCACCGTGCCGGAATCGCTGGCCTGCGGCACGCCGGTGGTGGCCTATGACCGCGGCGGCGCCAGCGAGTCCCTCAATGCCGGCTTTCGCCAGGGGCTGGTGCCCGCCGATGATGTGGTGGCGTTTGCTGCGAGGGTGGCCGACCTTCTTGAGGCCGATAATCAGATCAGTTTGCCGCCGGAGTATTACCTTGATCACCAGGTAAGCAGCACGCTGTCGGTGTATTACCGATTGCTTGGCAATACTGCCCAATTGCACTCGGCTGCCGGGTCTAGTGCCTGACGCCTCGGCTTGGCCGATGGTATAGTCGGCCGCTCAGCGCTGCCCGCTGGGTGTCAGCGGGCAAATTAATACGGTAACCACAACGAGACCGCTATGAGAGTATTACACGTCGCCTATCAGCAGCTGCGTCGCTACGGCCAAACTCGCGTGAGTTGGGCGCAGAAACTCAGTTTCGGTTTGGTTAAAAACGATCATTATCTGCAGACGTTTAGCGACCGTGATATCGCTGCCTTCGAGGCGCCACTAGGCATTCGCGATCTGGGCGTGGGCAAAGCCAATAAGCGTCTGCTGGAGATGGTGGAAGCCATGGAGCCCGATCTGGTGATTGCCGGGCACTGCGACATGATCAGCAACGACACCTTGCTGGAAATCAAAAAGATCTATCCCAACTGCAAAATTGCCCATTGCAATAACGACCCCTTGTTTGTGCCCAGCAATGTCGATCGTATCGCCTCGCGGGCGTCGGTGGCCGACGCGGTCTTTGTGTCGACCGGCCGTCGCGAGCTGCAGCAATTTGAAGGCATTGGGGCGCGTCTTTACCATATGCCAAACCCGGTTGAGAGTTCGGTGGAGTGCCTGGATAATTCGCAGAAAACCGATCTGCCGATTGACCTGTTATTTTGCAGCAATGCCACCAAGTTTACCCAGCGCTTGGAAATGGTTGGCCGTATTAAAGACGCGGTCAAAGACCAGATGAATTTCAAAACCTATGGCAGCTTTGGTGAGGCCCCGGTATGGGGGCGCGACTACGACAGAGCGCTGGCCAATACCAAGATGGGATTGAACTTAAATCGCCAGGAGGGTGACTACTGGTACTCTTCTGCGCGCATGGCGCAGTTGGCGGGCAATGGCATACTGCAATTCACCCACAGCGGCCCGCGTTTCGATGAGCTGCTGCCTGCGGAGTCGGCGGTGTACTTCGATGACGAAGCGGACTTGTTGGCGAAGATTCGCGAATTCCATTTTGACGACGCCAAGCGCCAGCATTGGGCCGCTAGAGCGCGACAGTTTTTCCACCAAGAAATGAATTCGCGGCTCTACGCCCAGTATATTGTCGAGGCGAGTCTTGAGCTGCCTTTTAGTCACGACTACGTATGGGCGCGGGATATCAATTTAGATGGGTCGATGAAATGACGGCGCAGCTTGCTAGCCGGCAGCCCTTTGCGCGCGGTGGCAATCGCCTGTGCTTTATCGACCCAGATGATGCTAGTCGTTGTATTAAAGTGCGGCGCCCGGATTTTACCCTGGCGGATTGTCGGCGTAAGAAAGGCTTCCCGAAGAACCTGAAACCCTTGTCCAGCTTTGATGACAGTCTGGAGGAATTTGGCGTTATGCAGAGTTTTGAGCGCCACTACCCGGACAGTATTTTTCAGCACATCAGTCGCTGCTATGGTTTTGTCGACACCGATATGGGGCGGGGGCTGAGCTCTGAGTTGATTCGCGACAGCGATGGCCGCATCTCCATCACCCTGAAGCAGTATGTCTGGGAGCGCGGCTACAGCGATGATTGTCGTGCGGCGGTTGAGCAGCTCTGCGAGCATTGGCTGAGCCACTGCGTACCCTCCAGGGATATCCTGGTACACAATGTGGTCGTACAGCGTGAGATCGGCGAGGCGGATGAGCGTATCCGCCGCTTGGTGGTCATCGACGGCCTGGGCAGTGCAAACTTGATTCCCCTGCGCTGGCAGCCTCGCGCTGTGCAGCGCGCCAAAACCCAGAGAAAAATTGCTAACTTTCATCAGCGTATTGAGACCTTGATTCAGACCCGCAGTCGAGATGAGTTTCCCGGCACCCACGGCCTGTTATTTCACGATGGTCTTGACGCGACTACGCCAACCTCCAAGGACTCACCTCAGTCATGACAAATTCGCTGCGTATCGCCCAAGTGTTGGCCGGCGCCGAGCACGGCGGTGCGGAAAACTTTTTTGTGCGTCTCAGTGCGGCCTTGCAGGCCTCGGGGGCCATTAATGAGCGCGCGTTTATTCGCCGTCACGCCCACCGCCTGGAGGCGCTGCGCAGCCAAGGGGTAGATGCCGAAGGCTTTCGTTTTGGTGGCAAGTTCGATATTTACGACGGCTGGGCCTACCGCCGACGCCTGCGCGCCTTTCAGCCCGATGTGGTAATGACCTGGATGGGGCGCGCCAGCGCCGCCACGCCGAAGGGCGACTATGTTCTGGTTAATCGCCTCGGCCATTATTACAAACTCAAGTATTACCAGCAGGCTGACTATTGGGTGGGGATCAGCAAGGGTATTTGCCGCCACTTAATCGAGGGTGGCATGCCCGAAGAGCGCGTGGTGCATATCCCCAACTTTGCCGACGAAACACCGGTGGCGCCTTTGCCCCGCGATAGCTTTGATACCCCTGCCGATGTCCCGCTGTTGCTGGCGGCCGGCCGGCT
>NZ_JBFIGO010000181.1:0-2816 GCF_041602295.1 Spongiibacter sp. | reverse complement strand
TTCCAGAACACCCAGTTCAAGCTGGCGGAAATGGACACCGAGCTCACCGTCGCCGAGGCCTATATGGATCGTTGCCTGGAGCTGCACATCAACAAGCAGTTCGACTCCGTCGCCGCCGCCAAGTGCAAGTTGATGGCCACCGACCTGCAGTGCAAGGTCATCGACGAGTGCCTGCAGCTGCACGGCGGCTACGGCTTTATGTGGGAATACCCAGTGGCCCGCGCCTTTGCCGACTCCCGCGTGCAGCGTATCTACGCCGGCACCAACGAAATCATGAAATTGATTATCGGCCGCGAACTGATTCGCTAACGCCATCTCATCCACAACAAAGGCCACCGCGGCGGCCTTTGTTTGTGCCCGGCTGTTTGCCCCTAGCGCTAACATCCGACACACTCCACTCATGGCCGCCACCACTGCAACCCCGCCCTATGCCCTACTTGCCGCCTTTACCGGCCCCGGCTGCGCCGGCAATCAGGCCCTCGTGGTTTGCCACCGGCAAGCACTTGGCAGCACAGCCATGCAAGCCATGGCGCAGACACTGCTAGCGCGACACCCCGCTACCGCCTGCGCCTTTGTGTCACCGATGTCGCAAGAGGCCAATACAGCCGCCGACTATCAGCTGCGCAGCTTCCACGCCAGCGGCGAAATCCTGCTCTGCGGCCACGCCGCGCTCTGCGCCGCCCACTGGCTGTGGCAGCAAATACCGCGCGCCCAGCCGCTGCGCTTCCACCTGCCCGCCTGCCGGCAACAACTGCTGGCCGAGCGCCACGGCGAAGAGATCTGCCTGGAGCTGCCGGCCAATTTCCTGCGCCCCGCTCAGCCCCCGGCCGGTCTCGCCGCCCTGCTCAAAGGCGAGATTCGCGCCTGTGCCCACAGTCAGACCCTGCCCGGCAGCCTGCTGGTAGAGCTGGCCGACGAACGGGTACTGCGCCAGTTTCAGCCCCGCGCCGAGGCCCTGCTGGCGATCAGCCGCGACTGCCTGCTGCTCACCGCCGCCAGCGCCGCACCAGACATCGATATTGTCAGCCGCTATTTCACCCCGGCCTACGGCACCCTGGAAGACCCGGCAACCGGCTCAGCCCATGCTATGCTGGCTATATGGTGGCGTCAGCGGCTGGGCGACAGGCCACTGCACTGCCTGCAGGCCTCGCCAGCGGGTGGTTGGCTGCGCATCCAGCAGCACCAACAAGGGGTGCGGCTGTGGGCGCAGTGCACAACGATACCAATAATTCACCAGCCCCTGTAACAACGCGGCCAGCGCCACATCAATAGCCCAGGATTATGCACCGGCACAGGAGAGCCTATGCTCGATAAGCCCAGGCCTAAGCAAACTGAAGACGGCACCCATGCACGCTGCGCAGCCGTCTATCAGCGCTGTCGCAGTGACTCGCTGGCCCTGATTGCGCCACTGGGCGAAGAAGACTGCCAATTGCAGTCCATGCCCGATGCCAGCCCCAGCAAGTGGCACCTCGCCCACACCAGCTGGTTTTTCGAAACCTTTATACTGCAACCGCAACTGCCCCACTACTCGCCTTACAACAGCGACTTCGCCCTGCTGTTCAACAGTTACTACAATGCCATCGGCGAGCAATACAGCCGCCCTCAGCGCGGTCTGCTATCGCGCCCCAGCCTCGCCGAAGTGCTGCGCTACCGCGACCATATCGACCGCTATATGTGCGATTACCTCGCACAGCACGGCGACCCCGAGGGCCTGGTGGAGCTGGGTATCCAGCACGAAAAACAGCACCAGGAACTGCTGCTGATGGACATTAAACACGCCTTCAGTCTGCACCCCGCTTTTCCCGCCTACCGACCGCCCAGCCCGGCAGCAGCCCAGCCGCAGGCGCCGCTGAGCTGGTCGCAGTGTGACGGCGGCCTGGTGGAAATTGGCGCCGATGACAGCGGCTTTAGCTTTGACAATGAGCGCCCCCGCCACAAGGTGTGGCTCGCCCCCTATCTGCTGGCCAACCGCCCGGTGAGCAACGGGGAATACGCCGCCTTTATCGCCGACGGCGGCTATCAGCGCCCGGAATTCTGGCTGGCCGACGGCTGGGCACTACTGCAGAGCGAGGCGCGACGCGCCCCGGCCTACTGGCACTGGCGCGACGACCAGTGGTGGGAGTTCAGTCTGTGCGGCCTGCAGCCCCTGCAGGACACGCAAACCCTCTGTCATATCAACTTCTATGAGGCCAGCGCCTACGCCAACTGGGCGGGCGCGCGCCTGCCCACCGAGGCCGAATGGGAGCACGCCAGTCGCGCAATCGCCGTCCAGGGACACTTTGCCGATCGCCGCCGCTTCCACCCGGAAGCCGCTAGCGACGCGCCGCTGGCGCAACTGTTTGGCGATGTCTGGGAGTGGACCAACAGCAGCTACCTGGCCTACCCCGGTTTCAGCCCCTTTGCCGGCAGTGCCGGCGAATACAACGGCAAGTTTATGTCCGGCCAATTTGTACTGCGCGGCGGTGCCTGTATCACTCCCAGCGAGCATCTGCGCGCCAGCTATCGCAACTTTTTTTACCCCCACCAATATTGGCAGTGCGCCGGCCTGCGGCTGGCTCGCAGCACCGACTAACACGCTATGCACCGGCAAAGAGCCAGCAGACAAAGGAGACGACATGCCTAGCGCCCCAGTTTTAGCTGCCGCCATCGACAGCGCAAACCGGCAATTTTTAGCCGACGTTATCGCCGGCCTGCAGCAGCCGCAAAAAACCCTGCCTTGCAAATATTTTTACGACGCCCGCGGCTCGGCCCTGTTTGAACAGATCTGCGCCCTGGACGAGTACTATGTGACGCGCACCGAATTCTCCATCTTACGC
>NZ_JBFIGO010000180.1:0-2868 GCF_041602295.1 Spongiibacter sp. | reverse complement strand
GCAGAAGACTGAAGAGATCATCAACGGCATTACCGGCGTGGTCACCAATGGCCTGTTCGCCCTGCGCCCCGCCGACCTATTACTGCTGGGCAGTGCCGATGGCATCAAAACCCTGCAACGCTAAGGCAATGGACCAGCCCATAGACGCGCACTGCTTCGCGAGCGCGGCATCGACCCATCGGGTCACAGCGCTCGCCAGCTCAATCAAGCCATGCTTACCGAGGCCGACCTGATTCTCACCATGGAGTCGCAGCATATTCGCGGCATCAGTAAAATCACCCCACAGCTTGGCGGCAAAGCGTTTTTGCTGGGCAAAGGGTCAGACAATCAGCCAGTGCCCGACCCCTATCGCAAGAGCCGGGAATCCTTTGAGCACGTCTACACACTGCTGGACCAGTTTACCGACGACTGACTTAAGTATTTATAGCGAGATTAGGGGTGGGAGGCCTTGACCGCCTCAAGCATCCGCTTGACCGGCTGTACCTGATTCATAGTGTAGAAGTGGATGCCGGGGGCGCCCCCCTCCATCAAGATGTGACAGAGTTCAGTCACAAACTCCTCACCGAATTTGGCAATACTGTCGGCGTCTTGGCCGTAGCCCTCAAGCTTGCGGGCTAGCCAGCGCGGTATCTCAGCGCCGCAGTTACGGGAAAAGCGCGCCAAGTTGGCATAGTTGGTAATCGGCATAATGCCCGGATAAATAGGCTTATCGATACCGGCTTTTTCGCAGGCCTCGAGAAAGTAGAAGTAGGCGTCGGCATTGAAGAAATACTGGGTAATGGCGCTGTTTGCACCGGCGTCCAGCTTGTCCTTCAGGTAGCTGACATCCTGCTCATAGCTCGGCGCGTCCGGGTGCACTTCCGGGTAGGCCGCCACCTCCAACTCGAAATGATCGCCACTGTGCTGGCGGATAAACTCCACCAACTCGCGGGCATAGACCAATCGCGTGGCGCCCATCCCCGAGGGAATATCGCCGCGCAACGCAACGATGCGGCGCACGCCGGCCTCGCGATACTGATCCAGCAGCGCGCGCACTGCGTCTTCCTCGTCGCCGCCAAAAGAGAGGTGGGGCGCCACATCGATGCCCGCCGCCTTTGTTTCCAGCACGATGCCGCGAGTGTTGTCGCGGGTGGAGCCACCGGCGCCGTAGGTCACCGAGAAAAAGTCGGGGCTGAGGCTGTTCAGCTCATCGCGAGTGGCCGCCAGCTTGTCGCGACCAGCCTCGGTCTTGGGCGGAAAAAATTCAAAACTGTAGCGCTTGGCCATGGGGTATCCGGTCTGTATAGGCAATAATATTCTGCTGTTAGCGCACATCAACGTGCAGCTCGGCTAAGCAGTCGGCGGCGCAAGCCACCGCAGTGCTTAGCGGAGCTGCAGCGGCCTTTCAGCGACCGCTGCAGCCTTCAGCAACTTAGTACTTGTAGCTGTCTGGCTTAAAGGGACCCTCGACGCTAACGCCGATATAGTCCGCCTGCTCTGGCTTGAGCTGGGTAATCACGCCACCAAAGCCCGCCACCATATGCGCAGCCACTTCTTCGTCCAGCTTCTTGGGCAGCACTTCTACAGTGATCGCCGCCTCTTTTAGCTCTGCTTCAAGGTTGGCGAAACGACGCTCGTAGAGGTAGATCTGTGCCAGCACCTGGTTGGCAAAAGAGCCATCCATAATCCGGCTGGGGTGGCCAGTGGCATTACCCAGGTTCACCAGGCGGCCCTCGGACAACAGAATCAACTGGTCATTGCTGGCGCGATCGCGGTACACCACATGCACCTGGGGCTTGATCTCATCCCACTCCCAGTTTTCGCGCATATAGGCCGTGTCGATTTCATTGTCGAAGTGACCGATATTGCACACCACACAGCCGCTTTTCAGCGCTGCCAGCATATTGGCATCACAGACATTGACGTTGCCCGTGGTCGTCACCAGCAGGTCGGTCGACCCCAACAGCTGCTGATTGATGCTGTCGACACTGCCGCTGTTAATGCCATCGATGTAGGGCGATACCACTTCAAAGCCGTCCATGCAGGCCTGCATGGCGCAGATCGGATCGACTTCGCTGACTTTAACGATCATGCCTTCTTGGCGCAGCGACTGAGCCGAGCCCTTGCCGACATCGCCGTAGCCGATAACCAACGCTTTTTTACCCGACAGCAGGTGGTCAGTCGCGCGCTTGATCGCGTCGTTCAGGCTGTGGCGACAGCCGTACTTGTTGTCGTTCTTCGACTTGGTAACCGAGTCGTTAACGTTGATCGCCGGAACTTTCAGCTCGCCTTTCTTGAGCATTTCCTGCAGGCGGTGAACCCCGGTGGTGGTTTCTTCGGTAATGCCGTGAATAGCGTCAAGCATCTGCGGGTATTTGTCGTGCAAAATACCGGTCAGGTCACCGCCGTCATCCAATACCATATTGGCATCCCAGGGCTGACCGTCTTTCAGAATGGTCTGCTCAATACACCACTCGTACTCTTCCTCGGTTTCGCCCTTCCAGGCAAATACCGGAATACCGGCCGCGGCGATGGCCGCCGCAGCGTGGTCCTGAGTAGAGAAGATGTTGCACGACGACCAGCGCACTTCGGCACCCAGCGCGATCAGCGTTTCGATCAGCACACCGGTTTGAATGGTCATGTGAATACAGCCCAGAATTTTGGCACCCGCCAGTGGCTTGCTGTCGCCGTATTTTTCGCGCAGCGACATCAGCGCCGGCATTTCACTCTCGGCGATATTCAGCTCTTTGCGGCCCCATTCGGCCAGGCTGATATCAGCAACTTTGTAATCGCTGAAGTTTTCTACTGCGGTAGCAGTGGCAGTCATAATTCTATCCTCAATTTTTCGCAAATTTTCTGCGTCTTACAGCGCCGCCTTAAGAGCCTCGG
>NZ_JBFIGO010000179.1:0-2902 GCF_041602295.1 Spongiibacter sp. | reverse complement strand
TCGCTCCAGCCGCAGCCGCCGGATTCCACCGGCCAGCCCGGCGCCACCCAACCCTTGTCGTAGCGTTTCTTCTGCCACTCGATGGTGGCGGCCTTATAGCCGTCGTGACTGTCGATGCGCGCGGCGAGTTCGGCGTCAAAATTGTCGCGCAGAAAGGCTCTCACCTCCTCGCGAAATTGCAGTTCTGATTCACTAAATTTGGCGTACATAAAGACTATCTCCGACCTGGCGACGGCAGTGCCGCCGCGGGGTAATTAGCAAAAGGCAGGGCGCGCTCGCCCCTAGGTCAACACGCCGCGCTCGCGCAACTGCGCCATCGACTCGGCGTTATAGCCCAACTCGGCCAGCAGCTGCTCGCTGTCGGCACCGGCCTGATGGGGTGGGTGCTGAACTTGCGGCGCGGTGCGCTCGAACTTCGGCGCCGGTGCCGGCTGCACTACGCCGCCGACATCGATATAGCTCTGGCGCGCCACGTTGTGGGGGTGTTCCGGAGCCTCGTTCATCGACAGCACCGGTGCAAAACACACATCGCTGCCCTCCATAATCTCGCACCACTGCTCGCGGGTTTTGGTTTTGATCACCTCGGCCAACTTGGCTTTGAGCTGCGGCCACTGGCTGGGGTCCATCTGCGGCGCAAAGGTTTGCGGGTCGAGTTCGGCCAGTTCGATCAGCAGTTGGTAGAACTGCGGTTCTATGGCGCCGATGGACACGTATTTGCCGTCGCGGGTTTCAAAGGTGTCGTAGAAGTGGGCGGCGCCGTCGAGCATATTGCTGCCGCGCTGGTCCTGCCAGGCGCCCTGCGCCATAAACGAATACATCATATGCATCAGCGCCGCCGAGCCCTCGACCATGGACACGTCGACCACCTGCCCCTGCCCCGAGCGCGAGGCCTCGAAAATGGCACACATCACCCCGAAGGCCAAAAACATGCCGCCGCCGCCAAAGTCGCCCACCAGATTGAGCGGCGGTACCGGCTTTTCACCGGCGCGGCCAATGGCGTGCAGGGCGCCCGACAGCGAGATGTAGTTGAGGTCGTGACCGGCGGCGTGGGCCAGTGGCCCGGTCTGCCCCCAGCCCGTCATGCGGCCGTAGACCAGCTTGGCATTGCGCGCCCGGCAGTGCTCGGGGCCAATCCCCAAACGTTCGGCAACGCCGGGGCGAAAACCTTCAATCAATGCGTCGGCGCTTTCGCAGAGCTTCAGCAGCACCTCCACGCCCTCGGCAGACTTGAGGTTCAGCGCCAGCGATTTTTTGCCGCGTTCGCTGATGTCTTTGCGCGGCGGCGCACCGGCGGGGGCCGATTTGCGCGTAATGGAAATCACTTCGGCGCCCATATCTGCCAGCATCATGCCGGCAAACGGCGCCGGGCCTAGGCCCTCTATTTCAATAATTCTGAGTCCGGCTAGGGGTCCCATTGTTATTCCTCATAAAACCAATACCACCGCCAACAAAGCGGGGGCCAAACAGCCGGCGCGCCGGCCGAAAATTGCCGGCAGCGCCGCAGCGCCCTTAGCGAGGCGGCATGCGAATGCCACCGTCCATGCGAATGACTTCGGCGTTAATGTAGTCGTTGTCGATGATATGCATCGCCAGACTGGCGATTTCTTCGGGCTGGCCGAGGCGCTTGGGGTTGAGCACGGACTGGGCCAGTGCGGTGCGCGCCTCTTCAGGCAGCGAGGCCAGCAGCGGGGTATCGATCAGCCCCGGGGCAATGGTGTTTACCCGAATGCCATAGCTGGCCAGATCGCGGGCAATCGGCAGCGTCATGCCGACAATGCCACCCTTGCTGGCGCTGTAGGCCGCCTGACCAATTTGACCATCGAAGGCCGCCACTGAGGCGGTATTGATAATCACCCCGCGACCGCCAAACTCGTCGATGGGGTCCTGCTTGCTCATCGCCTCGGCGGCCAGACGCAGCACGTTAAAGCTGCCCACCAGATTGATATCGATCACCAGCTTGAACTGGTCCAGCGGGAAGGCGCCGTTTTTGCTGACGGTCTTCATGGCATTGCCGATACCGGCAAAGTTACAGCAGATATGAATGGCGCCGAACTTGTCCAGAGTCGCCTGTATCGCCGCCTGCACCGAGGCTTCATCGGCGACATTGGTGGCGACAAACAACGCTCGGTCGCTACCCAGCTCGGAGGCCAAACCTTGGCCGAGGGCTTCGTTCATATCCAAAATAACGGCCTTGCCGCCAGCGGCGACAATCGCCTCGACGGTGGCGCGACCCAAGCCCGAGGCACCACCGGTGACCAAAGCTACTTTGCCATTAACATCCATACCAAACTCCTCTTAAACAACAACGATCAACGCATCAGGCGCGATCAACAAACGGAACAAAACTCTCGGCAAACACCTCCCGGGCAATGATCAACTTCATAATCTCCGAGGTGCCGGCAAAGATGCGGGTAATGCGTGCATCGCAATACATCCGCGAAATCGGGTACTCGTCCATATAGCCGGCGCCGCCGTGCAGCTGCACGCCCTCGTCCACCATTCGGCACAGCAGCTCGCTGGTGTACAGCTTGGCCTTGGCGGCGTCTTCGGCGCTGAGCTGGCCGCGGTTGTGGGCCGCCACACACTGGTCGACATAGGCCTGGGCGACATCCAGTTCGGTGCGCAGCTCGGCCATCTTGAACTGGGTGTTTTGCATTTTAGACAGCGGCTTGCCAAACACCTTGCGCTGCTCGCAGAACTCGCGAGTCACTTCAAAGGCCTTTTGCGCGGAGGCCTGAAAGCCACAGGCGCCGATCAAACGCTCTTCGGCCAGGCCTTCCATTAAATAGATAAAGCCCATGGTGGCATCGCCCAGTACGTTTTCTTTGGGGATACGCACCTCATTAAAGAACAATTCGGCGGTGTCCTGGGCCTTCATGCCCATTTTTTTCAGATTGCGACC
>NZ_JBFIGO010000178.1:0-3042 GCF_041602295.1 Spongiibacter sp. | reverse complement strand
TGTTGGCAGCACGGCAGCAAACTCGACTTCCAGGGCAAGTATTATCGCCATACCCTGATGACGCCGATGTTCAACCCCGGTCCCAACCCCTACGGCATTCCGCCCATTATGTTAGGCGCACTGGGCCCGAAAATGACCGAGCTTGCCGGCGAAGTCGCCGATGGCTTGATCGTCCACCCCTTTAACAGCATGCCCTTTCTCGAAGAAAAAGCCTTGCCGGCCGTTAAGCGCGGGCTCGAGAAGTCGGGCCGCTCGCTGAACGATTTCACCCTGCAGGTGAACGCCATCATTATTACCGGCGAGACGGAGGAGGAATATCTGGCCGCGGAGAACAGCGTTAAAAGCCTCCTCGGTTTCTACGCCTCAACCCCGGCTTACGCGCCGCCCATGGAAGCGGTCGGGCTGGGCGAGCTGCAACCCAAAATGAACCGATTGTCTAAGGAGGGCAAATGGGATGAACTGGCAAGCTACGTCGATGAGCACTTCCTCGACGCATTCTGCACCCGCGGAAAACCGGAGGAAATCGCCGGCAAGCTTAAACAGAAATATGGCCATTACGCCGACCGGCTGGCGATTTACGCACCCTACGCGGCCGCCGACGACATGTGGGCAAAGATTATCAGGGAGTTGAAATCCGCAGCCTAGGCGCGCACTGACCGCCCGGCGTACGGAGCGCCTCGCGGCCAAAAACATTGAATTCAACATGGGCGCCAGTGCGGATAAAGCGCGCCACACCTTGCCGCGCTTTATCCCAGCAACCCGTTACGGCGCCACACACACCGGGCAGTAAGCGTAGATTCCCCGCGGATCATCGAGTGCCGGCAGGGCCTGCACCACCGGCAGCCACTGGCGAATCAACGGCAACAAAAATTCCGGCAGCACACTGCTCGCCTGTTGCGAGCTGAGCAACCAGCGCATCAACTCCTCTTCAGGGCTCAGCGGCAGACGCAGCAAGCGGTGGCTGTCGTCACTGAGGCCCGCCAGTTCTGCCGCCGAGGCGATCGCCTGATCCAAGCTGCCCAGGCGGTCAACAAGGCCCAGTTCATGGGCGTCCATGCCGCTCCACACCCGCCCTTCAGCCAATGGTTTCACCTGCTCAGGCAGCTTGCCACGCCCCTGTGCAACCACGGTGATAAAGCGCTGATAGCCATTTTCGATGCTGCTCTGAATCGAGCGCGCCAATATCGGGTCCAGCGGCCGATCGATACGCAGCTTGCCGGCCACCGCGGTGGTACCTAGACCATCGGTATACACGCCAAGGCGTTTCAATAAGTCCTCGAAGGTGGGGAAGGCCCCAAAAATACCGATGGAGCCGGTCAGCGTCGCCGGACTGGCCCAAATTTCATCGGCACCGGCGGCGATCCAATAGCCGCCGGAAGCCGCCATACTGCTCATCGACACCACCAGCGGCTTGCCCGCCTGCTGCAACGCTTCCAGCTCGGCGCGAATCACCTCCGAGGCAAATGCCGAACCGCCGCCGCTATCGATACGCAGCACCAGTGCCTTCACGCTGTCATCCAAACGCGCGCTGCGTACCAACCTCGCCAAGCTGTCACCGCCAATACTGCCCGCCGGCTGTTCGCCGTCGACAATATTGCCACTGGCGACAATCAGGCCAACGCCGGCCTTGTTATCGGGCATGACCAGACCGCGCTTAAAGCGCAAATAGTGTTTGTAATAGACCTGGTTAAAGTAACCGTCTTCATCCCAGCCAACCTGCTCGGCCATCATTTCACTGAGCCGCGGCCGACTGACTATGCCGTCAACCAGGCCGTAATCCAGCGCTGCCTGCGCGGCGTCGCCACCGCTGCCGGCCAACACACGGTCGATATGGTTGACATAGTAATTAAAGTCTTTAACGGTGATATTGCGGCGCGCCACCACGCGGTCGCGATACAAATCCCACAGCGGCTCTAACCAGCCGCGATTGGCCTCGCGGGCCTCCGCTGACATATTGTCGCGCAGCAAGGGCTCCAGCGCCGATTTGTAACTGCCGACTTTGAAGACGTGGAAGTTAATCTGCAATTTTTCGATGGCCTCGCGCAGGTAATTGCGCACCACCGCAAAACCCTCCAAGCTAACACCGCCCATATTGTGCAAGAGAATTTGGTCGGCCTCGGTGGCCAGCAGATATTTGTCCTGGTCGTAATGCCCCGCCATCGCCACAATTTGCTTACCTGACTCGCGGAAACGGCGCAGCGCCTCACTGAGCTCCAGCGCGCGAGCCAGACCAATATGCTGCAGATCATCGAGCAACAGCAGCATCGACTGAATGCTGCTGTCATCGCGGGCATAGTCCACCGTATCAATCAAATCTCGCAGCAAGGTCTCCTGAGGCAAACCACTACCGCTAATTTGAGTCAGCGCGTCCACTGCCGTGTACTGCTCTACCACCAGCCCCTGAGGCGCCAAAACCAATGCCCCACCCTTTGGCACATCGACCCGAAAAGCGCTGTAGATACTGAAGCCCAGCATCACTATAAAAAATACAAAAAATACATTAATGGTCCAGCGGCGAAGCCCATCGAGAAAGGCCCCCAACCGGCTGAAAAATCCACGTCGCTTACTCTCGCTCATAACCGTCTCCGACCCCGACTGCTTTACTGCGGCGCGTTAGCAGCGCGCATGGCCTGCGCATGCCAGCGTATAAACGCCGTGGCACTGCAAAACAGCACAACAACGAGTGCCAACTCAACATAGTTCATCCAAATGGCAAAGGGCGACATCGCCTCGGTTACCGCCATGGCAAAGTACAACAGGCTGACAAAACACAGCCAGGCGATACCCTTGAGCTGCTGGCGAAATACCGCGCCGATAAACATCAGCACCGGCAATTCGCGAATCAGCCAAATCGTGATGCTCGGCTGCCGTCCCTCCTGCACCCACACCCAGGTACTCAGACTGAGAGAAACCAGCAGCGCGAGGTAAGAAATTTTCATCACCACACCGCTCCATGCGGCGCGTTTTTCCAGGCTAATCATGCCGAGGACATCCTTATAGTCAGTTAGTCGCGCAAGCGCTGCGCCAGTTGCGCCAGTCTCT
>NZ_JBFIGO010000177.1:0-3189 GCF_041602295.1 Spongiibacter sp. | reverse complement strand
GGCGCAGCAAACCCGACTGCGCACAATGCCCAGTGAGCGAAGACTGCAAGGCCAAGGCGATGGCTCGCCAAGCCGACTACCCGGGCAAAAAACCGCGCAAAGTGCTGCCGGTAAAAACCACCCAGATGCTGCTAATTCAAAACCCCGCCGGCGAAATCCTGCTGGAAAAACGCCCCGACAGCGGCATTTGGGGCGGACTGTGGAGCCTGCCGGAACTGGACAGCGACGGCGATATTGCCGACTACCTCGACCGCCAACTGGGGCTAGAGGCCGGCGCCGAGGCCCTTGCACCGCTGCGCCACACCTTCAGTCACTACCACTTAGACATCCATCCCCAGCACATTCGCCTGCGGCGCGAACCGGCCCGCATCATGGAAGCCGGCCGCCAGCTTTGGTATAAGGGTGGCCTGCAACAGCCACTGGGGCTTGCCGCCCCGGTAAAAAAGCTGCTCGACAGCCTTATGCACCACGATTTACTGACGGAAGCCCAGCCATGACCCGCACCGTTTTCTGCAAAAAATACCAAGCCGAACTCGAAGGCCTCGCCAAACCGCCCTACCCCGGCGCCAAGGGCCAGGAGATCTTTGAACACGTCTCGAAAAAAGCCTGGGAAGAGTGGCAGGCCCACCAAACCATGCTGATCAACGAAAAACAGCTGAGCATGATGGACCCCAGCTCGCGCAAATTCCTGCAAGCCGAGATGGAAAAATTCCTCGCCGGTGAAGACTTTGAACAAGCCGAGGGCTATGTTCCCCCCAGCGAATAACTTCACTGTTTTGAAGGGCTTGACTCCCTGAATCGGAACAGGTTTAATACGCGCCTCTTGCGAAGCACATCAGCTGCATCGCATATGCCCAGATAGCTCAGTCGGTAGAGCAGTGGATTGAAAATCCTCGTGTCGGTGGTTCGATTCCGCCTCTGGGCACCACTCTTTTCCAAAGCCAATCAATCTCTATTACCACCCCACTGCAGCAGACCCACACTCGCTGCCGATATTCTGACCCAAAGTCATCCACCTACATTCAGATCATTGCCGTCTTGCGGCGAACGCCTTCAGTGATAACGCTGCGGCAACCATGAGCCAGCCGCACGCCCCGCCGGAAAAAGCGCCACTGGCACCCTAACTCTTTCCCGCTTCGGTATGACGCCACGCATCTGGAGTTATCCCCGTCCAGCGCTTGAATGCGTGCTGAAATGAGCTTTGCTCGGTGTAGCCCAACAGGAAGGCTACTTCGGCCAACGGCATAGGCGTTTTCAGCAACTGCTTGGCTCGACACAAACGCACGTCGTCCAGAATGGATTGAAACTTAAGCCCCTGCTCCGACAGCTTTCGCTGCAGACTGCGCGCGGAAATTTCCATCGACTGCGCGACGACCTTGATCGAGGTTTGATTGGTACTGAGGCCGTCTAGCAGCACGTCCTGTATCGCCTTCAGCAGGGGGGAGGCATCTTCTCGCTGATTTAAAATAGCCTGAGCCTGGCTACTAATTGTCTCGCGCATGCTCGCATTGGCGGCGATCATCGGTAAGGCGAGGTACTCCCTTGGCAGCACCAACTTCGTTTCAAGCGCATCGAAATAACAGTGGCCACCAAACACCTGCCGGTAAGGCGAAATGTCAGCCGGCGCCGAAAACTGGAAATAGGCATCACTGTATAAGTCTGGCCTGCCAGTGAATACCCTTGCGGAATGCAGCCTTGCCGCCATGTGTAGTTCCGCGACACACCTAGGCGGCTCGTCGTCGTGCGGCCAAGCCCAATACACTTCCGCCGTATCACCGCAGATGCGCAGACTCATCCGGCTCATATTGCCGACAATTTTCATGTAGCGCGCTGCGTGCTCGACGGCCTCACCCAGAGTCAGACAGCTCATCCCCACATACGCCAGCACACCAAAATTCTTTGCCGCCAGAGATTGACCGACAAGCAGGGGTAAGCTCGGCTGATTTAACGCCACCGAGGCGCTTTCAAGCATCTCGACCCAGGAACTCAGCTTTATGACTTTTTGTGGGTCATCGCCAGCCAACAGCTTGAGCTGAGCAGGGGTAAACAAGGCTTCAATATCGACATTCTTAGCGCGCAGGTAATCGAGTAACGACGCCGCATAAGCAACCGTCACATTGGTATCTTTGCTCACCTCAGCAGAATCTTCCGACATATACCACTAGCGGTTTTTATTATAATTTCACAGTAGCACTGCACTATTTTCGGCGCAATGACAAACCAGCGCGCCGAAAACAGCCTAATGGCTGCGATCTTGCGCGGGATACGTTCACTTATTGTTTAGACTTATCCTCAACTGCGGCGCTGAAGTCCCTGCGCAAGGCAGCCAGGTCTTTTCCCGCACCCCTGAGCCTTTTGGTGCCAAAAAGCAGCATAACAATTGCCAGAATAATCAACAGTTGCCACATACTAATTCCTGCCATGTCTACTCTCCTTACACTCGGGGTAAAATCCTAGATATTTACCGGCAGCGGCAGCAGGGCAGCTCGACCTGCAGAGCTCACCGCCAATACGGGAATACTTTAACCAAGCCACGCGCCGCTGGAGGCAGACACCTTGCCAACACGAACTTCCAGACTTTTTGTGACGGGCATGGCCAGCCATGTACAACACTGCGCCACTAACTTAATACCACCAGTATCGGCGTCCGTGGCTCTTCAGCATAGATCAGCGCACGCCAAGGTCGTTACACTTCACGCCAGATTACTCTTAGCAGCGGGCATGCCCTTGCAGCCCACAGCAGCCATCAAATAGCCAGCCACCAAGCATTATGCGTTTTGCCAAACCAGGCAATGGGTTTTCTCACTTGACCGACAGCACGAACAATACCCATCGAGACCGCTGAAGAAGGTCAACACTCCACAGGCCATTTGGCATTGGAGACACCGTATTCAACGTATGCCAGATGCTCTACAATCGGAGACGAGATGATCATTGCCCTCGATGCTTTCCTGCGGCGCAATCATAAAAACAACAATTCATCCCAACTACCAAACATCAGCAACATTCTGGAAATCCAAAGCACAGCGGGAAGTTAATTTAGCCTGGTGAAGTCATGTCCCAAGAGCTTAGAGTTATCGCATCGGTGTATCGTGGCTTAATCGCCATTCTCAAGGAGGGGGGGCTTTCCTCTGCCGACATCTCTGCAAGAATTGGCCTCGACGTCGGCACACTGACCGCACCGCAGGT
>NZ_JBFIGO010000176.1:0-3201 GCF_041602295.1 Spongiibacter sp. | reverse complement strand
CTTCGAGTAGGCACTATTGGCTTCGCGCCCCGCACCGGTCGAAGACAGGTCTGCACTCGCGCCTACCGAAAGTGCCGCGCCACCACCGATGGAGATACTGGTGCCGCCTTCAGTCATGGCTGCAGAGGTATCAACCAACAGAGTTTGCGCATTGCTGGTATTGGTCGCAATCTGACCGATTTGACTGGAGCGAACCCCGGTATTAAGACCAACGGTAATGGTTTCGCCTACATTAGCCCCTACCTGGAAGCTGGCATTACCGAAGCTGCCATCGAGAATTTTCTGCCCATTGAAGCTGGTCTGGCCGCCAATGCGGTCAATTTCAGCGAGACGCTGCTGAACTTCTGCATCCAGCGCGGCGCGGTCCGAAGACGAGTAGGTCGAGTTGGCGGCCTGCACCGCGAGCTCGCGGATACGCTGCAAGTTATTGGTGATTTCATCCAGCGCGGCTTCACCGGTCTGCGCCAGTGAAATACCGTCATTGGCATTGCGCACGGCTTGATCAAGGCCATTGATCTGTGTGGTGAAGCGCGTGGTGATTGCCAGACCGGCAGCATCATCCTTCGCGCTGTTGATACGCAAGCCAGTCGACAGGCGCTGCAGCGAGGTGCTTAAGGATTCCTGTGAGCGCGACAGGTTACGCTGGGCGTTCAACGAGGCAACATTTGTATTGATACTAAGGGCCATGATGACTCTCCTTCCACTTTATTTTGGTAAAGACGCTAGTCTTTAATCGTGCCCAGCCTCATTGACTGGCGCTTTGCTTTCACCCGAGATAACGACGCCTTGACGAGAAACTTTAAAGTTTTTTTTCGACCTACGGGTAATTACTTAAGGAAGGAAAATCAAGATAGGTATAGACACGTACCAATGGCGACAAGAAGTCTTCTTATCGCCGTTGTAAAACCGGCAACCGCCGATAAATTCTAGAGATAATTAAATAACGACAGACCCTGAACTTTGGCAAACGCCTGCTGCGCCGCCTGCAAACCCAAGCGCTGCTGCTCAAACCGCGACACGGCTTCGGCATAATCCAAATCGTTGATCACACTCAAATTCTGCTGTACCTGCAAGTTCACACTGTCGTTAATATCGCGCTGACGATCCAGCGCCTGCATGCGCGCGCCGGTGTCCGCCTGCTTGGCAACAAGGTGGCTGAGCGCCTGATCTATACCGGCCAGCGAGGTGTTGATCTGACTGGTTTGCAAAGCCCGATCCGCACCACCTGAGCGCGGCTGTGCTAATAACTGCGCCAGACCGGACACCATTGAAAAAACATCCTGAGCCTCACTGGGCCGCAAGTAGAAGGTATCGCCACTGGCGGGCTCACCCTCGATCTTTACGGTCATCCCCGCCACATCAATACTGTCACCGCTGCGGTAACTTCCACTGGCAATCACCACTGCAGAACTGTCACGCAATTCATACTGATCCGCTGCCGTAAAGACAATATCAATCGCATCCCCCGCATACTGCTGAAGGTCGGCAACAGCCCCGGCATCGATAAATCCCTGACCGCTATTCGCCGCTGAGGCGGTGGCCTGGAAACGACCATTGCCATTGGCAATTCCCATAAACAACTCAGAACCGGGACTGGTATCAGCCAACTGGCGATTTAAGCCGACCTGCAGCATGCGCTGGCCGTCATCACCATTGTAACGAAAGCCGTTTGCATCGCGACTAAAGGCTTGAACATCTTGCTGGTAACCCGAAAAAACATAGCGCCCGTCACTGTCGCGAGTGTTTGCCAGGCTCATCAGGCTGTCGGTCTGCTGTTCCAGCTCGCGGGCAATCGCTGCGCGCGACTCATTACTTTGCGCGGCATTGTTGGCCTGCAGGGTAAGAGTGCGTACTCGCTGCAAAATCTCCACGCCCTCGGCCAACACCGATTCTTCCATTCTCAGTCGATTGTCGAGCACCACCGCATTGCGCTGGAATTGTTCACTGCGATCCAGTGAGCGACTCAATTCCAGGCTGCGTACGGCGCCAACCGGATCATCCGCCGGCGACAAGCGGCGCTGCCCCGTTGCCAACTGGGTTTGCGTCTCCAACAGTTTGCTCTGCTGATCCAGCATGCCCGTCAAACCGGCACTGTAGATTTGAGCTGTCGAGATTCTCACACCACCCCCTCGCTAACGTATCGCACTGATCAGACTCTGAAACAGCTGACTGGCAATGCCCGTCGCCTGTGCCGCCGCTTGATAGGCCTGCTGGTACTTGAGCAAATTGGCCGCCTCTTCATCTAAATTCACGCCGGATATCGACTCGACATTCTCACGTGTTTGACGCAATAAATTTTCCTGGGCATCCCGGTTTAGCTCAGCACTGCGCGTGGCCACCGCTATGTCGCCAACCAGGCTATTCACCGCATTTTGCACGCTGCTGTTACCGCCATCCAGAATACGACGATCTTCCACCGCCGCCATCGCCAGCATATTGCGATTATCACCACTGGCACCGACATTGGCTTCAATATAGAAACGATCTCCAGCGATCGGGCTGCCGGTGATCGCAACAGCATTGCCATTAATGACAATGTCAGCACCCTGGGTGTAACTAAAGCTACCGCTGCCGTTTAGCTGATAAGTCGTGTCACTAATGAAATCAATACTGACGGATGCCGACAAATTCGGGTCACTGGCATCAACAATACGGGTTTCAGAAATCTGCGCCGCTCCAGTGTTCGCCGCGTCGGCACCGCTACGCGTTGCCGCCGCCGCGGCAAGTTGCGCAGGATTGCTCATAACAACCGACAGCTGTGCAGCGGCGCCAGCTGTTGGGGTCACCAGAAAGCGGTCACCCGCAGCCGCCGGCGCGTCCAGCGTCAGCGAGATACCGTCAATCACAAAGGGATCAGCTGGCGTTCCCGAGCCACTCCAGGCACTGATGGGCTGTCCACTCGCAGCATCGCTAAACGTCCAGGTGGCACCATCGAACTGCAGGCGCACATTGCGGCCATTCAGCGCCGACACATCATCGACCACCGCGGTGAGCTGGGCACCGCTGGCATTACCAGTTGCCGCAGTAGCTGCCGGCTCCAGGGCGGCAAAAATCGCGCCGCCCGGATTTCCGTTTAAATCCAGCCCTTGCGCGTTTTGCTCATTCAGAGAGCTCGCCAAAGCCGTCGCTATTCTCCCCAGCTCGTTCGTCGTGCGATCGAGCAGGCCATCCCGAAAACTCAATGCCGCGCCGAGACTGCCT
>NZ_JBFIGO010000175.1:0-3237 GCF_041602295.1 Spongiibacter sp. | reverse complement strand
TCAAGGTACTTCACAAGCTGGCGGCCACGGCGGCTGACGACGACGCCCTGGTGATATACATGGAGGGGACGCGGTTCTCGACCAACAAACGCCAACGCATATTACGCCAACTGGCGGCAAAGGATGCTCCCGAGGCACTGCGCAATGCCGAACGCTGGACCACGGTGCTACCACCGCGACCCGCCGGCGCCCTGACACTGATGGCCGCGGCGCCACACAAAGACCTGCTGTTCTTTGCGCACAGTGGCTTCGAAGGTTCCGCCAGCTTCACCAGTCTGTTTAACGGCAGTTGGATGGATACCACCGTGCGACTGAGTTTCTGGCGCATCCCCGCCGCTGACATTCCCGGTGACAGCGAGGGGCGTCGCGCGCTGCTGCTAGAACAGTGGGAGCTTATGCACCGCAAACTGAGCGAGATGGCGAGTCGCCCTGCCTGACAGCCCAGCTGGACAAATAACTCAAGCCAGCGGGCACTGCGCTCCGGCGGCGCCTTGATCGGCCTCGATACTGTCGATCACTCCCATCACCAAACGCAGCGCCGCTCGCACAACTGTCTCGCGAGGCATGGCATAGCCACTGCGCAGCCAGTGGGTCGCTGGTTGCCGCATAGCGCCAACCAGCGCCATACCGAGCATCAGTGACTCATCGTCGGGCAACTGCCAATGTGGATAGACGTGGCTGGCCAACTCCACGATCAGCTCACTGAAGGACAGAATATAGCCGTGATAAAGCTGCTCAACGTCGGGACTGATGCCCTCCAGTTCGACCATACACACCCTGGCAACACGGGGGTCTTCCAGAGCGGAAAAATACGCGTTCAGCATCAAACGAACTTGGGTGCGCGGCGGCTCCGCCGCACTGCAGGTCATGACACTGCTGTAAATGCGCTCGCGAATGCGCCCCATGTGCAACTCGTAAACGGCGGTCAGCAGCTCTTGTAAATTGGCAAAACTCTCGTAGAAGTAGCGATCGGTCAACTTTGCCTCGCGGCACAGTTTGCGCACCGTCGCCGAGCGAAAACCCTCGCCACCAAACACCGCCAAACCCGCCTCGAGAAACTGCTCGCGGCGCATCGCCTTGCGCTGTTCCGGATCCAAGCCACCGTATACCCGGCCCTCGCCCCGCGCGCTTGATCTCGCTTGTTTGTTTGTCATAGGGCAATTTGACATCAGCTGTCGTCAAAAGTAAAGTGATGACGCTTGTCATCAGATAACCGGCGCGCCGGCGCCCCCAAGAAAGAGTATCGACCATGAGCGAACAACAGCAGCCCAGCCAACACCAGGTCGTCATTATCGGCAGCGGCTTTGGCGGCCAGTGCGCCGCCCTAAACCTAAAAAAACGCGGCCTCCACGACTACGTCATCCTTGAGCGGCGCGACTTCATGGGCGGCACCTGGAGCCAGAACACCTATCCAGGCGCCGCGGTAGACGTGCAGTCCGCGCTGTACTCTATCGCCTCCGAGCCCTACGACTGGTCGCAGATGTTCGCCGACGGCGAGGAACTTCAGCGCTATACCTACCACATTATCGACAAGCACCAGTTGCGCGAAAAAACCCACACGGGTTGCAATGTCAGCAGCATTCGCTGGCAGCAAGAAGGCCAACAATGGCTGATCGATTGCGAGGACGGCCGGCGCTTCCTCGCCCAGTTTGTGATCAACGCATCGGGACCACTCAGCACACCGGTGATCCCCCAATTTCCCGGCCGGGAAAACTATAAAGGGCGCAGCTTTCACACCAATAACTGGGACCAAAGCTACGATTACCGCGGCAAGAAAGTGGCGATCATCGGCAGCGGCGCCAGCGCCGCCCAGGTCATTCCCGCCATCGCCGATCAGGTCGGGGAACTCCACGTTTTTCAGCGCACACCACACTGGGTGATCCCGCGCCCGGATTACCGCTTCAAGCCCTGGCAGCGAGCGCTGCTGCGACGCCGCTGGGCCTACCGCCTGCTGCGCCAGGCAATTTACTGGGGCTTGGAAAGCCGCGTGATCGGCTTTAAATACTCGGCGGCGATGCTGAATTTATTGGCCAAACGCCGCGCCATCAAACACATCAACACGCAAATAAAAGATCCGGCATTGCGCGCCAAGGTCACGCCCGATTACACCATTGGCTGCAAACGCATCATCCTGTCAGACACCCTGTACCCCGCCTACTGTCGCGACAATGTCACGCTGCACAGCAGCGACGACGGCATTGCAGAAATTACCGAACGCGGTATCCGCAGCCAGAGCGGGCAAAATATCGAGCTTGATCTCATTGTTTACTCCACCGGCTATGACGCCACCGACGGGGTGATCTCTTACCCGGTGGAGGGTCGCGACGGCAAAACCCTCAGCCAGGCCTGGGCAGAATTTCCGCGAGCCTATTTGGGCACCAGCATGCCCGGCTTCCCCAATCTGTTTATTGTCACCGGCCCCAATACCGGCATTGGCCACACGTCCGCGATTGTCATCATCGAGGCGCAGATGGACTACATCATGCACAGCATCCAAACCGTGCAGCGTAAGCAGCGCCGGGCCATCGAAGTCAAAGCCGATGCCGAGTCGCGCTACACCCAGCATATCCATCGCGAAATGGAGCGCACGGTGTGGAAGTCGGGCGGCTGCAACAGCTGGTACCAAAGCAAAAGCGGCCACGTTATCGCCATGTTCCCCGGCTTTAGTTTTACCTACAGACGCTGGACAAAAAACTTCCGCAACAGCGACCACCAATTCTCCTAGGAGCACACAATGAAAGACTTAAATAATAAGATTGTAGTGATCACCGGCGCCGGCTCGGGAATGGGGCGCGCCTACGCCCACGCCTTCGCCCAGCGCGGCAGTAAATTAGCGCTGTGTGACTACGACGCCCAAGGCCTGGCAGAAACTGTGGAGCAACTGGGCGGAGCCGAGCAAAGCCAGCTCTGTCACCGCGTACTTGATGTCAGCGACCAAGCGGCCATGCAGGCGTTTGCGCAATATGTCGCCCAGCAGCTGGGCAATGCCCATATTCTGATTAACAACGCCGGCATTGAGGGCAGCGCCAAACCCAGCTGGAGCACCGACATGGACTGCTACCGAAGGGTGATGGAGGTGAATTTTTTTGGCGTGGCTTACGGCTGTCAGGCCTTCCTGCCCCAGCTGCGCGCCAATAGCGAGGCGGCCATCGTCAATGTTTCGAGTATTTTCGGTTTAATTGGCACACCCAACCACAGTGACTACTGCGCCAGTAAATTCGCCGTGCGCGGCTATAG
>NZ_JBFIGO010000174.1:0-3269 GCF_041602295.1 Spongiibacter sp. | reverse complement strand
GGTTACAACAGCAGTACTGCGGCTGTGGGTTCACCGAATGGCTATTTGATTCAGCGCGGTTATGCCCATGTCTTTGTTGATGTGCGTGGTACTGGCAACTCCGAGGGTGTGTGGGAAGCCTGGGGGCCCGTTGAGCAGGAAGATTACGCCGAGGTCATGGACTGGGTGGCCAGCCAGCCCTGGTCCGATGGCAATGTCGGTACCTGGGGGCCGTCGTTTATGGCCATCACCCAGTTGCTGACCGCCCAGCACAACCACCCGGCCCACAAGGCGCTGTTTGCCATTGTGCCGCCGGGTGATGTCTATCGCGACATCACCTTTGCCGGCGGGCAGATCAACGGCGCTTTTGTACCGGCCTGGCTGGGCTTGGTGACGGGGCTGTCGCTGATTCCCGCGCGGGAAAGCTTTGAAGATCCGGCGCAGCTGCTAAGTGTTTTTGCCGAGCACACGGCCAATGCAGTGACGGAATTTCAGGCCAACACCTTGATTGGCGGCGCCACCGGCAGCGATGAAACCGCCTACGACAGCGAGTTTTGGCGGGTGCGCTCACCGCTGACCCATATCGACAAGGTGAGAGTGCCGACCTTTGTGGTGGGTGGCCTGCGCGATATTTTTCAGCGCAGCGAACCGATGACCTACGAGGGTATAAAAGATAACGCCAATGCCAAATTGCTGATCGGCCCCTGGGACCATTTGCAGGGCTCCACCCTGGCCGGTCTGCCCGCCGACGGTGTTCCCCACGGCGATGAAATTGCACTGGCCTGGTTTGATCATTATTTGAAGGGCATCGACAGCGGTGCCGAGCAGATGCCGGCGGTCACCCAATACGTTTATGGTGAAGAGCGCTATGTGGTGTTGCCGGACTGGCCCCACCCGCAACTGCGCCCCGAGCGCTGGTATTTGCGCGGTGACGGCAGTCTGACGCCACAGTCCGCAGCGCCCGATGAAGCGGCGAGCAATATACTCCAGCAGCCACTGGCGGGTGTCTGCTCGCAGAGCACCGCGCAGTGGTCGGCGGGTATTCTCGGGGTGATTCCGCTGCCCTGTTATGAAGACAACCGGCTGGCCGAGGCGCTGGAGGTAAGTTTTACCAGCGAGCCGATGACCGAAGATTATTTTATTAACGGGCCGATACAGGCCGATTTATATATTTCGACCACGGCCTTGGATGCGGCAGTGGTTGTCCGGGTCAGCGACGTTTCCCCCGACGGCGTGTCGCGACCACTGACCAGCGGCTTGCTCACTGCGTCGGCGCGGGCGGTCGACCCGCAGCAGTCGCGCTTTTTGGCCGCTGAGATGATTCAACCCTGGCACCTCTATACCCAAGAAAGTCGCGAGGCGCCGGGCATGAACGAGGTGGTGCCGATTAATGTCGAGATCTTTGCCACCAGCGCGGTAATTAAACAGGGTCACTCGCTGCGCATATCCGTCGGCGCCAGTGACTTCCCGCGCGGCATTCCGCCCGTCGCCGACCTGCTCGACCAGTTCGCCGGTGTGTTGACGGTGTACAGCGATGCCGAGCGCCCCTCCAGTGTGGTGCTGCCGATTGTGCCGATCAGCGCCCTGCCAGCGGCGGACTAAGCGCCATCCACAATGCGACCATCAGGCACAACCGCTGATGGTCGCCGCGCTTGTCGCATGGCGACACAGCTGGCACCGTTGAACAATCCCCCGTCCGGTCTTTGCGTCACTATTGCTGTAGATAATTCTAATAAGGAGTGACTATGGGAGTCCGCAAATCTTGGGCCGGCGCCCTGATCCTGACGCTGCTGCCCGCGGCGGCTTTGGCCGCGGAGGGCAAGTCGCGCGCGCAATTGGAAGAAGTGATTGTGACCGCCCAGAAGCAGCAGCAAAGTTTGCAGGATGTGCCGATTGCCGTGGCCGCGGTGGATGGCGCGAAGATACGCGATGCCGGCATTCAACGCATTGAAGAGCTGACCGCCTATGTGCCAAATTTCAAAATGGCGGTCACCGGGCAGGGTAACGCCGTGTATATTCGCGGCGTCGGCTCGGGTGACAACCGCGGTTTTGAGCAGTCAGTCGGTATGTTTATCGACGGCATTTACGCCGGTCGTGGTCAGCAGTTTCAATCGCCCTTTCTCGATATTGCCCTGGTCGAAGTACTGAAAGGACCGCAGGGCACCCTGTTTGGCAAAAACACCATCGCCGGGGCGGTGAATATCAGCACCGCCAAGCCGGCGGACGAATTTTCCGGTGAGTTTGCCGCACAGCACAACCCGGAAATCGGCGCCGAAGAAGTCACCGCCATATTGAATGTGCCGCTGGGTGATGCCTTCGCCGTGCGGGCCGCCTATAAGCGCTTGACCGAAGACGGCTATGTGCACAATTTTATTCTCGACCAGGACGAGACCGAGCGCGCCGAGGAAGTGCTGCGCCTGGCGCTGCGCTGGCGAGCCAGTGATAAGCTGGACGTGAATTTCAAGGTCGAGAAATCCGACTTCGGCCAAATCGGCAGCACCCACCAGTTGGTCGACAACACGGGCACCTTTGCCCTGTATCCGTCCAATTTTGGCCTGCCAGTCAATGCTCTGGTGCCGCTGTACTCGGTTAATTTGGAAGATGAAATCGACCCCCGTGAAGACGGCCGCCTAGATCGCCGCAAATCCGACCGCCAGTTCGACTGGCAGCCGGCGGTGACGCAGAACAACAGCGAGTCAGCGGTGTTGACCCTGGATTATGCCCTCAGTGACACCCTGACCCTGACCAGTGTCACCGGCTATTCGCAGTTTGATTTTCACTTCAACCTCGATGCCGATTTCACCGACCTGCAGTTTATCGGCACCGAAAATACCGAGGACTTCGTCCAGCTGAGTCAGGAGTTTCGCATTGCCGGCAGCGTCGGCGAATATGTCGATTTTATCGGCGGTATCTACGCGCACCAGCAACAGCTGAACAGCACCCTGTGGCTGAACCTCGACTTTCAGGCCCTCGGTGTGCCCAGCTCGATTCCGCTGCCGGGCACCACCATCTCGCTGCCCAGTCAGCTGGCCACCTTTACCGAGTTCGAACAGGACACCGACAGCGTGGCGGTGTTTGCCCAGGCCACCTGGAATATTCTCGAATCGCTCAGCGCCACGCTGGGTTTGCGCTGGGGGCAGGATGAGAAGCAGGCGCATAAATATCTGGATATCGCCGAGTTTCGCAGCAAGCAGCGCACGCCCAACCCCAGCTACGCCATTCTCGCCGGGGCGCTAAACAACTCGGAAAATCACGATATTCGCAACGCCAGAAAGGTCGACAATGTGTCG
>NZ_JBFIGO010000173.1:0-3358 GCF_041602295.1 Spongiibacter sp. | reverse complement strand
GCCGTACTGCTCGTCGGGCCAGACCATTAAAAAGCCCTGTTCCCCGGCTTTTTTGAACACCTCGCGGTCGACGATGCCCTGCTCGCGCCATTTCTCGACATTGGGCGCCACTTCCTGCTCGAGGAATTTTCGATACGCAGAGCGGAACATCTGCTGCTCTTCGGTAAAGTCTCTGGGAAGCATGGCAATTTTCTCTCAGTGGGCCGGCGCCAAAGCGCCATTATTATTTTCTGCCACTACCCAAGCGTGCAGCGGCGCCAATTGCGGAGCTAAGCATCCCCTCCCAGCCCCACAGCGGCAATGATTGACCATGACAACTACTAGACATTTTGTTACACGCACCGATTCTCGGTCGGCGCTGGCGCGCCTTGACCACCGCCGTCGCCTGCCGACTAGACCGACTTTCCACCGCTGCTCTACTGTGTGGGCTGTAATGTGTCGCCTGCCTGCGGCCGATGCGTGTAATGAGGAAAGATATGAGCAGTCAAAGTATCGATTATCAGCAGTATTCTCGTCGGCCCAGCCGCCGCCTTACCCATATACCCGGCGACAGCGGCCTGCCAGTGTTCGGCCAAACCTTTAGTTTTTTGCGCAACTACAAGGCCCTGACCGAACGGCGCTATCGTCGCTACGGGCAAATTTCGCGGGGCAATACCCTGTTTCAGCACAGCCTTACCCTGCTCGGCCCCGAGGCCAATGAAATCGTGTTGAAAAACAGCGAGGGGCAATTCTCCAGCATGCTCGCCTGGAACCCGCTACTCGACCGGCTGTTCCCCAATGGCTTAATGCTGAAAGACGCCGAAGCCCACCGCTACGACCGCAAGATTCTGCAAGGCGCGTTTAAAAAAGCCGCCATTGAAGGCTATCTGGATTCCATGAACCCGCACACTGAACGCGGGCTGGAAAACTGGCCGGTTGGCGAGGAGTTCCCTTTCCAGCACGCGGTTAAACAGCTGCTGCTAGAGGTCGCCGCCGAGGTGTTTCTCGGCGTGGAAATGGGCGAGGAAGCCAGCGGCGTCAACAATGCCTTTGTCGACACCATGCTGGCGTCGATGGCGGTAGTTAAGCTGCCCATTCCCGGCACACTGTGGCAGCGCGGTCTGGCGGGCCGGAAGCACTTGGAAGACTTTGTGATGACCCACATCGCCGCCAAGCGCCGCGAACAGGGTCAGGATATTTTCTCGCAGATTTGCCACGCCACCGACGAAGACGGCAACTACTTCTCCGACGAGGCGGTGCGCGACCACATTATTTTTCTGTTGTTTGCCGCCCACGACACCACCACCAGCACGCTGTGTTCGATCGTCTATGCGCTGGCCAAAAACCCCGAGTGGCAGCAGAAGCTGCGCGACGAATATCAGGCACTGGGCAAAGACAAGCTGGACTACGACGACCTCGGCCAGCTGGAAAACAGCAAACTGGTGTTTAAGGAGGCGCTGCGCATGTATCCACCGGTGCCGGCCATTCCGCGCCGCACGCTGAAGGATATGGAGCTGTTCGGCTACCACATTCCCAAAAATACTGCGGTGGCCATTTCACCGCTGTTCACCCACTACATGGAAGAGTACTGGAGCGAGCCGACGCGCTTTGACCCGGCGCGTTTTTCCAAAGAGCGCGCCGAAGACAAGAAGCACTTCTTCCAGTGGGTGCCCTTTGGCGGTGGCGCCCATAAATGCCTGGGGCTGAACTTCGCCGAGATTCAAACCAAGTTGTTTCTCTTCCACTTACTGCGCCGCTACGACATTAAGGTGAAAGACGGCTACGAAATGCCGCGCAGCTGGGTGCCGTTGATCTTCCCGGCCGACGGCCTACCGGTGCGCTTCGAGGCTATTTAGCGCCGGCCGCACCACCCCACTAGCGAGGCGGCATCTGCAGGCAGATGCCGCCTTTTTATGTGTTACGTACATACTGAGTGTCCCATGTCTGAAGCCTTTTTCCCCGCCTGCGAAAGCTCTGACTGGCAAACGATGAGCATGCTCGACGGGCCGTCGTTCGACCGCCAGATTGGCGCTTTTGAGTTTCGCAAAACCGGCGCGACCACCGCCCAGGCGCGCTTTGTCACCGATCACTACAGCCAAAACATTCAACACGGCCTGCACGGCGGCTATCTCGCCGCCCGCGCCGAACAAGTCTTCTATCTGCCGCTGTATACCGCCGGCAGTGTCGCACTCGGACGAGTGGTGACCATCGATTTCAGCATGCAATATTTGCAGGGCGGAACACCGGGCAGCGCGCTGCTTGCCGATGTCGAGCTGCTAAAAGAAACCGGCAGGCTGGGCTTTATCCGCGGCACCCTCAGCCAACAGGGTAAGTGCCTGTGCAGCTTTAGCGCGACGCTGCGCAAGCTGGCGCCGCAGGCATAAAGCAGGCATAAAAAAGCCCGGCCATGCCGGGCGGTGTAAGCACTGTAAATTAAAACCGCAGCACGCCTTCCAGCGCCACGCTGCGCGGCGGATCGGTAGCGGCGAAGTGGGCACCAACAAACAGCGGCACGTCATTGCCCGCCGGCCGCGTCATTTCATTGGTCAGGTTTTTAGCCACCAAGGCCAGCTCCCAGCCCTGGTGAAAGTGCAGCAACGACAGGCGGCTGTTGACCTTATAGTAGGCCTGCTGCAAGTCGGCCTCGTCGCGATCCTGGGTGTAGAAAAACTCGTCGCTGTAGTTCACATCCAACTGCAAACGCAGTTCCATAGTGTCGCCGATCGGCTGCAGGTACTGGCTGGTCAGACTGGCGGTATACTCTGGCGCGTAATCGGTGCCCTGATCGGTAAGGTCCTGACGGCAATCGGAGTTCCCCGCCTCAGAGGCATCGCGGGTTTGCTGGGCGGTACAGGGGCCGTCGGTAAACGAGGTGAAATAGGAGTCCAGCCAGGCCATCGACGCCCCCACCATCAGGCGCTCGCTCAGCGCCCAGCGCATATCGGCTTCAAACCCTTGGGTGATCGACTCGGCGGCATTGCCCACGACATAGCCGGTAAGGGTAAAGTTACTGACCTGACGCTCCATAAACTGGGTGTAAAACAGCGCCGCGTTAAAGGTCATCGAACCGTCCAACAGGGTGGTTTTCAGGCCCAGCTCGTAGGTGTCAGCCTCCTCGTCTTCATAGGCGAAGGCGTCCTGACTGGCGGTGGTGTCGTTGGCATTGAAGCCGCCGTCCTTAAAGCCCTTGGCATAGCGGAAGTAGCTCATCACGTCTTCATTGGCATACCACTGCAGGTTAAAGGCCGGCGACACATTGTCGACCTTTCTGGCGTTGCGAATATCGTGATTTTCCGAGTTGTTTAGCGCCCCGGCGAGAATGGCGTAGCTGGGGTTGGGCGTGCGCTGCTTGCTGCGAAACTCGGCGATATCCAGATAT
>NZ_JBFIGO010000172.1:0-3438 GCF_041602295.1 Spongiibacter sp. | reverse complement strand
GGGTCGCCCTTCGGACCGGTATTTTCATTGAAACAAGAATCATCGCCGCTGCCGCCATCCGAGCCGGCCACCGCGGTCGCACAGAGGTATTCAATATAGCGGGCATCGACGAAACCGGCGCTGCCGCCGATCGACAAATAAGGCACTGGCGGCAACCAGAAGAAGTCGAATTCAAAACCCTCGGTCTCGGCATCGGCGGCATTGGTGACAAACATCGTGCGGCCGTCAAAATTGCGCACCTGCAGATCGCGATACTTGGTATGAAAGGCCGCACCGTTAAGCATCAATGAGCCGCCCAGCCACTTACTCTTAAAGCCCAGCTCGTAAGCGGTTGCCGTTTCCGGGTCAAAGGTCAGATGGTCGTCGGTAAAGACCCCAGCGGCAAAGCCACCGCTTTTAAAGCCCTCGGTAACGGTGGCAAACAGCGTCAGTGCTTCTGTGGGCTGCCAGATCATGGTGACTTTAGGCGTAAAATCATAATCGCTGTCACTGCTGGTCACATCAAAGTCTTCTTGACCGGTGACCACTGGCCCCGCCCCCGGCAACCCCCGCTTGCCGGAAACCAGTCTGCCGGTGCGCGAGTCCTCGCCGTAGCGCAGCCCCAATACCGCCGTTACCGTGTCGGTCAAATACCAGTCGAACTGCATAAAATAGGCGGCGCTGTCGGTCTCTACGTCGGTGGTGGCGAACAGAGTTTCGGCCTGGCCCTCGTCGTCGATATCGGGGATATTGCCCGGCAAAAATACTTCGGCCAACAGCGGAAAGTCCGAACCGGGATCATAAAACGCCCCGGCTGCCGCATAGGATGCCACCCCCGCGCCATTGGTCTGGCGGATCGATGAACTGTGCTCGGATTGCGAGAAGAATGCTCCGGCAATAAAGTCGATGCCGTTGCCGATGCCAAACAAGCCCGGCATCCCACCGCCCAGACGCAGCTCCAGCATGGTTTGCTCATAGGCGTTGGGTTTTTCGGTGCCAAAGTCGATGAAGTCGATGGGCGAAAAGTCGCCGTCGATGGCATAGGGCGAACTCAGGGCTGACCAACCGGCAATGGCCTGCAGGTTCAACGCCGAGAAAAAGTTGTCGGGCTGCCAATGTTTCGAATACTTCAGATTGATCGATTCGGTATCGCGATCAGAATAGGTATCGCGGTTCATCGACAGAGTCTCGTTGAATTCGTTGGCTTCTACCTCGGGGTCTTTCTTGCGAAATTCATTCAGTGACTTTTCACTGGCGATTTTCAACTGGGTAATCAGTCCGAGTTCGCGGTGCTTGGACGCCCACACATTCAATAGCAGGTCGGAGGATTCATTGATCCACCACTTCACTTTTAGGCGCGCCGACAGGTCGTCGACTTCATTTTGTTCATCGCGAGCGGTGTTATACACATGACTGTCGCGCTGGCGCGCGCGCAGCGCGATCCGCGCCGCCAACACATCGTCGATCAGTGTCATCGACGCCGCCGCCTCGACTCTCACCTCATCAATTTTCGAGGTGCCCGCCGACACAAAGGCGCCGTTGTCAAAATCCGGATCGCGGGTGGCAAAGTTCAGCACCCCAGCGATGGTGTTCTTGCCAAACAAGGTGCCTTGGGGGCCGCGCAGTACTTCCATGCGCTCCAGGTCAAAATTGGTGTCGTTGATATAGGAGGAACGGCCGTAAAACACATCGTCTATCGACAGCCCCACCGAGGGCTCCAGACCGCGCCCCAGCGGCGGCGTACCAAAGCCGCGAATGGTCAGCACCGGGGAGTGCCCCAGCGAGTTATCGAATTTGATATTGGGGGTGTACTGCACCAGTTCGCCAATATCGACGGTCGCCATATCGGTCATAAAATCGCGATCAAAGCTCGACACCGACACCGGCACATCCTGCAGGCTTTCCGCGCGTTTCTGCGCGGTGACAATCACCTCTTCGATGACCCGCCGCTTCTTGCCTGCCGCCTCTGTGCCGGCCTCGGCCACAGCATTACTGGCAAGCGACAGGCTCAGCAGCAGTGTACTCAGATTGTTATAATTGGCTATCCGCATCGAAATCTCTCTTCTGCCACGCTGCAATGAGCGACAGCAGTTTTGTGTTATAGGAATTATTGCGGGCGAGACTAACCCGCGTATCTCACAGCCAGTCTATGCGAGGGGACTTTGCCGACGCCACGACATGCGGTGTCCAATGCCCGGGGGCCGGGCGGATGCTGGATAAACGTCGACGGCCAGCCCGTCGCCCGTCGCTAAACAGGCAACGCAGGCGCGCGCAAACCCCGCCAGACCGCCGGCCAGCGCAGGGCTGCAATTATTGCCCGCGCAGCTCGCGGCGCAGAATCTTGCCAACATTGGACTTGGGCAGCTCGTCGCGAAACTCGATCGCGCGGGGAATCTTGTAGCCGGTAAGCTGCTCGCGGCAAAAGGCGGTCAGCGCCTCGGCTGACAATTCGGCATTGCTGCTCACCACATAGGCCTTCACCGCCTCGCCCGATTTCTTGTCGGGCACGCCCACTACCGCGCACTCGACGACATCGGGGTGGGAATACAGCACGTTTTCAATTTCGTTGGGGTAAACATTGAAGCCCGACACCAGAATCATGTCTTTCAGGCGGTCGACGATACGAATGAAACCATCGGGCTGGATAATGGCGATATCGCCGGTGCGAAACCAGCCCTCGTCGTCTATCGCTTCGGCGGTTGCCTCCGGGCGCTGCCAATAGCCCTGCATTACCTGTGGCCCCCGCACCAGCAGCTCGCCCTCTTGGCCGGCCGGCAGGCGCTGGCCATTGCTGTCGACCACTTTGACCTCCTGGGCCACCATCGGCTTGCCCACGGTGCCCAGCTGACGGTCTGCGCCGTGGCCATTGCAGGACAGCGCCGAGGCGGTTTCCGACAGGCCGTAGCCCTCGAAAATTTCCATGCCGGTACGCCGCTGCCACTCCTCAGCGATCTCTTCAACCAGCGCCGCGCCGCCGGCTATAACGCCCTTGAGGTGGCTAAAGTCCAGCGAATCAAATTCCGGGTGGCGCAGCAGCGCGGTGAACAGGGTATTCACGCCGGCCATGGACGTCACGTTGTAGCGCTTGAATGCCTCGATAATGCTGTCCGGGTTGCGGGGGTCGGGAATCAATACCGACAGCCCGCCGTCGAGGAACACCGACACCACATTCACCGTAAAACCATAGACATGGTAGAGCGGCATCGGCGCCACCAGCACATCGTCCAGCTCGCGATTGGGCTGGTTTTCTACCAGCGCCGCCGACTGCAAACTGCTGGCAAACAAATTGCCCTGGGTGAGTACCGCGCCCTTGGCCACGCCCGTGGTGCCGCCGGTGTACTGCAGCAGGGCAATGTCGTCCATGCTGTGGCTCACCTTGGGCAACTCGGCCGCCGCGCCGCGCGCCAGCACATCGGTAAAGGCCTGCAAATTCGCCAGTGGCGACTCCGGCAATGGCTG
>NZ_JBFIGO010000171.1:0-3528 GCF_041602295.1 Spongiibacter sp. | reverse complement strand
ACGCTCGGGATTGCCGCCCAGCTTAATCAGCGGCTTGCCGAAGGCCTGGCGGGACTTGCCGCGCTGAATCATCAGCTCCAGCGCCCGTTCGGCGGCGCCAATGGCGCGCATGCAGTGGTGGATACGGCCGGGGCCGAGGCGGCCCTGGGCAATCTCGAAGCCGCGGCCGAGGCCGAGGATCAGATTGTCTTTGGGCACCCGCACATTGTCGAACCACACCTCGCCGTGACCAATGGGCTCGTCGAAGCCACCGAACACCGGCAGCATGCGCTTGATGGTCACGCCGGGGGTATTCATCGGCACCAATACCATCGAGTGACGGCTGTGGCGAGCGGCTTCGGGATTGCTCAGCCCCATAAAAATGCCGACTTCGCAGCGCGGATCACCCACCCCGGTCGACCACCATTTCTTGCCGTTGAGCACCAGCTCGTCGCCGTCGACCTCAATGGTCGCCGCCATATTGGTCGCATCAGAAGAGGCCACCTCGGGCTCGGTCATAAAGAATACCGAACGGATCTCGGCATTGAGCAGCGGCCCCAGCCAGCGCTGTTTCTGCGCCTCGCTGCCGTATTTCCACAGCACTTCCATATTGCCGGTATCCGGGGCGTTGCAGTTAAACACCTCGGGGGCAAAATGTGAGCGGCCCATCTGCTCGGCCAGCACCGCGTATTCACCCACCGTCAGGCCAGCGCCCAAGTCGGGATCGGGCAAGAACAAGTTCCACAGACCCAATTCGCGGGCCTTGGCTTTGAGCGCTTCAAGCTCGGGCAATACCGTCCACTGGCTCCAGTCGCCGCCCTTGTTGCTGAGCATCAGCTCAGGCAGCACGGCCTCTTCGACCGGCATGATTTCGCTGTCGATAAAATGGCGGAGTTGATCGCGCAGCGCTTGGGCGCGGGGGCTGAGATTGAAGTCCATGGCTGGCTCCTCGGCAATAAAGTCATCACCATAGGCGCCAGCACAAAATCAGTCTAATTTATTTTATAAATCAATATACATTCAGCCTAGTGATTAACAGTCTGCGCCTCCCCAACGGCGCACCTCAAGAATCAACCTTAACCGGCCACCGCGGTGCAATTGCGACCGCTGTCCTTGGCGAGATAGAGCTGCCGATCAGCCCTGGCGATCAACTTGTCCGGGCTGTCGCTCGAGTCACCAGGCCGGGCCGTCGCCAGGCCCGCACTGACGGTAAGATAGGGCGCCACCGTCGACCCTTCATTGGGAATAGCCAGCTGCCGTATCGCCTCGCTCAACTCCGCCAGCAGGTGCCGCGCCTCATCCTCATCGGTGTTGCCGTAAACCACCGCAAACTCTTCGCCGCCATAGCGGGCACAGAGATCGCCCGGGCGCCGAACAAAGTCCTTCAGCAGGCGTCCGATTTTGCGCAAGCAGGCATCCCCGGTTTGATGGCCGTAGCGGTCATTGAGCAATTTAAAATAATCAATATCGATAAGCGCCAGCGACAGCGGCGACTTTAAGCGACGTGAACGCCGCCACTCCTGCTGGAAAAACGTATCAAAACAGCGGCGATTGGGGATACCCGTCAGGCTGTCGATCAGCGCCATCTTGCTGACCTTGTCTTCGGCGAGCTTGCGCTGGGTAATGTCGTGGTGGGTAATCACAAAGTATTGGCGGCGATTCAGCGTAAACCGCGACACAGTCATCATAAACCAGCGCTGCTGCTCCGGGCTGTGGCAGGGGTACTCCAGGCACCAGTGCGCTCTTTCCGACGCCATAAACTCGCGAATACCCTGTGCCGCCTGCAAGGCCGACTCATCGCCCTGCGCCGCCGCGCGGTCGCAGACCTGTAAATAATTGACCCCGGCCCAGCTGTCGGTAATACCGCAGTTATTGTCCTCGGCAAATTCACACCAGCGGCGATTCACATACAGAATTTGACCGCTGCGGTCGACCACCACCACATGGTCGGCCATGGTATCGAGTACCTTGCCGAGAAATTCATCGGAATTTGCCATCGAACGTGAACCCCGTTGCCACAGCGCATCGACCCACAAAGGCCGCGCAGGACAAGTGCCGCAGAAAAAAGCTGTCCAGACTAGCAACCGTATCCAGCCCCGCCGCAATGCGGAATGCGCAGATACCCCTAGCTAGCCGACGCGCCCAGGCAAGGTCGCTCGCCAATGCGACGCGCCAAGCCAGGACTCACTGCCAGGGCCCAGCCGCTAAACCGGGCCGCGACAGGCGGCACAAGGTCACTAATCCTCGGCCAGCGGGTCATTGGCCAGCAACAAGGCCATGGCCGCGGCCACCACCGCGGGCTCAAGCTCCTGTTGCAACTGCGGGTGAAGGTGCAGCGCCCCCCCGTTGAGCAAATCGAGCATGGCCACGCTGTGCCCACCGTCGCGTATCGCGATGCTCACCGTCTCCGGCAGCTCGACACTAAGCCCTTGGCGACTGCCGACTACCGCCAGCGCGCTACCGCCGCGATGAATCAATCCCGCAAAGGGCTGACGGCTGGTGGCGCGCAACTCCAACTGCCAGGGCAGCCAGCCCTGTGTCAGCCCCTCGGCACTGCAGCTGAGCCCCGCGACAAAACGCTCATCGCCCTGTAACTCCAGGGCCTGCTGCGAACCCTCGTCGGCCACCCGCAAATACCAGCCGCGGCCGCGGCGATACTGCCGACAACGCACCGCCGCCAGCGCCACATCGGCGCGATATAACGAGAAGCCGTAACCGGAATCATTGTCGTCATCGACGCTGCCCAGCTGAATACCGTCGTCGCCGCTACTGACACTGCTGCGACTGATAGTCGGCGCAGTGGCCCACAGTGAGTAATCCAGCTTGCCGGTAACGTAGTCGCCAATACGCAGAGGCTGGCCGCGCAGCCGCGCCCAGTCGCCGTAGCCCGATACCGCTAACTGCTGGCTACTGACACCCTGCCAGTCGGCCGGCAACGCGGCCCGCTCGACATGCACGCTACAGGCAAGCAATGTGCTGCCCAGCACCACCACTAATAGCTTGTTAAGCTCCAATTTAAGCCCCAATGTCACCCCCACTTGGTCTGGCCGCAACTCTGCGCGGCTATATCGTTTTTCCCATATCGGCCATGTACACCGCGCCGTGAGTTGCCCGGGCCTCCTCTGAGGCAATAAAGCTAATCACGGCGGCGATATCTTCCGCCTCGGCCAAACCGCGCTTGGCAGCGGTGGTCATAATCAAGTCGATATCGCCACCGTCGGGCATCCCCACCTTCGCCAGCTGAGGCGTATTGGTACCGCCGGGACACACCGCATTGATGCGAATCGGCTGATTAATAAACTCCAAGGCCAGCGACTTGGTCAGGCCGATAACACCGTGTTTGGCGCTGCAGTAGGTCGCGGAATAGGGCTGGCCCTCGACACTGGCCAAGGAGCCGACGTTGACAATATTACCAGCCGTTTTCAACAGCTCCGGCACCGCCGCCTGGCAGAGGAACAGACTGCCGCCGAGGTTGTTGGCGATATCAGCCAGCCAGTTTTCCTCGGTAATTTCGTGCAGGGCGCGGAAAATATGCCCGCCCGCGCAGTT
>NZ_JBFIGO010000170.1:0-3551 GCF_041602295.1 Spongiibacter sp. | reverse complement strand
GGCTGACCCGACCCTGGTAGTCGTTGATGATGTCGAGCATGACCTTGATGGTGGTCGACTAGCCGGCGCCGTTGGGCCCGACGAAGCCGAACACCTCGCCCTCGGCCAGGCTGAAGCTGACCTCGCGCAGCGCCTGCACCGCCTTGCCCTTGACGCGAAAGGTCTGGCTGACGCCATGAAATTCCAGTGCAGCACTCACGACTGATCCTCCATGCCGGCGATTTTCAGTTTCTTCAAGATGATTGTCCCTTCGCGCAACTCGTAGCCGAGCCTGAGCGGATCATCCGGCAAGACTGGCAACAGGCCGGCTTCGACCAGTTGCTCAAGCCTGACCAGCGCGCCATTGTTGGCCTCGAAGCGGCGTTGCGCCTCGCGCAGGGTAACCAGCCCTTGCAGGCGAACGACGCGTTTGTCGAGCATGTCGCGCAGCTTGGGGTCGCCGGCGGCGTCACGCTGCTGGGTCAGGTAGTCCAGGGCCAGCTGTTCATCGGCGAAGGTTTCCGCCTGCAGCATCACCGCCAGCTTGCGCAGGCCTGCGGCATTCTGCGGCGAGCGCTGCGCGCCCAGTTCGAGTACGCGTTGCGCTTCGGCTATATCACGCTGAAAGAACGCCAGGTTGACGCCATAGAAAAACGCCGGAACAAAGTCCCAGGTACGGCACTGCACCGCCGCACGCAGCACCTGATTACCCTCGCTGACCGCGCCGCCCCAGGTGAGCAGGCCGTTGGCCAGGTAATAGTTGTCTTCATGGCAGGCATTCAACTGCGCGACGATCTGTTGGGCACGGATCAGGTAATTGGCATCACTCTGGCCATCCTGTATGCCGGTGGCGGCCAGGCGCATGGTTTCCAGGTCGGCAGCGAGGAAGCGGTCACCGCCGTACAGCGCCAGCAGGATGGGCGCGGCTATCACCACCCGATCCTGCACCCGCGGTTGCTCCAGCGACAGCGGCTGTTGGGCACGCCAGAAGGCGATGCCGGCAAACACAGCAAAGCCCAGCAGGGCCAGCAACAGCGGAACGTAACGGCCGCGCATATCAGGAAAACCGCTTGCGTTGCAGCGCCCAGACCGCCAGCGCCAATAAAGCGACTATATATGCCAGGCTGGAGAGCAGCAGCCATGACCAGTCGGCGGGGAGAAAGTCCATGCTGCCGTAGAGCGCGACCATGCGCACATCCAGCGCACCGAGATCCGGCAGCAGGTAACCGAGCAGACCAACGCCCACGCGGTAACTCTCGGCATCGCCGACTACGAAAGCGTTACGGGTGAGCAGTTCGATAATGGCAGCGAAAGAGCGCGCCACCAGCATAAAACCGAAGGTGCCGATCAAGACGAAACTGGGGGTCGAGGCGACCACAGCGAGCAGGCAGGCCAGGGCGGTCAGCAGCAACAGATCCACCCCGACAAAGGCAATGCTGACCAGGTAGTGGTGATCCAGTGCCACCGGCGTACCCTGAGCGTAGCCCTGACCGACCTGCCCGACCAGCAACGCCAAGAGCAGCGCCATGGCCAGCAGCAGGCCAAGGGTCAAGGCGACAACCGCCAGAAAACGACCGAGCAACAGCTTATGCCGTGGACGCGGATAGGTCAGGGAATTGAGGAAGTAGCGCCGATCGAATTCGCGGGAGAGCAATTCCTGGGTCATCAGCACCAGCACCAGCGGCAATAGCAGACGCATCACCGACAGACCGACATCCAGCGCCACTGTGGCGGGCTGGCGGCCACTGAACTCGGCGGCCAGTAAAGCAGCCAAGGCCAGCACCAGCAATGAACAGCCAGCCAGCCACAGGTAGCGAGCGCGCAAGGCCAGACGAAGTCCAGCTAAGAAATCAGAGAAATACAACATGAGCAGCCATCACAAATTCATGAGGAGGTAAACGTACTATCGCAAACGGCACAGAGTCAACGCCACTCAAGCCTATTGCACTGCCACTACCGCAACAACAATTCAAGTCGCGGCAAATCACGGAAGAACTTTTGGCGTAATACACCCCTTAGGGAAAAGACAATTTATAGAGGGATCTATTAGCCGAAATAGTTAATAGACAATCGACTGCACCCCCCCTCAATCCAACTCGCAAAAACAGCACCCAAACCCAAATCACCAATAGTAACGACAAAATCAGGCGTCGCACCGAAAAACCAACTTCCAAAGCGCAGCTAGCCTGTTGCCTACCGCTGAATTGGACCTCAAGGGTGGCAGATAGCCACACGACAATCAGTAAAAAATTGCTGAACGACTATCGTCTGCCGCCAAACATTACATAAAATACGAAAGACTTTAATAAACTGCTTATCCAAAAAAACAAAAAGAGGGAGGCAGACGCCTCCCTCCATCCCAGCAAAAGCTTGCTCGCAAACTTAAGGCTGAGTCTATTTAATTATTACGGAGCTGTGGGAGCAGGAGCCTGCGCATTCGCAACTGCCGTAACAGCGGTTTGCGAGCATTCTGTATCCGGATACTGCTGCGTCACTTGACCGGACCCGGTGCTGGCGGTAGGGAATGTTGAACCGCTAACAGACTCAATGCAGGTCTCAGTCTCACTCACTGTACACTTCACAGTAACGCCATCGTCTTCCAAAGTCACAACAGCACTACGCGAGCTCTTCTGCCCTTTGGTGTGACAAACACTGATGGCAGCAACAGAAGTAGTAGGCTCACACGCCAAAGAACCTACGACATTGTTAGAGAGCACGAGCGTTATGTCATTGGCCAGCAGCGGACAATCCGTGAGAATGATCGCATTATTCCCCGCTGCGAGATCAGTAGTCACCGCCGAGGCATAGCCCGCAGTCATAAATGCACAAAAACCTGCAACCGCTAATGGAAACTTTTTCATTATATATCTCCTGAAACTTCGGCCGACTTAGAGCAGATTGGAAACAACGGAAGTGTAGCCATTCTTAGTGTCAGCCGTTGCAGCAGTATCGTTCGCCTTGGCGCGATACTCATTGAACTGCGGAATGGCGATGGCGGCGAGAATACCGATGATCGCGATCACGATCATCAGCTCGATCAGGGTAAAACCTTTTTGCTTCTTGAGAGACTTCATGGTCAAGCTCCTATTGTGGTTAAGGTCAGCGACCTGACAGGGACAAAGCAGATGGCGTGCCAACTCGGCAGAACGCGCAGCATAAGGGATCTCTTGCTGCTCAGCACAAACCACCCGCCTCCAACACGGCAGCAACTGACGTTTTTTGTCAGGCGGGCCTGCCGCACTTGGGCTTGGCGCGCGATTAGGCTATAAGTCAGCAGCATCCGCCTCCCTTCGATTAGCAGAAGCGCAATGAACGACACTCCGAATCTGACCGGCCTGGCCCGGCAACTGGTCAACGCCGACCTGCTCGACGAACGCGCCGCCGGCCAGGCCCAGGCCCAGGCGCTGCGCAACAAGATCCCGCTGGTGTCCTACCTGGTGCAGAACAAGCTGGCCAGCAGCCGGGCGGTGGCCGAGATTGCCTCCGAACAGTTCGGCGTGCCGCTGTGCGACCTCAGGGCCATCGACAAGGACAGCCAGCCGCACGACCTGGTCAGCGAGAAGCTGTGTCGC
>NZ_JBFIGO010000169.1:0-3590 GCF_041602295.1 Spongiibacter sp. | reverse complement strand
TACCGTCGGTGTCGGCGGCCGCGAAAAAGACTACCAGGCACTGGGCGCCGACATGAAAGGCCGCTTCCAGCGTATGGACGAACAGGTTGCGCTAATGAAACAAGTGTGGCGCGGCGAGCAAATTGCCGACTACGACGAGATCGGCCCCGAACCCATACAAGCCGGCGGGCCGCCAATTTTAGTCGGCGCCATGGGCCCCAAAAGCATTGAGCGCGTTTCCAAATGGGCCGATGGCCTGTACGGCTTTGCCATGGGCGGCGACGCCGGACTGATTAACCACTTTTTCCAGTCCGCCGATCAAGCCTGGGAAAAGTCCGGGCGCAGTGACAAACCCTATCGCATGGGCGGCTTTTGGTACTCGCTGGCCGACAATGGCCAACAGGCGCTGCGCGACTACGTGTTCGACTACTTGAAAATCTTTGGCGAGGACGAAGCCCAGAAAGTCGCCGCCACCATGACCATGCACGACCCCAAGGCCATTCTCGATGGCCTGGACGCCATCGAAGCGCTGGGCTGCGATGAAATTCAGCTGGTGCCAGCCAGCGCCGACCTCGCCGAAGTCGACCGCCTAGCCAATCTACTGGCCGGCCGCTAACCCATCGAAAAAGCTGGTTAATTCGCGCAAAAAAATGCGCTTTTTAATCAGCTTGGCGCATCTATACTGGGAGCATTGTCAAACGGCGAACCGCCAGGGAAGAGTGCCAGAGCTATGCCCCTAAAGAATACTAACACCCGCTACGGCTGGATCAGTGTCGCCCTGCACTGGAGCATGGCGCTGGCCATCTTCGCCATGTTTGGCCTCGGCCTGTGGATGCGCGACCTCGGCTACTACGACCCCTGGTATCGCCAGGGGCCGCATATTCACAAAAGCCTCGGCATAGTATTGCTGGCGCTGTTACTGCTGCGCCTGCTGTGGCGCGCGGTCAATGTTCAGCCCGACGATGCCCCCGGCATGCCACGCTGGGAGCGCGTCGCCGCCCACCTCACTCACTACACCCTGTACAGCCTGCTGCTGCTGATGATGATCGCCGGCTACTTGATCTCCACCGCCGACGGCCGCGCTATTGAGGTGTTTGACTGGTTTAGTGTGCCCGCCAGCCTGCAGAACCTGCCCAACCAGGAAGACATTGCTGGCGAAGCCCATGAAATACTCGCCTGGCTCATCATCCTGATAGCCGGGGTGCACAGCGCCGCCGCGCTAAAACATCACTTTTACAACCGCGACAATACCCTGAAAAAAATGCTGGGCATTGCCGACAACACCCCATCGCGACGGTCCCGCTAACACCGCCGCGACACTATTGGCTCACAGAGAAGGACGCATTATGAAGCACATACTCACCCTCGGACTGGCACTACTGCTTAGCCTTAGTGGCAACCTGCAGGCCAGCGAATACAAAATCGACACCGCCGGCGCCCACGCCTTTATACAATTTAAAATTAAACACTTGGGTTACAGCTGGCTGCACGGCCGCTTCGACAGCTTCGAGGGACGCTTTAACTACGACCCGAAAAACCCGACGGCGGCCAGCGTCAAGGTGACGATTGATACCGCCAGCCTGAATAGCAATCACGCCGAGCGCGACAAGCATTTGCGCGGCAAAGATTTTCTCAATGTCGACAAATACCCCAAGGCGACGTTTGTCAGCACCGCCTTCATTCCCAAGGGCGACGGTAAGGCCGAGCTGAAAGGGAAACTGACCCTGCACGGCGTCACCCGCGAAATCAGCATTGATGTGCAAGAAATTGGCGCTGGCAAAGACCCCTGGGGCGGCTACCGCCAGGGCTTTACCGGCACCACGGAATTCGCCCTGAAAGACTTTGGCATCGACTACGACCTCGGGCCGGCCTCGCGCACCGTACAACTGATTCTCGATATCGAGGGCATCGCCCAAACGATGATGTAAGCGGAACCTTTTGACAACCACCCAGTCTCAATATCGACTTATCTCGATACCCTTTTTTCGGAGCCCCTGTTGGCTCCGTTTTTTTTGCGCTTAGCGGCGGAAAAATAAGAAATCGTCGCAGGCCTGCCAAATTTGCGCCCGGTAGTGCTCTCCCTCTTTCACCAAATGATGGCGGGCACCGGCAATCATCACCTCGCGCAGGTTGCGGTATTTTCTGCGCAGCACCGGCAGGTTATAGCGCCAGTCCACGGTGTCGTCGGCATCGCCCTGCAAAATCAACACCGGGCAATCACAGGCTGGCTGGGCGTGAAACCACGGCAGCCATTTTTTCAGCGCGCCCACCCAGCTCACCGGCAAAATACGCGGCTGCAGGGGGTCGCGCTCGCGCAGAAATTCCAGAAAAGCCTGGTCATCGGAATTGTCGGCAAAGCGGCGCGGTAGGCTGTGCATAAACAGCTTCAGCACACTGTGCGCCGGCTTGCCCCACCAAAACGCCCGCGGGCGCACCAGCGGCGCCATCAACACCACCTGCTCAAAATCCTCGCTGCCGCCATCGAGCAGATGCGAGCCGACAATCGCACAGCCGGTACTCTGCGCCATGGCGAAACGCCGCGCCGGCAGGTCAAAGGGCGCCACCGCATCGAACGCTGCGCACAGCACCTGGCGATAAGAAAAGAAGCTGTCGATCGCCGCGCGCTCACCCGTCGACAGGCCATGGCCCGGCAAGTCATAGGCCACCACCGAGCAGCCGTGCTTTAGGCAGTAATTGATCACATTGTCGAACAGCCCCACGTGATCGTAGTAGCCGTGATAGACAAAGGCGGTGCGCTCGGCCCCCGGCAGTTTGAACACCTGGGTGGCAATCCGCTGGCCCTCCGCCTCGAAATAACCGATGTAGTGGCGCAGTCCGGGGTAGTCTTTTTCCAGATCGATGCCATAGTAGGCGCAGTACTCGGGCAGCCAGGGCAGGCTATTCACCGTCGACGCCGGCGACAGCGGCTGGAGGCTGGGCAGGTTTTGCTGGTCGATCTTGTCGGGCCACAACATGGGCGCTTCCTTATTCTTAACAATCACCGCGTATGAACGCGTCAAGAGTATGCCCCGCCTGAGCGCCAAAAATAAAGCGGGCATAAAAAAACCCGGCGGTGCCGGGCTTTACAGTGACGATGACGCCGCTTACTTGATATTGGGATTCAAGCGACCCGACTCGTATTCGCCAAACATCGCTTCCAGACTCAGTGGCTTAATCTTAGACGCGTTGCCGGCGGTGCCAAAGGCCTCGTAGCGCGCCACACAGATTGCCTTCATCTCATCGATGGTGGCCTTGAGGTATTTGCGCGGGTCGAACTCGCTGGGGTTTTGCGCCAAGAAGCGACGCACCGCACCGGTCGATGCCAGGCGCAGATCGGTATCGATATTGACCTTGCGCACACCGTGCTTGATGCCTTCGACAATTTGCTCAACCGGCACACCGTAGGTCTCGGGGATTTCACCGCCAAACTCATTGATAATCGCCAACCACTCCTGGGGCACACTGGAACTGCCGTGCATGACCAGATGGGTATCGGGAATGCGGGCGTGAATGGCCTTGATGCGGTCGATGGCCAAGATGTCGCCCGTCGGTGGCCGGGTGAACTTGTAGGCGCCGTGGCTGGTGCCACAGGCAATCGCCAGGGCATCGAC
>NZ_JBFIGO010000168.1:0-3664 GCF_041602295.1 Spongiibacter sp. | reverse complement strand
GCAGTGCGGCGGAGCCACCGCGAATCCAGGTCAGATTAATGTTGGACGCGTATTTTTCTGCCTTGGAAGACCCCCGTGTTGCCAGGGTGTGTATGGTTGAGTTGGAGGGCATCAGCCCCGAAGTTGAGCAGCTATATCACGGCTATATTCTGTCGTTTAGCGAGCTGATCGTGGAGCTGGCTGGCCATGTTTATCCACATTGGCAGTTGCCCGACGATGAGTCACTGGTGCTGGGAATGGCGCTGGTGGGCGCGATGCGGCAAACGGCAACCCACTGGCTGCGCAGTGGCTATGCAATGCCTCGCGAGACGGTTGTGCGAGCGGCGCTGCGTTTGGTGATGGGAGTGATCGACAGTATCGAGGCCGATCAAGGCGCCGCCGGAGCACAGTGCCCGCTGGCTTGAGTTATTGCCAAGCGGGCTTGTCAGGCCGGGCGGTCCGCCATCTCGCTCAATTTGCGGTGCATAAGCTCCCACTGTTCTAGCAGCAGCGCGCGACGCCCCTCGGGGTCATCGGGAATGTCAGCGGCGGGGATGCGCCAGAAGCTCAGTCGCACGGTGGTATCCATCCAACTGCCGTTAAACAGACTGGTGAAACTGGCGGAACCTTCGAAGCCACTGTGCGCAAAGAACAGCAGGTCCTTGTGTGGCGCTGCGGCCATCAGTGTCAGGGCGCCGGCGGGTCGCGGTGGTAGCACCGTGGTCCAGCGTTCGGCATTGCGCAGTGCCTCGGGAGCATCGTTTGCCGCCAGCTGGCGTAATATGCGTTGGCGTTTGTTGGTCGAGAACCGCGTCCCCTCCATGTATATCACCAGGGCGTCGTCGTCAGCCGCCGTGGCCGCCAGCTTGTGAAGTACCTTGAGTTCGCTGTCCATGTCTTCTGCCACGCGATTGACAAAGGCGTTGGGCAGACGATTGCCGACGATGTCCAGGCAGGGGTCTAGCAACAGTTCGCGCTTGAGGACATAGCGCACACGAAAGGCCTTGGGAATAGCGTAGAACGACATTGGCAGCACCGTGTCGCCGATACTGGTATGGCGCGGCAATACGATGGCCGCGGGGCCGTTGAGCGCCTCTTCACCCTCGATCTCAAAGCGCAGCCTGAACAGTTTTTCGGCGCCGCGGCGCAGGGTGTCCGCCCACCAGTATTGCAACTGACTGTTGGCCGCCAGGTAGTGGGCCTGTTGCTTTCTGCTCAGGCCGTAGCGCAGCCACAGCCAGCCGCTGGCGACGATGCCGGCAGTTTCGCAAAGCAGGTAGAGGCAGACAAAGGTGAGGCAGCGCAGACCCGATCGCGCGCTGGGCCTGATGTGGCCAAGTAGCCAGATCATCGGTATCCACAGCGGGGCAGAGATCAGTACGAGCAGCGTCAGCATTATATACGCGGGGATCGACAGCAGGCGTCGGGTCAGGGTGTGTTGCGTCAGCCACATCATGGTTGGGTAAGTGTCCTCATGGGCAAAGTATAGCCAATGAAACTCTCTACGCAGCGTGTGGGAGTATGGATGATGCCGGCGGGCGCTAACCGGCTGCCCGCACGCATTCCAGTATGCCGTAGTCGTATTCGCCGCCCAGTAATTCATATACCGGCTTTAGCCGGCCATCTTCGCTGTGCTCAAAGGCAAAGCGGATCTCTTGCAGGGAGGGCGGGTCTAACTCCACCACATCATCGAGTTCCAATTCGCCATTTTTGATCGCGGCGGCCAGGTGGCGGTAGACGGTTGCCAGTGTGAGCTCGCGGCGATGGGCAATCTCTAGCGGCTTCAGCCCCTGGCAGAGCAGTTGCACGCTTTCTTCGCCGCTGTCGGAAGTGGGCGCGCCGCTGTCGGCATTGTCTAGAATCACGCGCAGGAAGCTGTCGCCGTAGGCGTCGAGTTTGCGCTCACCGATGCCGGATATGCGGCCCAACTGCTCCAGGCTTTGTGGTTGGCGCTCGGCCATTTCGGCGAGGGTGGCGTCGTGAAAGATGACGTAGGCGGGGACGCCCTGTTCTTCGGCCAGTTGCTTGCGATGGCTGCGCAATGCCTCCCAGAGTTGGCTGTGGGCGGTATTGGCAAAGGTTTTGCGGCTGGATTTGCCGCTGCTGACCTTGGCGAGTTTGCGCAGGGTGAGTGTTTGCTCGCCGCGCAGTACCGGTCTTGCGCTTTCGCTCAGCAGTACGCTGCCGTGACCGTCGACATCGACGCTGAGCAGGCGGCGCGCAATCAACTGGCGGAACAGGCCGCGCCACTGACTGGTGTTGAGTTCCTTGCCAAGGCCGAACACCGCCAGCTTGTGATGACCGAATTGTTGAATGCGCTCATTGCTTTTGCCCAGCAGGACATCGACTAGGTAGTTGACGCCAAAGCGCTGGCCAGTGCGATAGGCACAGGACAGGGCTTTTTGCGCAGCGACAGTGGCGTCCCAGGTTTCGGGGGGGCTTAGGCAGTTGTCGCAGTTGCCGCAGGCTTGCTCGAGGGTGTCGCCGAAATAGTGCAACAGTGCCTGGCGGCGACAGCTCTCCAGCTCACAGAGACCGAGCATGGCGTCGAGCTTATGGCGCTCTATGCGCTTATAGCTTTCGTCGGCGTCGGAGCCCTCCTGCATTTGTCGCAGGGTAATCACATCCTGAAGACCGTAGAGCATCCAGGCATTGGCGGGCAGGCCGTCGCGGCCGGCGCGGCCGGTTTCCTGGTAGTAGGCCTCAATGCTTTTAGGCAGGTTCAGGTGGGCGACAAAGCGCACGTCAGGTTTGTCGATGCCCATGCCAAAGGCGATAGTGGCGACGATGATAATGCCGTCGTCGCGCAAAAACCGGCTCTGGTGTTGCTGGCGAACCTCGTTGGACAGGCCGGCGTGGTAGGGCAGTGCCTTGAGGCCCTTGCTGCTCAGCCAGTGGGCGGTTTCGTCGACGCGTTTGCGCGACAGGCAGTAAACAATGCCGGCATCGCCGTCGTGTTCGTTGCGAATAAAGCGCAGTAATTGCTCGCGGGCATTGCCGTTGTTCTCGGCGATACGGTAGCGAATATTGGGGCGATCGAAGCCGTTGTTGAACAGTCGGGCATGTTCCAGTCCCAGCCGCTGAATGATTTCCTGTTGGGTGCGCTCGTCGGCGGTGGCGGTGAGGGCGATGCGCGGAATGTGGGGGAAGCGCTCGTGCAGCACCGACAGCTGGATATATTCCGGGCGAAAGTCGTGGCCCCACTGGGAGACACAGTGGGCCTCGTCGATGGCGAACAGGGCGATGCGGGCGCGCTCCAGTAGGCCCTGCATGCGCGGCATCATCAGCCGCTCGGGGGCGACGTAGAGCAGATCCAGTTCGCCATTGAGCAGTTGGCGTTCGACGTCGTTCGCTTCGGCGCCACTGAGACTGGAGTTTAAACAGGCGGCGTTGACACCATTTTGGCGCAGCGCGTCGACTTGGTCTTGCATCAAGGCGATCAGCGGCGACACCACGATGGCGGTGCCGTCGCGCACCAGCGCCGGTATTTGGAAACACAGCGATTTGCCGCCGCCGGTGGGCATTAGCACCAGTGCGTCGCCGCCATTGATAAGCTGTTCGACGATTTCCGCCTGGTGATTGCGAAAAGCCTGGTAGCCAAAGACCGATTGCAGGGTATGCAGGGCGGCTTCTGGGGCCGAAATGGGCGGTGTCTGCGTGTCGATAGTCATTACCACATCAAGTC
>NZ_JBFIGO010000167.1:0-3686 GCF_041602295.1 Spongiibacter sp. | reverse complement strand
TTGGTGGCCACGGATCTGGGCTTTGCTGTCGGTCCGCGCCTGAACGCCGCCGGCCGCCTCGACGATATGACCGTGGGCATTCGCTGCCTGCTGGAGAATGACCCGCAGCGCGCCCTGGCTTTGGCGGCCGAGCTGGATGATCTCAACCGCGAGCGCCGCAGCATTGAGCAGAGCATGAAAGACGATGCCATGCGCGCGCTGTCGCATTTGCAGCTCGACAGCAGCCAGGTACCGGCGGGCCTGTGTCTTTACGACCCCAGCTGGCACCAGGGTGTGGTGGGGATTCTCGCCTCGCGGATAAAAGAGCAATTTCACCGCCCGGTCATTGCCTTTGCCGAGGCCGATGATCATGAAATCAAGGGCTCGGCGCGCTCCATACCCGGCCTGCATATGCGCGATACCCTGGATCTTATCGCCAAGCGTCATCCCAAGATGCTTAGCAAATTTGGCGGCCATGCCATGGCGGCGGGACTGAGTCTGGCCAAAACCGACTTTGAGGACTTCAGTGCGGCCTTTGTCGACGCGGTGGCGGAGCAGCTCAGTGACGATCAGCTGGAGGCCGTGGTGCACAGCGACGGCGAGTTGAGCCCGGCGGAGTTGTCGCTGACTAATGCCGAGTTGCTGCGCAGCGCCGGTCCCTGGGGGCAGGCGTTTCCCGAGCCGCTGTTTCACGGCCGTTTTGTGCTCCAGCAGCAGCGCATTGTCGGCGAGCGCCACCTGAAGATGACCCTGGCGCCCATTGGCGACAGCCAGGCCATCATTGATGCCATCGCCTTTAATGTCGACACTGCGATCTGGCCCGACCCGGCCGTGGCCGAGGTTGAGCTGGTCTACAAACTGGACAGCAATCTGTGGCGCGAGCGCCTGTCGCTGCAGTTGCTGGTCGAACATCTGCAGCCGGCGAGCGGCGTCTAGCACTGCGCTGCTTTGCGCCGGGCAATGCATCGGGTAAAATGCCCGCCTTTTCCACGCGGTCCGGAAGCCAGCCATGCTAGAAATTAATCCCCTGCGCAATGCCCTCAAGGACATGACTGAGCGTACCGATACGCTTAGGGGGTATCTTTGACTACGCTAACAAACAAGAGCGCCTGACCGAGGTCGAGCTGGAGCTCGGCGATTCCGCCGTGTGGGACGACCCTGCGCGCGCCCAGGAGCTGGGTCGCGAGCGCGCCAGCCTGGAAGCGGTGGTGGGTTGTATCGACGAACTCGATGCCGGTCTGGCCGACGCCAGCGAGCTGCTGGACATGGCGGCCGAAGAGAATGACGAAGAAACCATTGAGGCGGTGCAGGGCGATATCGACCGGCTCAATGGCGTGCTCAGCAAACTGGAGTTTCGCCGCATGTTCTCCGGTGAAATGGACCCCAATAATTGCTATCTGGATATTCAATCCGGCTCAGGCGGCACCGAGGCCCAGGATTGGGCGAATATGGTACTGCGCATGTATTTGCGCTGGTGCGAAGACAAGGGCTTTAAGGCCGATCTGGTGGAAGTCTCTGACGGCGAAGTGGCCGGCATTAAAAGTGCCACTATCCACGTGCAGGGTGAATACGCCTTTGGTTGGTTGCGCACCGAGACCGGTGTTCACCGCCTGGTGCGCAAATCGCCTTTTGATTCGGGTAATCGTCGGCATACCTCCTTTTGTTCGGTGTTTGTTTCGCCGGAAATCGACGACAATATCGAAATCGATATCGACCCGTCGGATGTTCGCACCGATACCTACCGCGCCAGCGGCGCCGGTGGTCAGCACGTTAACAAAACCGATTCGGCGGTGCGCCTGACCCACGAGCCGACAAACACCGTGGTGCAGTGCCAGAGCGAGCGCTCCCAGCACCAGAACCGCGACAATGCCTGGAAAATGCTCAAAGCCAAGCTCTACGAGTTGGAGCTGCAAAAGCGCAACAGCGAGGCGCAGGCCCTGGAAGACAGCAAGTCTGACATTGGCTGGGGCAGCCAGATTCGCTCCTACGTATTGGACGATCAGCGCATTAAAGATTTGCGCACCAATGTGCAGACCAGCAACTGCAATAACGTGCTCGACGGCGACCTCGACCTGTTTATCGAGGCCAGCTTGAAGTCCGGCCTCTAGGCCGACACGCCAATTTGTTATTTTCAGGCGCCGCCGCGCGGCGCCCGACGCAAGGAACCCCAGATGTCTGAACAGCACAACGACCCGCAAGCCCAGGAAGCTGGCCAGGAAGAAAACCGCTTGATCGCCGAGCGTCGCGCCAAGCTGGCGGCGATTCGCGAAAAGCGCAATGCCTTCCCCAATGACTTCCGCCGCGATGCCTACGCGCAGCAGCTGCAGGACGAGCTGGGTGAGCACGATAAAGCAGCGCTGGAAGCACTGGATCGTCGCGCTGCGGTGGCCGGTCGCATTATGGCCAAGCGCGGGCCTTTTATGGTGCTGCAGGACATGTCGGGGCGTATCCAGACCTATATCGACAAGAAAAAACTGCCCGCCGAACTCAGCGACGAGATTAAAACCTGGGACATTGGCGACATTATTTTTGCCAAGGGCCCGGTACACAAATCCGGCAAGGGCGATCTGTATGTGTATATGGAAGAGGGCGGCTTGCTGACCAAGTCACTGCGCCCGCTGCCGGATAAATTCCACGGCCTGCAAGATCAGGAAATGCGCTACCGCCAGCGCTATGTCGACCTGATTATGAACGAGCAGTCGCGCCGTACCTTTGCCATTCGCTCTAAAATGATCAGCTCGATCCGCAACTTCCTGCAGCAAAAAGATTTTGTCGAGGTGGAAACGCCGATGATGCAGGTGATTCCCGGTGGCGCGACCGCGCGTCCCTTTGTCACCCATCACAATGCCCTGGACCTGGACATGTACCTGCGTATCGCTCCGGAGCTTTACCTTAAGCGCCTGGTGGTTGGCGGCCTGGAGCGGGTGTTTGAAATCAACCGTAATTTCCGCAACGAGGGGCTGTCGACGCGTCACAACCCCGAATTCACCATGATCGAGTTCTACCAGGCCTACGCCGATTACAAAGACCTGATGGACCTCACCGAGGCCATGCTGCGCCACGTGGCCCAGGAAGTGCTGGGCACCACCGTGCTGCAGTACCAGGGCAGTGAGTACGACTTTGCCCAGCCCTTTACTCGCCTGTCGGTGTTTGACTCGGTGCTGCACTACAATCCGACGATTAGCGCCGAACAGCTGAGCGATATGGCGCAGGCAACGGCCATTGCCAAGGGGCTGGGTATTGAGGTGAAAGACAGCTGGGGACTGGGCAAGATCCAGATAGAAATTTTTGAAGAGACCGTTGAGCACAAACTCGACCAGCCGACCTTCATTACCGAATACCCCACTGAAGTGTCGCCGCTGGCGCGCCGCAGTGACGACAACCCCTTTGTCACCGACCGCTTCGAGTTCTTTGTCGGTGGCCGCGAGCTGGCCAATGGCTTCTCCGAGCTGAATGACGCCGAAGATCAGGCTGAGCGCTTTATGGCGCAGGTGGCGGAAAAAGATGCCGGCGACGACGAGGCGATGCACTACGACGCCGACTATATCGCGGCGTTGGAATACGGCCTGCCGCCAACAGCGGGCGAGGGCATTGGTATCGACCGTCTGGTAATGTTGTTTACCGATGCGCCGTCGATCCGCGATGTGCTGTTATTCCCCCATATGCGCCCCGAAGCCTAAGTGCGCACAGCGGTGGTGGGGGGGGGG
>NZ_JBFIGO010000166.1:0-3707 GCF_041602295.1 Spongiibacter sp. | reverse complement strand
GCGCATCATCGCCTTGCCCTACAAGACCTGGTTCAGCCTGCACGAAAGCCCGAGCCTGAGCTGCCGCATCCGCCTGCAGCGCGCCGGGCATATTCTCGGCTCGGCCTATGTGGAAATCGATCTGCACTACCCCGAGAGCGGCGAGAAGAAACGCATCGTCTTCTCCGGCGACCTGGGCGCGCCGCACGCGCCGCTGTTGCCAGCCCCGAAGCCGCCGTACCGCGCCGACATCCTGGTGATAGAGAGCACCTACGGCGATCGCCTGCACGAAGACCGCCGCACCCGGCGCAAGCGCCTGGAAGGCGTCATCGAACAAGCCCTGGCCAACAACGGCACCGTGCTGATCCCCGCCTTCAGCATCGGCCGCACCCAGGAACTGCTCTACGAACTGGAAGACATCATCCACAGCAAAAAACTCGATGCCGTCAGCAAGGGGCAGGGGAGCAGAGCCGCTCTTAATCCCCCTCTCCCCTCCGGGGAGAGGGCTGGGGTGAGGGGTAAAGCCAGCAGTCACGCTACGGCTGGCCCTGACTGGCCCACACTCCCGATCATCCTCGACTCCCCCCTGGCCAGTCGTTTCACCCGGGTCTACCGCGAGCTGAAACCCTTCTGGGACAACGAGGCCCTGCAGCGCCTCAAGCAGGGGCGCAAGCCGCTGGGCTTCGAGCAACTGCTGACCGTCGACAGCCACCAGGCCCATCTGGCCATGGTGCGCCACCTGGCGACTACCGCTCGTCCGGCCATCGTCATCGCCGGGAACGGAATGTGCGGCAGCGGTCGAATTGTCAATTACCTGAAAGCCATGCTCCACGATCCCCGACATGACGTGCTCTTCATCGGTTACCAGGCGCAAGGCACACCCGGCCGGGCGATCCAGATGTATGGTGAGCGCGGCGGTTACGTCGATATTGACGGAGAGCGCTACAAAATTGGCGCCAAGATCAATACCATAGGCGGCTATTCGGCCCATGCGGATCAAAAAGGTCTGTTGGGCTTCGTCACACGCATGCGCAACTGGCCCAGCCAAGTGCGCATCGTCCATGGCGAAACCGGCGCCAAACACGAACTCGGCGAACGCCTCAAGGCGCTCTACAAGCAGGCCCAATGCAACCTGGAGCTATCAATCCCCAGCAGCACCAACGATGCCTAACTGTAGGAGAGGCCGGGCGGCGTTCCGCTTCAGCCGCGAAGCTGTTGTTAGCCGCAAAGCATCCGCGGCTAACAAGCAACGCCGCCCGACCGCTCCTATGGGCAGAATGAACACCAACAGGCCGCCACCTAACCGGCACCTGGCAACAGATATAAATGTGGCCTCAACGGCCAAAAGTCCTTCCTATCCATCCCAACGGTTGGCCAGGTCGGAACGGATCCTGCAGCCGGCCCAACCAGGCCAGCTGCAAACAGGAGTGAACTGTCGGTCTGCAGATGCTGCACCGAACTGATTGTTACCCATATGAATGTGAGCACTGCAAATAGCCACTGCACCGCAGATACGGCCCCGGCCTGGTACCTCGTGCACTGCAAGTCCCGTCAGGATGAGCGCGCAGAACAAAACCTGCTGCGCCAGGGCTACGCCTGCTATCGGCCGCAGCACAGCTGCGAGCGGATAATCCGTGGCCGTCGGCAAATCATCGCCGAATCGCTGTTCCCCGGTTATCTGTTCATTCAGCTGGCAGCCGATGCCAACTGGGCGCCGCTGCGCTCGACCCGTGGGGTCATTCGCATCGTGGGTTTCGGCGGCATACCGCTGCGGCTCGACGACGGCTTGGTCGAACACCTGCAACAACGCACGACAGCACCCGTTAAACCGGCCCTCGAAGCAGGCGATAGCGTGCGCATTACCGAAGGCGGCTTCGCCGAGCTGGACGCCATCTTCGTGGCCATGGACGGCGAGCAACGGGTGATCCTGCTGCTCAATATGCTCAACCGCCAGCACCAGATCAGCATGCCGCTGGTGAGCATCGTCAAGAACTGAACACCCCTCGGCACTGGCCGAGGTCAAGGCAACACCCTGGCACCGCCAGTAAAATTCGATGATTTTGACGTTCTCAGGAAACCAACGGTAAATCCTGGGGCGGTAGCGTGTCTGATGCAGATCAAACCGCCGCAGGAGTAGGCTTCACTTGCTTTTGTCGGAGGGGCCGGGCGGCGTTCCGCGCCCTGCCGCGATGCTTTTTGATTTGTTGAGTGCTTGTGCTCAATTTCAGTCCGCATCCCGATCGAACAAGTCATTCCGATATTTACAATCAACTTTTTGGATACCTTCCATGCACAGTCTGGAAGACATCAAACTCGCTATCATCGGTCTGGGCTATGTCGGGTTACCTCTGTCGTGGAATTCGGCAAGCATCGCTCCGCAGTGAAGGGCGACACCAGCCAATCACGTATAGCTAAATTTAGGCGAAGTTCTGTATGTGATTAATTTTCTTCACCAACTATCGATACACTTATAAATCAAGCAAAAATATATGAATCTAGAGTGATGGAAAAAAAACAAGCAGTTAAAGCAGTTTCACTGTTATGGGTAGGCTCCATTTTTGGTGCCGGGTGTGCTTTTTTTACGCAGGTACTTTTGGCGCGTGCACTTGGCCCTGCCGCTTTGGGGATATTTGCAGCCGCGCTTGGCGTGGTGATGCTGGTGGCTCCGTTGGCCAGTTTCGGCGTGGGAGGGTTCTGGCTCAAGGCGTTTGGGCAGGAGGGCTGGCAAGCGGTACGCTGGATACGCGGCTCGCTCAAGTACGCACTGGTGACCACATCTCTGGTGTTTGCAGCATTGCTGGCTTGGGCTGCGCTCGGGCCGCATGACGCAACCACTCGTGGCTTGCTAATAGTACTCTCTACTTATTTGATGGGGCAGGTTGCAGTAGAGCTGGTTAGTGCCAAGTTGCAACTGGAAGAGCGTTATCTCGCCCTAGCGCTATGGCAATTTTTGCCGCACCTGCTGCGTCTGCTGCTGGTGACCATTCTGGTCTTGGCAATGGTTACGTTGGTTACGATGCAATATGCGGCCTACGCTTATGCGTTGATTTCCGTAGGGGTATCTGGGCTGGGTACATTTTTCATGTGGCGCATGTATTGTAGCCAGTTGGCGCTGAAAGGGCATGGTGAAAAAAGCGCCAATGCAGAACAGCCAGTTGCAACCGCCAGTATGGGAGAGGTGGTTGCACAATCCTGGCCATTTGGTTTGGCAGGTGTTTTCCACTTGATTTACTTTCAGAGCGATATTATCTTGCTCAAGTACATCACAGGGGATGCCGCAGCCGGTATTTACAATGTAGCTTTCGTCATCATGGCTGCTGTCTACATGCTGCCTAGCGTGATTTATCAGAAATTTTTGCTGCCAAAAATACACCGTTGGGCGAATCATGATCGTGGTAGATTTTACGACGTCTATCGTAGAGGTAATTGGATGATGTTGGCGTCGGGCTTGTTGGCGATGTTGGCAATATGGCTATTAGCTCCTTGGGGTGTGCAATTATTATTTGGTGAACAATATATGAACGCTGTATTGCCTTTAAGTATTCTGGCTTTAGCCGCTCCAATTCGCTTTGTTGCAACCAGTGTTGGTTCTACTCTGGTGACGCAAAATAACATGCACAGAAAGGTTTATTACATGGGGGGGACAGCCTTAATTAATCTGGGTTTGAATTTTTTTATGATACCTACCCATGGTGTATTGGGAGCTGCAGTTGCCACTGTTGTAAGTG
>NZ_JBFIGO010000165.1:0-3733 GCF_041602295.1 Spongiibacter sp. | reverse complement strand
TTGCCGCGGCCACCCTTGAAGAATACCAACTCAGTTTTGACGACATTGCCAATGTGTTGCGCGGCGCCTCCCTAAACCTGTCGGCCGGCGACATTCGCAGCAGCAGCGGCGACATTCAAATACAGGCGCGCAGGCAATCCTATCGAGGCGAGGACTTTGCCCGCATACCGATTATCAACCATGCCTCGGGCGGCCAGGTGCTGCTCGGTGAGATCGCCACCATTCGCGACGGCTTTGTCGAAGAACCGCTGTACAGCCGCTTCGACGGCGAACCGAGCCTGTCGCTGGATATCTACGTGGCCGAGTCCGCCGACATTATTAAAACCAGCGCCGCCGCCCACGCCTTTGTCGAGGAGGTCAGCAGCCAGCTACCGGCCGGTGTTCGCCTGGAGGTGTGGCGCGACCAGTCGCGGGAATTTCGCGGGCGGCTCAACACCCTGATCAGTAACGGCTTTGGCGGCCTAATTCTGATCTACATTATTCTCCTGCTATTTCTTCGACCGCTACTGGCATTTTGGGTGTGCTCCGGCATCGCCATCGCCCTACTCGGCGCCATCTGGATGTTGCCGCTAGTCGGCATCAGCCTGAATATGGTGTCGCTGTTTGCCTTTATCATGATTCTCGGCATTGTCGTCGACGACGCCATTATCGTTGGCGAGTCTGTTTACACCCATCAGACCCAAGATGGTCGCGGCCTGGAGCCCAGTTACCGAGGAACCGCCGCGGTAAGCAAGCCAGTGGTGTTTGCCGTCATCACCACCATGATATTTTTTGTGCCGTTCTTAAACCTGCCACCCGACATGGCCGAGCCCTACAATCTCGGCGTTGTGGTACTGGTGGCATTGAGTTTTTCACTGGTCGACTCACTGCTGATTCTGCCTGCCCACCTGGCACATATGAAGCCTGAAAAACCGGCGAAATACCGCGTCCTGCGCGCCATAGCATTCGCCCGCAAGCAGGTTGACGCCGGCTTGAAATGGTTAATCGCCAACTTGTACCGCCCGCTGCTGCTGCGCTGCCTGCGCTATCGCAGCATGACCATCGCCGTATTTATTTCGCTGCTACTCATCGTCAGCTCGCTGTTGTTTGGCGGCTGGCTGCGCAGTAGTTTCTTTCCCATTGTGCCGCTGGACCTGATCGAGGCCCGCTTCGCGCTAAAAGAGGGCAGCCCCTTCAGCCAGACTATGGAATTCGGCCGTCGCGTTGAACGTGCCGCCCAGCAGCTCAAGGAAGAAATTAACAACGACAGCGAGCGGCCATACATCGGGCACCTGGAAAGCGTGATCTACGGTGAAACCGTGCAACTGTCGATGGAATTACTCAATGTCGAGCTGCGCCCATTTGACATCGACTGGCTGAAAGCCCAGTGGCTGGAAAAGATCGGTTCAACCGCACTGGTGCGCGACTACGTGATTCAATCGACCATCTCTCCAATCGCCAAGCCCATTGAACTGCAGCTGAGTGCCACCAGTGGCGAGCAGCTGCGCCAGCTGTCCGCCGACCTGCAACGCCGCCTGGCGGAGTTCCCCGGCGTCTACGATATACGCGACAGACTCAACGACGAACTGCCCGAGCTGCGGGTGCGGCTCAAAGACCGCGCCGAGACTTTGGGGATCAGCGTCGATGATGTAATTGGTCAGCTGCGCCAGGGCTATTACGGCGAGGAGGTACAGCGCATTCCCCGCAGCCAGGAAGATGTCAAAGTGATGCTGCGCTACCCCCGCGAGGAGCGCCGCCAGATCGACCAGCTAGAGCAACACAAAATTCGCACGGCCAATGGCACTGTCGTGCCGCTGGGAAGCGTGGCAGAGTTGGAGTTTGTCCGCGCACTGAAAGAAATACGTCACATCGACGGCCTGCTGGCCACCACCGTCACCGCTGAGATTGCCGAGGGTTTCAATCCGGCCGCAGTCACCCAGACCATCTTGCAACAGGATGCCCCGCACTGGAGTCAACTCTACCCCGGCAGCAGAGTTCGCCGCGAAGGCCAGCAGCAGCAACAGCAGACCTTTGTCGCGCAGTTACTGCAAATGAGCCTGCTGGCACTGGTGCTGATCTACGGCCTGTTTGCCATCGTATTTCGCTCCTACTGGCAGCCGCTGCTGGTACTCTCCGCCATCCCCTTTGGCCTGATGGGCGCGATCATCGGCCACATTCTATTCGACCGTGAAGTCAGTATGTTTTCAATGCTCGGCGTGGTGGCGGTGGCCGGCGTGGTGGTCAACGACAACCTGGTCATGCTCGACCGCATCAATAGCCTGCTCGATCGCGGCATGGCGATCTCCGAGGCGATTGTCCAGGGCGCTTGCGACCGCTTTCGCCCGATATTGCTAACCTCGCTAACCACTTTTACCGGGATGATGCCAATCATGCTGGAAGGCAGTATTCAGGCGCGCTTCCTGATACCCATGGTGCTGTCGCTGGCCTTTGGCGTGCTGCTAGCCAGCACCGTCACCCTGCTGTTTGTACCGGCGCTCAGCGCCAGCCTGTTTGAGTTGAGCCAGCGGCTGCGCCCCACCAGCCGTGACGCGATTGCCGAAGAAGTGAAATTGGAGTTAAAAAGTGCTGCGGAATTAGACGCCAGCTAGCTTGCGGACATCGACAAAGCGACCGGCGATAGCCGCGGCCGCAGCCATCGCCGGACTGAGCAGGTGGCTGCGGCCCCGATAGCCCTGGCGGCCCTCGAAATTGCGGTTAGAGGTCGACGCGCAGCGTTCGCCGGGGCCGAGGTAGTCAGGGTTCATCGCATTGCACATTGAGCAACCGGCATCGCGCCACTCGAAGCCTGCAGCCGTAAACAGCTTGTCCAGCCCCTCGCGCTCGGCCTGGGCTTTTACCAGACCCGAACCCGGCACCACCAGGGCGCGCTTAAGCTGCGGCGATACCCGCCGACCGGCGACCACCTGAGCGGCGGCGCGCAGATCTTCGATACGGGCATTGGTACAGGAGCCGATAAACACCTGGTCGAGCGTCAATTCCGCCAGCGACTGTCCTTCAGTCAGCCCCATATAGGCCATGGCCTGACGCCACTCTTCGCGCTGCCCCGGCGAGCGGGCCTCGTTCAGCAGCGGCACGCGACTGCCGACAGCAATCACCTGCTCGGGCTTGGTGCCCCAGGTGATCTGCGGCGCCACCTCGGCGGCGTCGACATGTAGCTGGCGATCAAACCGCGCGCCGGCATCGCTGCGCAATTGCTGCCAGTGGCGGCGCGCCAGCTGCCAATCGGCGCCGCGCGGCGCATACGGACGACCACAGACATAGTCTTCTGTTTTCTGATCATAGGCCACCAGACCGGTGCGAGCGCCGGCCTCAATGCTCATATTGCACAGCGTAAAGCGGCCCTCCATGCTCAGTTTTTCGACCGCTTCGCCGGCGTATTCAATGGCATAGCCGGCGCCGCCGGCACTGCCCAGCTGAGCAATAATATGCAGCGCCAAATCCTTGGCCGTGCAGCCGGGGGGCAGCTCACCGTCGACCAGTACCTGTAAATTCTTTGACTTTTTCTGCAGCAAACACTGACTGGCCAACACGTGCTCCAGTTCAGAGCTGCCGATACCCTGAGCCAAGCAAGCTAGGGCGCCGTGGGTAGAGGTATGGGAGTCGCCGCAAACCATGGTCATGCCGGGCAAAATAATACCCTGCTCTGGACCCACAACATGGACAATACCCTGGCGGGGGTCGCTCAATGCAAATTCCCGGATGCCCCACTGACGGCAGTTTGCACTGAGGGTTT
>NZ_JBFIGO010000164.1:0-3788 GCF_041602295.1 Spongiibacter sp. | reverse complement strand
CGGTAAAGCGGATTTTGACGATCGACTTGATGCTTTTAAAGCCATATTTCCACGGCACCACCAGGCGAAGCGGCGCACCGTTCTGCTTGGGAAGCTCTCTGCCGTACATCCCCACACTCATCAGCGTCAGCGGATGCATTGCCTCGTCCATGCGCAGGCCCTCCATATAGGGCCAGTCTATAGTCGAAAATGCCGAGCGCTGGCCGCGCATTTCGGCCGGCCGGTACAGGGTTTCAAATTGGAGGTATTTCGCCTTACTCGTCGGCTCAAAGCGCTTAATCAAATGGCTGAGCGGAAAGCCCAACCAGGGGATGACCATCGACCAAGCTTCGACGCAGCGCAGGCGATAGATACGCTCTTCGATATCAACGGTTTTCAGCAGGTCTTCCAGGTGATAGCGGCCCGGCCTGGCAACCTCGCCAACCACCTCTACCGACCAAGGGTCTGTCGTCAAGGCATCGGCATACTTCGCCGGGTCGCCCTTATCAGTGCCGAACTCATAGAAATTATTGTATTGGCTGGCGTCCGCGAAAGGCGTCAGCGCCTCATTGGTGTAAAAGGGGTTATCAGCACGGCGATCAGCCGCCCTGAATGGCAACGCTGGTGATGGCGCCGCCAATGCGGCATGGGGCAGAGCTGCCAGCGCAGCGAAAGCCGCCGCGCCGCTTATCAATTCCCGCCGGCGCAGGTACAGCGACTCGGGGGTTATCTCACTGGCGGCAATCTTCGCCGCGCGTCCGATCAACATCAGCCCTCTTCTCCTCTATCGTATTCACTGCGGATAAGACCAGAAGGGCGGGCCGATGTTACAAGGGTGTGGAGGCCGACCCCTTCGCTCGTCTATATATCGCTTGTACGGGGCCCGACAGAGCATAGACCAGCACTAGTCCCAATAGAATTCGCGCCGGATCCACCGACACCAAGCCGAAGGCCAACACAACGAGAATCATCACCACAAAGGGCACCCGCCCTTTAAAGTCGATACCTTTAAAACTGTTATAACGCACATTGACGATCATCAACATGCCCACAAAGGCCATTAACACCCCGACCAGTACCGCCAGCTCGGTCGGCAAGTCGCTGCCCACCCAGCCCTCTTCCGCCGACACCCACACCACCCCGGCCATCACCGCCGCCGCTGCAGGGCTTGCCAAACCGGTAAAGAAGTTTTTGTCCGCGGTGTCAATCTGGGTATTAAAACGCGCCAGCCGCAAAGCGGCACAGGATACATAGATGAAGGCCACCGCCCAGCCAAATTTACCGAGGTCCGACACCCCCCAGCTAAATACCACCAGCGCCGGGGCCACGCCAAACGACACCATATCAGCAAGACTGTCGTATTCCGCGCCAAACTTGCTCTGGGCATTCATCAACCGCGCCACGCGGCCATCGAGCCCGTCAAACACCATCGCCACAAAGATGGCGATCGCTGCGGGCTCAAAACGGCCGTTCATTGCAGAGACAATGGCGAAAAATCCGGAAAACAATGCCGCCGTGGTAAACAGGTTGGGCAGCAAGTAGATGCCGCGCTTGCGCACGGTTTTACCGTCTACCGACACCTCCTCTTCGTGGTCATCGATCAACAGCAGGGCTTCTTTATCAAACGGCGGGATAGACTTCTTACCCGCTTGCTCGTCAGCCATAGTTTCCTTATCCATTAATAGTAGAGACGTATACGCGCATCATAAATTAAATAGTGCTGCGGTACGATGACTGTGCGCAGTCCCAGAACGCTTTCACCAGCGGGTCACTCAAGCGCCGGCGCCGCACCACAACACCGATATCCATGCTGGGCAGCTCTGGCTCCACAGCCACCACCCGCACACGCTCGCGCAAAAAAGAGGTATCCAGTACCAGATCGGGCACCACCCCTATACCCAGGCCGAGGCCGACTGTACTGACAATCGCCTCGTGGCCGCTGACCTGCGCATATACATTAGGCCTCAGGCCCTGCTGACGAAACCACTGCTCAATCAGACCGCGCGCGACGCCCCGCTCAGGCAAAATAAACGGCAATTCATTGAGAAGATCAACACTGACGTCACCGCCATCGCCAGCAATTCGCTCGCTGACCGCACAGGGGATATTCGGTACCAACAACTGCAGCGACGAGCGGCTGAGCGGCAAATAATCCAAGCTAGCCGCCAGTTGTGGCGGCCGCACCGTAATCCCAACGTCCTCGCCCCCATCGGCAATACGGTCTACCGCATCGGCCTGATCACCGGTGTGCAGCTTCAAATCGATACCGGGATAGCGCTGGCGAAAGACCTCTAATATGGTGCTCAGCACACTGTAGGCCGCCGTCACCGAGCAAAACAGGCTGATTTCCCCCTGCAGTGATTCGCCCTGCTGGTGCAGGCGCTGAGACAGTGACCGCCAGTTAAGTACCGCTTGCTCGGCGTAGCGCAAAAACTCCCGCCCCGCAGATGTCAAACGCACACTGCGCCGATCGCGCTCAAACAGCGCCACCCCCGCCTCATCTTCCAGCCGCTGAATGGCCCGACTGACCGCCGACACACTGAGATGCATCGCCTCCCCAGTCCGACCAAAGTGCAATGACTGGCTGAGATGAATAAAGACTTCCAGCTCCTTGGTATTCATTTACCGCGCCACCCAGCTAATTCGAATTACGCAACACAGTATCCACTATATATCAATTTACGCAACAAAAGAGACTTGCTAAAGTGCCCGCCACTGGGGAACCCTCCCCGCTAAGTATCACAACTTTTATATAACGTTTCGGGAGCCTCCTCATGGGTCAGAACTACTTCAACAGCCTGCCGCTGCGCCTGCAGCTGGAAGAGCTGGGCAAATGCCGCTTTATGGATCGCAGCGAATTCGCCGATGGCTGCAACTACCTTAAAGGTAAGAAAATTGTCATCGTTGGCTGCGGCGCCCAGGGCCTCAACCAAGGTTTGAACCTGCGCGACTCCGGCCTGGACGTTGCCTATGCACTGCGCGCTGAAGCCATTGCCGAGCAGCGTCAAAGCTGGAAAAACGCCACGGAGAACGGCTTTACCGTTGGCACCTATGAAGAACTGATTCCCAGCGCCGACGTAGTCATGAACCTGACTCCCGACAAACAGCACACGCCCGTCGTCAACGCCATCATGCCGCTGATGAAAGATGGCGCCTGCTTGGACTATGCCCACGGCTTCAACCTGGTTGAAGAAGGCATGCAAATCCGCAAAGACATCACCGTAGTCATGTGCTGCCCGAAATGCCCTGGCACTGAAGTGCGCGAAGAGTACAAGCGCGGCTTCGGCGTACCGACGCTAATCGCCGTACACCGCGAGAACGACCCCAAAGGCGAAGGCATGGCCATTGCCAAAGCACTGGCGTCAGGCACTGGCGGCGACCGCGCCGGCGTTCTGGAATCATCGCCTATCGCCGAAGTGAAATCTGACCTGATGGGCGAGCAGACCATCCTCTGCGGCATGCTGCAAACCGGCGCCATTCTGTGCTTCGACAAAATGGTTGCCGAAGGCATTGAGCCCGGCTACGCCTCTAAGCTGATTCAATACGGCTGGGAAACGGTCACCGAAGGCCTCAAGCACGGCGGCATTACCAATATGATGGACCGCCTGACCAACCCCGCCAAAGTCAAAGCCTTTGAACTGTCTGAAGAGCTGAAAGACATCATGCGCCCGCTGTATGAAAAGCATCAGGACGACATCATCAGCGGTCACTTCTCCAAGACCATGATGGAAGACTGGGCCAACGACGACAAAAACCTGTTGAACTGGCGCGCTGCCACTGCCGAGACGGCGTTTGAAAAGACTCCCGCT
>NZ_JBFIGO010000163.1:0-3838 GCF_041602295.1 Spongiibacter sp. | reverse complement strand
CTACCTGCTGTCGGTGATTGTACTGCTGGCCAGTTTTTTTGTGCCGGGCGGGGCCACCGGCGCGGGTTGGACCCTGTATCCGCCCCAGGCGATTTTGCCGGGCACGCCGGGCAATGACGTGGGCATTTTGATGATGCTGATCTCGCTGGCGATCTTCATTGTCGCCTTCACCATGGGCGGCCTGAACTATGTCACCACTATTTTGCAGGCCCGCGCCAAGGGCATGACGCTGATGCGCATGCCACTGAGTATTTGGGGTATCTTCATTGCCAGCATACTGGGCCTGCTGGCCTTTCCGGCGCTGCTGGTCAGCGCCATTATGATGCTGATGGACCGCCTGGCCGGCACCAGCTTTTTTATGCCGGCGCTGCTGTCGCTGGGCGAGCAAATGGAATACGGCGGCGGTAGCCCAGTGCTGTTTCAGCACCTGTTTTGGTTCTTTGGTCACCCCGAGGTGTACATCGTTGCGCTGCCGGCCTTTGGCATGGTGTCGGACGTGATTGCCACCCATGCCCGCAAAAACATTTTCGGTTACCGGATGATGGTGTGGGCCATTGTCGCCATTGGCGGGCTGAGTTTTGTGGTGTGGGCCCACCATATGTATGTCAGCGGCATGAACCCCTATTTTGGCTTTTTCTTCGCCACCACCACGCTGATTATTGCCGTGCCCACCGCGCTGAAGGTTTACAACTGGGTGCTGACGCTGTGGCGCGGCAATATTCATATGACGGTGCCGATGATGTTCGCCATCGGCTTTATCTTCACCTTTACCCACGGCGGCTTAACCGGCCTGTTCCTCGGCAATGTGGTGGTCGACCTGCCGCTGTCCGACACCTATTTTGTGGTTGGTCACTTTCATATGGTGATGGGGGTGTCGCCGATTATGGTGCTGTTTGCCGCCATTTATCACTGGTTCCCGAAAATCACCGGCCGCTTTTTGGACAGCGGCATGGGCAAACTGCATTTCTGGATCACCTTTCTCGGCACCTACAGCATTTACTTGCCGATGCACTATCTGGGTTTTCTCGGGGTGCCCCGGCGCTACTTCGCCATGGGCCCCACCGAGTTTATTCCCGAGTCGGCACAGTCGCTCAATGCCGGTATCACCGTTTCGGCGCTGATTGTCGGGCTGGCGCAGCTGATATTTATTGTCAACCTGATTTGGAGCACCTTTAAGGGCCAGCGGGCCGGCGACAACCCCTGGGAGGCGACCACGCTGGAGTGGCAAACGGCGACCACACCGCCGGGCCACGGCAATTGGGGCGCGGAGCTGCCGGTGGTTTACCGCTGGGCCTACGACTACAGCGTGCCGGGGGTGAAGGCCGATTTCATCCCGCAAAACTGCCCGCCATCGGCAGTGGAAATGGCCGCCGCCGAGGGTGGCGAGCTGGATGACAACAAGGGGCCCTACAATGAACCTACTGCATAAACTGGCTGAAAAGCCCTGGCTGGCCCAGACCGAAGGCGGCGATGCGGCGCTGCTGGAAGACAGCGGGCCGAGGCTGCCGGCAAAAACCGCGCTGAAGTTTTTTATCGCCGTGGTGTCGGTAATTTTCTTTCTTTTCACCATCACTTTTCTGTCGCGCTCCCAGTACCCGGATTTTCAGGCGCTGGCGGGCGAGCCCTGGCTGCCGCTGAGCAATACCGGCCAGCTGTGGTTTAACAGCGCGCTGTTAGTGCTGGCCAGTGCCGGGCTGGAACTGGCCAGACGTCAGGCCGGGCGCCAGCCGCTCGGCGCGGTGGTGCTGGCGCTGGGCGCGGCGGCGGTGTGCTCCGTCGGCTTTGTAATTGGCCAGTACCTGGTCTGGCTGCAACTGAGCGACCGTGGCTATACGGTCAGCGCCAACCCGGCCAATAGCTATTTCTATCTGCTAACGGCGATTCACGCCCTGCATTTGTTGGGCGGCCTGTTTGCTCTGGCGAGGCTGATTTACCGCTTTGCCGAGCGGCCAAACCTGGCATCGCTGCAGCAGAATATCGGCCTCTGCGCGCTGTATTGGCACTATCTGTTGTTGCTGTGGTTGTTTTTGTTTGCCCTGTTGGTAGCCCCCGCCGAGACCTATCGGGCGATTGCTGCCTTTTGCGGCTTGTAGGAGGCGTAATGGCCGAACTCGACGATAAAACTCCGCCCGCCGACGACTGGGCCGGTGTCGCCCGCGACTGGTCGGCAGACAAGCAGGCCTTCGACATGCCCTGGGGCAAGTTGATGATGTGGATCTTCCTGCTCAGCGACACCTTTATCTTCAGTATTTTTCTCACCGGTTATATGAATGTGCGGCTGTCCAGCGTGGAGCCCTGGCCCAATTCCAGCGAGGTGTTCGCCCTGACCATTGCCGGTCAGCACATTCCGCTGGTGCTGATCGCCATTATGACCTTCATCCTGATCACCAGCAGCGGCACCATGGCGATGGCGGTGAACTACGCCTACCGGGGCGACAAGCGCCGCACCGTGTACCTGATGGCGGCGACGGCGCTGCTGGGCGCCAGCTTTGTCGGCATGCAGGCCTTCGAGTGGACTAAGCTTATAGTCGATGAGGGCATTCGCCCCTGGGGCAACCCGATGGGCGCGGCCCAGTTTGGCGCGGCCTTTTTTATGATCACCGGCTTTCACGGGCTGCACGTCACCGGCGGGGTGATTTATTTAGCGGTAATCGCCCGGCGGGTGGCCCGCGGCCACTACGAGCAGAAGGGCTATCAAATCGTCGAAATTACCGGCCTGTATTGGCATTTTGTCGATCTGGTGTGGGTGTTTATTTTTGCACTATTTTATCTGTGGTGAGGTGAGCGATGACTCAGGCAGTGGCGCAGCAACACCCCATTAGTTTGTACCTCAAGGTCTGGGGCGTGCTGTTTGTGCTCAGCGCCATGTCCTACATGGTGGACTTTTATCAACTGCAGGGCGCGCTGCGCTGGACGCTGATCTTGCTGTTCATGGCCCTGAAGGCCGGGCTGATCGTCGCGGTGTTTATGCATGTGGTCTGGGAGCGCCTGGCGGTTAAGTTGTTGCTGTTTGTGCCGACCCTGGCGATTGTGATCTTTGTGGCCATGATGGCGATCGAGGGCGACTACACCTTCTTCAATCGCCTTGCGTCTTTCCTTTCGGTATGAGGCGCTGCCGCGCAGGGATTAAGCGCAATGGCCCTGAGTAATAAACAGCGCGTCATTGCCGCGCTGCTCTGCCTGCTGGTGGCCAGCGCCGCAGCGGTGTTCACGCTGCGAGAAAGCCGAGCGCCGGTGGCACAACTCAACGCCGGCGTGCTGCTGGCGCCGGCCCAGCCACTGCCCGACTTCCAACTGATTAATGAGCGCAAGCAGCCGGTTACCAAGGCCGACCTGCGCGGCAAATGGCATCTGCTGTCCTATGGCTATACCTATTGCCCCGATGTGTGCCCAACCACCTTGTCTACCCTTGTGCAGCTGCGCCGCCGGCTGGATGAGTTGGGGCCGGGGCAGGGTGAAATGAGCGGGGAGCTGAATTTCTTGTTCTACACCATCGACCCCCAGCGCGACACCCCGGACAAACTGGCCGATTACATGGCCTATTTCGGCCACCGTTTCACCGCCCTTAGCCAGCCGCAGCCGCCGCAGGCCAAGGTGTTTGAACAGGCGCTGGGCATCAAGGCGCAAATTTACGCAACGCCCGCCGAGCCGGACAATTATCAGGTCAGCCACGGCCTGGCCCTGTACCTGATCAACCCCCGCGCCGAGTTACAAGCGGTGTTCACCCCGCTGACAGGAACCCTGGGCATGGCGCATTTCAACCTGGACTGGCTGCTGGAAGACTATCTCGCGGTGCGTAGGGAATATCGGGGCGACAAACGCTAGGCAGAGGGCAGCG
>NZ_JBFIGO010000162.1:0-4071 GCF_041602295.1 Spongiibacter sp. | reverse complement strand
TAATGCTCTGCGATGGGGTGGCGACAGCCAGTTGCGAGGGCGGAGGCAGGGTCGGGATTAACGTGGTCGGCGCGTCGGCCTGGCGCTGTAGTATGCGGCCCAGACCGTCGCCGTAGCGCCGCCACGCGTCGGCGTGGCTATTGTCGCTGCGATTGCAGGCTGCCAGTAACAGCGTGGCGCAGGCGAGCAGCGTGGCGCTAAGTGTTAGCTGGCGTATTACCGTGGCCCCTTTGTGTTGCTGAGCACCGTTGCCTGGCGGACTAAGGCGTGGCTCGGCGGGGACAAGTCGGGGTGCTTCATCGGCTGGGGCTCCTGGTTTGGGGGAACGGGTCTAGCTCGTATTATAGGCACTGCTGATTGCCGATTACCGCGATAGAGGGAATGTATGCTGTCGACAATGCGCTGGGCGTTGCTGGACTTGGAAACCACCGGGGCGTCGGCGGCGGACGATGAGATCACCGAGGTTGCGGTGGTTACGCTGGCGCAGGGTGAGGAGGAACACTGGCAGTCGCTGGTTAAGGTCGACGGTGACATCCCGGTGTTTATTCAGCGTCTCACCGGTATCAATGCTGAGCTGTTAGCCGGTGCACCCGCCTTTGAGGCCTTGGCGCCTGAGTTGTTTGCGCGTTTGGCCGGGGCAGTGTTGGTGGCCCACAATGCCCGCTTCGATGCCGGTTTTTTAACACAGTCTTTCCGTCGGCAGGGCTTGGACTATCGGCCGCAAATCCTCTGCACCTTAAAATTGGCGCGTAGCCTCTATCCCGATTGGCCCAAACACGGTCTCGATGCCCTGTGTGAGAACATCGGCTATCGGCGCGACGTCAGCCACCGGGCGATGGCGGATGTATTGGCGATGAAGGCCTTCCTCGCCCACGCGATTGCGGAGCACGGCGAGCCGCGGGTGTTGGCGGAGGTGAGGGCGCAGCTGCAGGGGCCCTCGCTACCTGCCCATCTGAGCCCCGCTGATCTCAAGGCTGTGCCGGCGCGGCCGGGGGTTTATGCTTTTTACGACGAAAAAGATGCCCCGTTGTATGTGGCTAAAAGCGACAATATGCGCCTTGGGGTGGCGGCGTATTTCAGTGCCCAGGCCCCCGCTGGGACCCTGCGGCAGCTGTCTCGGAAATTGCGCCGCATTGAGGCGACGGAGACGGCCGGAGAGCTGGGCGCAGGTCTGCTGGAGAGCACGCAGATTGCCCGGCTGCGGCCGCGTTACAATCGGCAGGGCCACAGTTGTGTGGCCAGCCTACAGGCTGACGAGCAGGGCTATTTGCAGCTACATTTTTTGCCGTCCAGTGGCGACTCAGAGGGTGGCGAGTTGTTCCTGTTTAAGCACCATAAGCTGGCCTGGCAACGCTTGCGCAAGATCGCGGAACAGCTGCGAGTCTGCCCCAGGCGCATGGCTATAGACCGCGCTGAGCTGTGCTGCGAGGCGCAGGGCTGTGCCGAGCAACTGCGGGGCTGTGAGCGGGGTGGCGGTGATCAGTTGTCGGCCGAGGCATTTAACGCGCAGTTTCGTGCGCAGCTGGAGTCCAGTCGGGTGGCCGCTTGGCCGTTCTCCGGCCCGGTGCTGATCGCTGAGCGCCGGGCGAAGCCTCGGCGCTGCGACTGGCACCTCGTTGATCGCTGGCGCTATTACGGCAGCTTTTCCGGGCGCCGGCCGGGACGGCAGCGTTGCGCCGAGCGTCTCGCCGAGGCGCGGCCCTTTGACGCCGATCACTATTACATATTGCAGGCATTTTACGACCGTTTAGATTGGCAGCTACTAATCCCGCCAAAACGGTGAAGCGTTGGCGCGGATACCCTACAATAGCCCTCGAAACTTTGCCGATGCCACCTGTGGCGTTGTGCTTTTGAATACTGTCCATTGAATAGAAAGGCCCCGACTATGAGTATTTCCTCGTTTCAGCCGCCGCTGCGCACCCTGATGGGTCCCGGTCCCTCCGACGTACATCCGCGCATTCTCGAGGCCTTGGGGCGGCCGACGCTTGGCCACTTAGATCCTTTGTTTGTGGGGATGATGGACGAGCTGAAAAGCCTGCTGAAGTACGCCTTTAACACTCAAAATGAATTGACTCTGCCAATTTCAGCGCCGGGTTCGGCCGGTATGGAAGCTTGCTTTGTCAATTTGGTGGAGCCGGGCGATAAAGTGGTGGTGTGTATCAACGGTGTTTTTGGCACTCGTATGCGTGAGAACGTGACCCGCATCGGCGCCACCGCAGTAACAGTGGAGGGCGAATGGGGCAAGCCCGTTGATCCCGCGCAGCTGGAAGAGGTATTGAAGGCCAACCCCGATACCAAGGTTGTTGCCTTCGTTCACGCCGAAACCTCCACTGGCGCGTTGAGCGATGCCAAGGCACTGTGTGCGCTGGCTCGCGAGCACGGCTGCCTGAGCATTGTCGACGCGGTGACGTCGCTGGGGGGCGTTGAATTGCGGGTCGATGACTGGGGAATCGATGCGATTTATTCCGGCAGCCAGAAGTGCCTGTCGTGCACGCCGGGCTTGTCGCCGGTGAGTTTTAGCAATGCGGCCATTGCTGCGATTAAGGCGCGCAAGCACCCGGTGCAGAGCTGGTTCTTGGATATGAATTTGATTCTTGGCTATTGGGGGGAGGGCGGTAAGCGCGCTTACCACCACACGGCGCCGGTCAATGCCCTGTACGGCTTGCACGAGTCGTTGGTCATGTTGCAGGAAGAGGGTTTGGAAAATGCTTGGCAGCGTCATCGCCGTATGCACAATGCCTTGGCGGCGGGGCTAGAGGCGCTGGGTATGCGCTTTGTGGTGGATGCCGACAGCCGCCTGCCACAGCTCAATAGCGTATACATTCCTGAGGGGGTCGACGATGCCGCGGTGCGCCAGCAGCTGTTGGCTGAGCACAACTTGGAGATTGGTGCTGGGCTGGGCGCATTTGCCGGTAAAGTGTGGCGTATTGGTCTGATGGGCTACAGTGCGAGAATGGAGAATATTCGCCTGTTGATCAGCGCGTTGGCGACTGCCATGCAGGCTCAGGGTTATGCATGTGACACTGAGGCGGCCTTGGCCGCAGCAGAGACGCAGAGTTGAGTCTATTGCGGTTTGTGCCGATAGCTCAATGAAGCGGTTTTGCTAGGCTGGAGAGGCAGGCGTTACCCTGTAGCGCCGCCAGCGATAAAGGAAGCTCGAAATTGAGTAGCAATGGACAGTTTATCCAACAGGTGAGGGCGGACTTGTTGCTCGCGATTGAACGCGATGCGGTAAGTTTGCCTACTCTTCCCGAGGTCGCACTGGAAATTCGCAGTGCCGCCAGTGATCCCGATGTCGATATTTCGGTGTTGGCGGCGATCATTGAGCACGATAGCTCGATTGCCGCTAGATTAATCCGCGTTGCCAATAGCTCCTTGTTACGTGGCTTGGACCCTACATACGATGTTAAGGGCGCCATTTCCCGTATAGGTCTTAGCTACACCTCCACCATGGTTACTACGTTGGCCATGCAGCAGATATTTCTCTCCAGCGCTGACGCGCTCAACAAGCGCATGCGTGCGATGTGGGTGCACAGCGCCGATGTAGCGGCGATTTGCCACACACTGGCTTGCGGCCAGCGCCACCTGAAGCCTGAGTTGGCCACCCTGGCGGGCGTGATTCATCAGATTGGCGCATTGCCGATACTTTCCTACGCCTTGGACAGGGCGGAGCTGCGCGCTGATGCCGGCCTGTTAGACCAGTTGTTGGTGGCGTTGACCCCTGAAATGGGGCGATTCATTTTGGCGTCCTGGGAGTTTCCTGAGGAGCTGGTGATGGTGCCTCAGGCGCATCTGGATTTTAGTCGGCACGTTGAGCGAGCCGACTACGCTGATTTGGTGACGGTGGCGAATTTACACAATTACCTTGGCAGTAATCACCCGTTTGCCCAGGTTGAGTGGGCGGGGGTGTCGGCTTTTGAGCGGCTGGGCCTGCCGGTTAATCCCGGCGAAATGGATGACAGCTACTACCAGCAAATAGAGCAAATGCAGGAATTGCTGCGGGCCTAAAATGGCTGCTATTACCTGGGGAATCTCCGCACAGGCTAGTGGCACCCCAGGCCTTGCGTCAGG
>NZ_JBFIGO010000161.1:0-4103 GCF_041602295.1 Spongiibacter sp. | reverse complement strand
TTGGCGGTCGAGGTAGTCGGCAATGTCGCCGTCGCTGTCCAGTTCCGGCAGGCTCCACAGTCCGCCCCAAATACCGCTGTCGGGGCGTTTTTCCAGCAGGATTTCACCGGCCGGGTTTTGAATCAGCAGCATCTGGGTGGTTTTTACCGGCAGCACTTTGCGCGGTTTTTTGCCCGGGTAGTCGGCTTGGCGAGCCATCGCCTTGGCCTTGCAGTCTTCGCTCACTGGGCATTGTGCGCAGTCGGGTTTGCTGCGCCGGCACAGGGTGGCGCCCAGATCCATTATCGCCTGGGTGTAGTCGGCGGCGCGCTGCGCGGGCGTGTAGCGCTCGGCCAGCTGCCACAGTTGCTGTTCCACCTCGCGCTTGCCGGGCCAGCCGGCGACGGCGTCGTGGCGGCTGAGTACCCGTTTGACATTGCCGTCTAATATCGCGGCGCTGCCGCCGCAGGCAATACTGACGATGGCGGCGGCGGTGGAGCGGCCGATGCCGGCCAGCGCCTGAATATCGTCCTGCTGGCGGGGGAATTTGCCGCCGTGCTGGTCGACGATGGTGTTGGCGGCCTTGTGCAGATTGCGGGCGCGGGCGTAGTAGCCCAGTCCCGTCCACAGCGCCAACACCTCGTCGGGCGCGGCGCTGGCTAGCGCCTGCACAGTGGGAAAGCGCGCCATAAAGCGTTGGTAATAGGGAATAACGGTATTTACCTGGGTCTGCTGCAGCATGATCTCCGACACCCACACCCGGTAGGGGTTGATGTCTTGCTGCCAGGGCAGGTCTTTGCGGCCGTGTTGGTCAAACCAGGTGAGCAGGCGCTGGCTGAAGCTCGACTCAGTCACGCGGCGGGCGCTGCCACTGCCAGTTGGCGCCGTTGTCGACAAAGCGCATTTCGGTGAGCAGGCTGGCCAGCTCCGGCGCGCTGCGAATGTCGGCGCAGATGCTGCTCAGGTCGTCGGGCAGGTCTTTCAGGCACTGAATCACCAGCTGGCGGGCCACGCCGCGGCGGCGGGTGATGTCGCGCACGGTCAGGCGGGCCATCTGGTAGTCGCCGTTGTGAATGCGAGTCAGGGTCAGGGCGGCGATCAGCGCGCCGTTAAAGCGGCCGCCAATCAAGTGCAGTTGGTGTTTTTGCGCGGCGGCAATCAGCTTGTCGCCCTCGTCGCCATAGAGTTTTGCCAGGTCTTGGCGGTCCTGAGCTGAGGGTTCGACAATGTATTCGGAATATACAGGCATTTATCCGCACTCTGCTGGCTGTAATACGGGTCGGGATTTTTTATAATGGTCTATTGTACGCAATCTTCAGTAGAGACGTCGATGACAGAGCGCAAGGCGAGTATCAGCCGCAACACCCTGGAAACACAAATTACCGTCAGTGTGAATCTGGATGGCACCGGCCAGTCCAGCTTCGAGACCGGCGTGCCGTTTCTCGACCACATGATGGACCAGATCGCCCGCCACGGCATGATCGATCTGGCAGTGAAGGCCAAGGGCGATCTGCATATCGACGACCACCACACGGTGGAAGACATCGGTATTACCCTCGGCCAGGCCTTTGCCGAGGCGGTGGGCGACAAAAAGGGCATCAATCGTTACGGCCACGCCTATGTGCCGCTGGACGAGGCCCTGTCGCGGGTGGTGATCGACTTTTCTGGCCGCCCCGGCCTGGAATACCACGTGCCCTATACCCGCGCCAGCGTCGGCGGCTTTGATGTCGACCTGTTTTCCGAGTTTTTCCACGGCTTTATCAATCACGCCAAAGTGACCCTGCATATCGACAACCTGCGCGGCACCAATACCCACCACCAGGCCGAAACCGTGTTCAAGGCCTTTGGCCGCGCGCTGCGGATGGCGCTGTCGGTGGACGAGCGTATGGCGGGTATTACCCCGTCGACCAAGGGCTGCCTGTAAGGCTCTGCTGTTTAAGGTTTTTCTGATATGAGTAAATCTACCGTTGCGGTGATTGATTACGGCATGGGCAATTTGCACTCGGTGGCCAGCGCCCTGCAAAAAGTGGGCGACGGCGTGACCGTGCAGGTGACTGACTGCCCGGACACCATCTTTGCCGCCGACCGCATTATCTTTCCCGGTGTCGGCGCCATTCGCGACTGCATGGCCGAGCTGAAAAGCCGCGGCCTCGACGACGTGGTGCAGGAAGTGTCGGCTAGCAAGCCGATGCTGGGCATTTGCGTGGGCATGCAGGCGCTGATGGAAAGCAGCGAAGAAAACGGCGGGGTGGAGTGCCTCGACGTGCTGCCCGGTCAGGTGAAGTTCTTTGGCAAAGACCTGCGCGACACCGATGGCGAGCGCCTGAAGGTGCCGCATATGGGCTGGAACACCGTCAGCCAGCGCATCGACCACCCGCTGTGGGAAGGCATTGCCGACAACAGCCGCTTCTACTTTGTGCACAGCTACTACATCGACGCGCCGGACTACGTGGCCGCCACCGCCCAGTACGGGGTGGAGATTCACGCCGCGCTGAGCTGCGAAAACGTGTTTGCCGTGCAGTTCCACCCGGAAAAAAGCGGTGAAACTGGACTGCGTCTGCTGAGTAATTTTCTTCGCTGGGACGGCGGTCAGCCGATCTTCCGGCCCGTATCCTAAGCGCTATCAGGTTTTAATATTATGTTGATGATTCCCGCGATCGATTTGAAAGACGGCCACTGCGTGCGCCTGCGCCAGGGTGAAATGGGCGATGCCACCGTCTACGGCAGCGACCCGGTAGAAATGGCCGCGCGCTGGGTAGAGCAGGGCGCCCGCCGCCTGCATCTGGTCGACCTGAACGGCGCCTTTGACGGCAAGCCGGTCAACGGCGACGCGGTGATGGCCATTGCCAAAGCCTACCCCGAACTGCCCATTCAAATTGGCGGCGGCATTCGCTCGCTGGCCACCATCGAGCAATACCTCGATGCCGGCGTGAACTACGTGATTATCGGCACCAAGGCAGTGAAAGAGCCCGCCTTTGTTACCGAGGCCTGCAAGGCCTTTCCCGGCGCGGTGATTGTCGGTCTGGATGCCAAAAACGGCCTAGTGGCCACCGACGGCTGGGCCGAGGTGTCCAATATTCAGGCCACCGAACTGGCCAAGCGCTACGAGCAGGACGGCGTGTCGTCGATTGTTTACACCGACATCGCCCGCGACGGCATGATGCAGGGCGTCAACGTCGAGGCCACCGTGGCCATGGCCCGCGCCTCGGGCCTGAAAGTGATCGCCTCGGGCGGCGTGACCAATATGGACGACATCCGCGCGCTGAAGGCGGTGGCCGACGCCGGCATTTTGGGCGCCATTACCGGCCGCGCCATTTACGAAGGCGAGCTGGATCTGGCTGAAGCCCAGCGTTACTGCGACGGCGAATAAGCCGCGACAAAGTTTAGAGGTAAGAGCGATGGCACTGGCAAAACGCATTATTCCCTGTCTGGATGTGGACAAAGGCCGCGTGGTAAAAGGCGTGAACTTCGTCGGCATTCGCGACGCCGGTGACCCGGTAGAAATCGCCAAGCGCTACAACGAGCAGGGCGCCGACGAGATCACCTTTCTCGACATTACCGCCACCCACGAAGGCCGCGAAACCACCGTACACACCGTGGAGCAAATCGCCGCCGAAGTGTTTATTCCGCTGACCGTCGGTGGCGGCATTCGCGAAATCAAAGACATTCGCACCATGCTCAACGCCGGTGCCGACAAAGTGGCGATCAACTCCGCCGCCATTCACAACCCCGAGTTCGTGCGCGAAGCCGCCGAGCGCTTTGGCTCGCAGTGCATTGTTATCGCCATCGACGCCAAGCGCGTGGCCGACGATGCCGACGGCAGCCCGCGCTGGGAAATCTTCACCCACGGCGGCCGCAAGCCCACCGGCATCAACGCGGTGGAGTGGGCGGTCAAAATGACCGAATTCGGCGCCGGCGAAGTGCTGCTCACCAGCATGGACGGCGACGGCACCAAGGCCGGATACGACCTCGCCCTGACCCGCGCCGTGGCCGACGCGGTTTCCGTGCCGGTCATCGCCTCTGGCGGCGTGGGCACCCTGCAGCACCTTGTGGAAGGGGTTACCGAAGGCCGCGCCGACGCGGTACTGGCCGCCAGCATCTTCCACTTCGGCGAGCACAGCGTG
>NZ_JBFIGO010000160.1:0-4120 GCF_041602295.1 Spongiibacter sp. | reverse complement strand
TGAATACTTCGAACATCGCCTGATCGAATCCCAGCGAAGCATTAACCTTCTCACTTGGTGAGTTTATATTCGCAGAAAGTGTGGTCAGCATGTCGGCCAGCTTAGTCCGATTTGCCGCAGTCATGGGCTTGACCGCCGATCGTACATAGGCACCGGCATTATCGGAGTTCCCTTGCTTCTCCGTTAGCATCATGATGCCCAAGTTGATTGGGGCATCCTGACCCGCCGGAGCCAGTGAGTTCACTACCGTTACGATTGCGTTTAATTCCGCCTGCCCTTGGACCCCGCCAACCCACTGCTGGTTGGCTGCAGTCCAGTTTGACGTGTTATCGATCAGGATAATGACATTCGGATAGTCCGCCGCTTCAGGAGGATTGCTGCCGACAAACAGGTCAATATCCTCAGCCTGCACAACTGAACTTACCAATAGAAACAAGGGCAATAAAAATCTTAACCCTGATATGTTCATGTTGTGCTCCTTTCAGCAGCTAGTTTTACAGGCATTTGGTTTGGTATTGCGCGTCGCTCAAGAGTACACGCACCCCGGCACGAGCGCGGACTGACGCGCCATTGGCCACATTCGCCACTTCAGATTGAATAAGCCAGACGGTATTCCAAGTAGTCGACGACATGCCGGGGAGATTCGCGCTACTCGGGTCAAGCGCCTGCGCAACCGTTGCCTGAATGCACACCGGCTCAGCGATTTCTGCCACATAATCAACGACACCATCATTATTAATATCCACATTGGTCGTGGAGGCCGCAGGAACGGCGGTAAAGTCTTGGCTAATTTTAAGTTCTAGGCCTGTATTGGCTGCAGCCAACGCCTCTTCGCGCATCTGCGCATTGCCTACGGCCTGAAGGCTAACGTTACTCAGGGTCAAGGCGCCTGAAAGCAACAAAGTAAACAACAGCAGCATGATCAGGCCTGCGATCAAGGCCGCGCCACGCTGAGCACCATGATTGCGCCGAGTATTCATGGCGTTTCCCTTCGCATCGAGACATTGTTCAAGCGCACCGTGGTCGAATACACATGGCGCTTGAAGCTCTTGTCATCTGGATCCAGGGCAACACTGCCCAGTTGATAGGCTTTGGCGTCGGTATAGCCTCGGGTGGCGTCGACGTTACGCGCCAAAACATGAATCTTGACCGCCACCGTATTGGCCAGTTGATCCACTGTGCAGGCCGAGCAATGGACAAAAGCACCGTCTGGGGCACCATCCCCCCGGTTGGTCGGTGACGTTTTGTTCAGTGGATCTGCCCAGGTAACTGCAGTAGCGTAATCGACCGCAGCCCCACTATCACTGACAGTATCGACGCCCAACTCAACCACGAGGCCCTCAATGCCCTCAATCAGCGGTTGCACGGACCAGCCCGTAGCACCGTCACCGCCAAACTCGGCACGCATCAAGGTTGGAATACCATCGCCCGCAGTTACGGAAAAATCTCGAATGTAATAGATGTTGGCAACGTAGCGGCGAATGTCGGTTAACGCAGAAGCCAGGCAAGTCATTTTCTGCAGGGAAAAGCCGCCAGTACTCAGCACATAGGAGGGCGATGCGCCAGCGCACTGCGAAGTCTGGAAGTAAACCTTGTCACCGTCATAGCCCGCACAACTTGCCGGAGTAGAGTCGGTATCGCAGCTTGCTGGATAGGACACCGTCTCCGCATGACGCACCACCAACACATCAGTGTCGGCCTGCTTGCTCGTAACGACAGCAGCGCAGCCTGGAGGCACCGCATCATAGACTTGCACGGGAACGGCCAAGAGCCTGAGTTCATATGCTGCAATTGCTGCTGCATCGGCGCCCCAAGGATAGGCTTCGCATGGTGCAGGCGCTGCAACTGGATAGTCTGCGGGAATGTCTGATGAAGTGAGGTCATCAAACTGCGGGATGTAGCCATCCCAAAAACCGCCATGAATCACATCATCCGCGATCACCTGAATGGCAAAACGGCCGTTTTCCATCTGTGCATTGGTCTTGGCCATTTCGTCGCGGGTACGGGTCACGTCGAGAAATAGTTGCAGAATAGCCACCATCATCAGCAAGCTAATCGCTACGACCACCAAGAGTTCAACCAAACTGAAACCCGCTTGCGCCGCAACCTTGTCGCAAGGGCGGGTGGATTGGCGGTTAGGTTTGTATATGCAGTTCATAAGGTGGCAATACGTACGATAGTGGTTACCACGCGACGGCAAATGTCACCGGCACAGTTTGTCGTGTTGTTGTAGAGATTGGCTCCGCAAGCAACTCCGGCAGGAGGGGCCGCCAGCGGCACCATTCCTTGCCAAGCCACGGTAAGCAAGTACTCACCACCAGGTAATGACTCCACGCAGCCGCGTCCACCAATCATTGCACCGACCCTACTGCCGCCCGAGGTTTCGCCCGCACCTTGCAGCGCATTACACCACTCGGCACGATCACGGGCAGCCAGATCGCCGGCCACTGGGTCGCAATTTACCCCCGCTCCGCCGATACCTGTCGAGTTGGTAAGATAACTGTCAGCATTGTTGCGATTCACAGCAATTCTATTGGCCATATCCTGCAGGAGAATCAAGGCCTGAGAGCGCTGGTAGGCTTCCATTTCTGATTGCTGCAAGCGCGATTGCAGGCCTGCCATACCGAGCAAGCCAACTGCCAGAATCAGCACAGTGACCAGCAATTCGATCAGGGTCATACCCAGCTGGCGACGGCAGCCCGGCCTGACTTGATTAAGCGGGCGCATAATTACCACTCCAGCGTTCCATCACGTGTTTTGGTCCCGTCATTGGTGAGCGTCAGGATGCCATCACCGACCTGCGCCCCTATTGGAGTGAAGGTAATAGTAAAAGACGGTACTGTCCCCGCACCTACAGTGACGGCATAGCTGTAGCGGCTGCTCACTTTATCTTCCAAGGCGAACCCGCTCGTTTCTAAAGCCGTCTTATCAACATAAGCGCGATTGGAGAGGAGAAATTGTTGCTCGCGGTTAGCGATGTCCATCATCTGCGCCTGCGCCGCAGCTCGAGCGCTCTTTATGAGATAGGCCTGATAGTTGGGCAGGGCAATTGCCGCCAGGATGCCGATGATCCCGATCACGATCATCAACTCGATCAGGCTGAACCCCCGCTGCTCAGTTCGCTTCACCATGTTCCCTCTCGCGCTCGGTTTTAGTCACATGCCCTACCCATGCGCCGGTAGGGTACGAATCATTGCACTGGAATACCGCTAACCAGTGCGGAGTTTCGACAGTTGGCGCTTTTCCATTCACGGACGGCCATGTCCATCGACTCAGGCGAATCTAGCAGCTTTGCTCGACAGCTTACCTTGCCCTTTTCTTGCTCTTCTTGCGCGCTTGCCTTGCGCTTATTCCTTGCAAAAAACGATTTCCCGACTAGAGCTTATAGGCCAGCCGTGGAAAAGATCCCGGCCGGCGCGACCACCGGAGCCGGGACGGAGACGACCGGCACATACCCTACCAGGATGGCAGGGTAACTCGACCAAGAGGCACGGACGCCATGCACCGTCACGCTTGCGGTTTCACCCTCCCCGAATTGCTCACCACGCTCAGCATCCTCGCGCTGCTGAGCAGCGCCGGCGTGCCTGCCGCCCAGCAATTCATCGGCAACCAACAACTGGTCAGCGCCAGCAATGCGCTGGCGGCGAACCTGGCCCTGGCCCGCAGCGAATCGATCAAGCGGCGCCAGCCGGTGCTGGTCGACAACGCCGACGGCGATTGGGCCAGTGGCTGGCGGGTATTCGTCGACCTGAACAACGACGGCCAACTGGATGATGGCGAACCCCTGCTCAGGCAGGAACAGTCGCTACCCAAGGGGGTGATCGCCAAGGGCAATACGCCGGTTCGGCGCTATGTCCGCTACACCTCGCTCGGCAACGCCAAGCTGCTGGGCGGCGCCTTTCAGGCAGGAACGCTGACGCTCTGTCATGCGACCGGTGAACAGGCGGTCAGGCGCCTGGTGCTGAGCGCCAGCGGCAGATTGAGACGGGCCAGGGATGAGCCGGATCATTGTTGAAGGGGCATGCGAGCGCAGGCGGCGTGCATCAGAGTCGAGGGAACGATCAACCTCTGAGTGGTGATCCACGAGGCCGCCGATGGGTATCGCTGCGCTCAACGCCAT
>NZ_JBFIGO010000159.1:0-4163 GCF_041602295.1 Spongiibacter sp. | reverse complement strand
TACTTGATGGGGTCTATGTCATGAGTGAGCATCAACACGATCACGACCATCACGAAGAGCTGCCGCACGCCTCGTTCAGCGGCTATATGATCGGCTTTTTGGCCTCGGTTTTTTTAACCGCCATTCCGTTCTGGCTGGTGATGGGCGATGTCTTCGACTCGCGCAGCGCCACCACCGTGGCGATTCTCGGCTTTGCCGTGGTGCAGATTGTGGTGCATATGATCTACTTCCTGCATATGAACTTTCACTCCGAGGGCGGCTGGAACATGCTGTCGCTGCTGTTCACCGCGGTGCTGCTGTTTATCACCCTGTTCGGCTCGCTGTGGGTGATGTACAACATGAACGTCAATATGATGCCGGGGATGATGCAGGGCTGATATGAGCGCGCCGCGTTCGACCTCGTCTCGCCGCGCTGTCCATGTGCTGATTGCCGTGGTCGGGCTGGCGGCGTTTGTCGGTTTGATCGCACTGGGCAATTGGCAGCTGGAGCGCCGTCAGTGGAAGCTGGAATTGATGGAGCGCGTGGGCCAGCGCGTTGACGCGCCGGCGGTGGCTGCGCCGCTGCCAGCAGCGTGGCCGGGGATACATCGCGAGGCCGATGAGTACCGGCATATTCAAGTTCGCGGCCAATTTCTTGCCGACAGCAGCCTGCGGGTGGCCGCGGCCACCGAACTGGGCAGTGGCTACTGGCTGCTGACGCCGCTGCGCAGCCGCGAGGCCGGCACGGTGTTGATCAATCGCGGCTATATTGCCCAGGGCGTCGAGGCGCCCGCGCCCCCGCAGGGCGAGGTCGTGGTGAGCGGCCTGCTGCGCCTCAGCGAACCCGGCGGCGGTTTTCTGCGCGACAATCGCCCGCAGGACGGCCGCTGGTATTCGCGGGATGTGGCGGCGATGGCCGAGCATCTGCAGTTGCCACTGGCGCCGTATTTTATCGACGCCAAGGCCGATATGCCCGGCAGCCCCGGTGGGGCCGGGCCGGTGGGTGGCCTGACGGTAGTGCGCTTTCACAACTCCCATTTAGTCTACGCCCTCACCTGGTATGGCCTGGCGGCCATGGTAGTGGTCGCCGGGGTCATGCTGCGCCGCGAGGCGCGAAAACGCCACTGACGCCCCAGTTCTTCCCCAGTCTCGTATACTGAGAGCCGCTTGCACCTGTTGGGAGAAATGCTGCATGTCACATTCCAGAGCCCGCGCTGGCGCTTTATTGGCCGCCATGTCGCTGCTCAGTTATAAAAACAGCGACACCCTCAGCAAACATATGCGCCAGTTGGTGCAGTTGCGCTGGCTGGCGGTGCTCGGCCAACTGTTCACCATTTTGGTCACCCACTTCAGTCTGGACGTGGACTTGCCGCTGCAGAAAATGGGCGCGGTGTTGGCGGGGCTGGTGGCCTACAACATCCTCTACGAAATTCGCCTGCGCAGCGGCCGCGAATGGTATGCCGCCGAGCTGTTTGTCGGCCTGCTGGTCGACATGGTGACGCTTACCGTGCAGTTGTACCTCAGCGGCGGTGTCAGCAACCCCTTTGCCTTTTTGTATGTGCTACAGGTGGGCTTGGCGGCGGTGTTAATGGCCGCGCCACTGGCCTGGGCCCTGCTGGGCGTTGCCGTGCTGTGCTTTGTCTGGCTGGCCGAGCTCGGCCAACCGCTGGCCGCGCTGCCGCCGGACTACCACCTGGGGGTCGACAGCGTCTATGTGCAGGGGGTGTTTATTTGCGTGGTGCTCACCGCCGCCCTGTTGGTGATTTTTGTCAACCGCATTACCCGCACCCACCGCGAGCACGACGCCCGCCTAGCCGATCTGCGCCAGCGGGCGGCGGAGGAGAATCATATCCTGCGCATGGGTCTGCTCGCCTCGGGGGCGGCCCACGAATTGGGCACGCCACTGGCCACCATTGACGTGATTCTCGGCGACTGGCGGCATATGCCCGAGTTTAAACAGTCGTCGGAGCTGGGTGACGATATTGCCGAAATGCAGGCTCAGCTGCGCCGCTGCAAAGCGATTGTCAGCGGGATTTTGATGTCGGCCGGGGAAACCCGCGGCGAGGCCTCGGGCGAGACCACCGTGTGTGAATTCTTTGATGAATTGGTTCACGAGTGGCGCGACACCCGCAACAGTCGGGAATTGCGTTTCGACAACCAATTCGGCGACGATATCGATATCGCCTCGGACTCGGTGCTCAAGCAAACCGTCTGCAATCTGCTAGACAATGCCCTGGAGGCCTCGCCGCAGTGGATTCACCTCGGCGTGTCGCGCGACGCCGATGACTTGCTGGTGGCAGTGCGCGACCGGGGCGCAGGTTTCTCTAAAGCGGTGTACGAGCGTCTCGGTCAGCCCTATCAATCCACCAAGGGGCGACCCGGCAGTGGCCTGGGTTTGTTTCTGGTGTTCAATGTCGCGCGTATGCTGGGTGGTGAGGTGACTGCCCGCAATCTTGAAGAGGGCGGCGCCGAGGTCAGCTTGCGTCTGCCACTGGATGCACTGGTGCTAAAAGAGGATTGATGTCGTGAGCGAAACAACAGAGCAGCAAGAACAGCCCATCCTGTTTCTGGTGGAAGACGACGAGGCCTTTGCCCGCACCCTGCGCCGCTCCTTTGAGCGCCGCGGCTATCAGGTTTTTCACGCCACCCGGCTGGAGGAGGTGGAGGCGCTATTGGCCGAGCACTCCCCAGGCTACGCCGTGGTCGATCTCAAGCTCGACGGCGATGCCTCGGGGCTGGCCTGCGTGCAGCTGCTGCACAAGCACGACGCTGACATGTTGATCGTGGTGTTAACCGGCTACGCCAGCATCGCCACCGCCGTGGAAGCGGTGAAGCTGGGTGCCTGCCACTACCTAGCCAAACCCTCCAATACCGACGACATCGAAGCGGCCTTTAACAATGCCGAAGGTAACACCGAAGTCAAAGTCACCGGCCGCGCCACCTCCATCAAGACCCTGGAGTGGGAGCGCATTCACCAAACGCTGGCGGAAACCGATTTCAATATCTCCGAAGCGGCCCGGCGCCTGGGTATGCACCGCCGAACCCTGGCGCGCAAGCTGGCCAAGCAGCAGGTGAAGTAGGGCGGGCGCAGTATTGCGCAGGCCTTAGCGGGTGATTTTCCTAACGCTTTTACCGGGGCTTAGCGGGTAAAAGAGGCTGCCTAGCGGCGCGCTTGAATCATCGGCGCGCGGCTTATGGGGCGCCGGCCTGCAGGGCTCACTTCACAGCAATATCAACCGCTTTCCGCACGCATTCCCCGCACTCAGTATGTATCTATGTGCCTAAATGCTGGGCATTCAGGGTTTCTGTTTTGCCATCTCGTAGTTGGAATTCCTCACTTTTATACACCACCGGTGTCGCGGCGTTGCCAGCGTTGTTGCCGTCGATGACGGGGCTATTTGACGGTCGCCTGTGCGCAGCACGCAGGAAATTTTCACGCTTAGCGTAGTTCCGAGTCTGCTTAATGTAATTGGCCTGCTGCTGATGCGCCATTTGTACGTTGGGTATCGGTTGGCGTGAATTCCTAATCTGTTGGCATGCATGCCCAATACAGTGGGTGCATCGGTTTGCATAATCTAACACCTGCTCATATGCCGGCGGTAATTGCATGGGGGGGCTTGTCGACAGCGCCGCCCGAGTTTTATCACTAGCAGTATTCTGTCGCGAAGTGCCTATGTATTTGGCGTGTTGAAATCTAGGTTTATGACTCCGGAAGAGCCAATACTAAATGGCGGCTGACGTTGTTGGTTTCTGCATCCGCAGAGTGGCTGGTCCACAGGGAAAACTGCCGCTTATACAAGAAGGCGGCGTGGCAAGGTTGGCCTGAAGTTAATAATAAAGACAAAAAAATAAAAATTATTTTCGTCCATTTCCCTTAGTGTGGAGACCACAATGTTGTTTCGAAAAGCTCACTCCAAGTCTGCTTCAAGGTTATTGCGGGGGCATGCTGTCGCTGGGGTGTGGATGCTGTGTTGCGCTAGCGCGGTGGCCGCGCCGGCATTGGAAGAAGTGTTAGTGACCGCGCAAAAGCGCAGTCAAAGTACCCAGGATATCCCGGTTGCCGTAACGGGGCTGGGCGGTGAGGCGCTCGATAAGCTGGGTTTCGACAATGCCACGGATATTGGCGCTCAGGTTCCCAATATGCAGGTTAGTGGTGCCTATGGCGAGGTGCAGCCAATTTTTTC
>NZ_JBFIGO010000158.1:0-4195 GCF_041602295.1 Spongiibacter sp. | reverse complement strand
TCGGCGTCGCCGGCGCGGTCGGCATTCTGGTCGGCACCGCTGGCGGCGGCTGGCTGTTTGCCAGCTACGGCCCGAGCACGCCCTTTGTGCTGTTTGGTGTGCTCAACGGCGTGGTATTTCTACTGTCGATCGCAGTGCGTAGCAAGATCGCCAAGCCCCACAGCCAACAACCGGGCTAGCGGCCTACCAAGGCCACACCCGGCGCTGGCGATAGAGGCCGCCGCTGCCACTGCCAGCCGGCAGCGTCGCCAGCCACACCGTGGTATCTGCGCCCTCGGCCACGGATAGCGGCGCGTCCTCACCACCCAGCTCAGTCCGCACCCAGCCCGGGCAACTGGCATTGACCAGCACATCGGCGTGGCCTGCCAACTCGCAGGCCAGCAGAGCGGTCAGCGCATTGAGCGCAGTCTTCGACGAGCGATAAGCCAGACTGCTGCCCAGCTGCACCTCGCTCAGCGAACCCAGCTCACTGGAGACATTGACAATGCGGCCATAGCCTGCGGCTACCATCGCCGGCACAAAGGCCTGACAAAGGCGCAGCGCACCGTAGAGGTTAACCTCCATGGTCTGCCGCCACAGCTCAATATCCAGGGCCAGCGCCGGCTGCCACTTGTCCAGCGCGACGCCGGCATTATTAATCAGAATATCGACACCCCCCTGACTGACCAGCAATTGCTCGGCAAGCGCCGCCACACTGGCATCACTGCTGACATCCAGCTCGGCAATGGACACCGGTAAACCCTCATCGATCAGCGCCTGCAGCCCAGCCGCCGCCGACAGTGAGCGGCTGGTTCCAGTGACCGCGATGCCGCGGCTGGCCAGCTGGCGCACCGTCTCCAGGCCAATGCCGCGATTTGCCCCCGTCACTAACGCTGTTGTTGCCGTCATATTTACCTCTCGCCTTTGTCATCACTCGCTGCTAACATCATATTGTTATATCATTAATACTTAAAGGCCTTACTGACCACGGAGAGCGCAATGCAAGATTTTTATGGCTACCGCAAAAAATTTGCGGTACTCGTTCCCTCAACCAACACCGCGGTGGAAACCGAATACCACAAGATGTGCCCCGAGGGCGTGGTGTTGGCGACCCGCGGCTGCGTGATCCCGCCGATGCCGGTCAGCGACGAAGACAGCTTTGTGGCCCTGGTCAAGGCCATCGGCAACGCCACCGAGCAAGGTCTGCGGGACGCGCTCACGGTGCTGCCCGACCACGTCATTTTTGGCTATTCCGCCGAGACGTTTTGGGACGGCAAGGAGCGCTCGGATCGCGAGTTTAAAAAATACAACGATATCGCCCAAGCCGAGGGCAACTGCAATATCACCTTCGGCGCCCAAGCCATTATGGACGCCCTGAAATGCTATCCGGACGTTAAACGCATCGGCGTGATCACCCCGTATATGCCGGTGGGCGATGCAATGGTGGTGAAGTTTTTAGCCGACATCGGCTATGAGGTAGTGCGCATTGCCGGCCATCGCTCCGACAGTCCGGTGAGTATCGCCTATGAAACCGCCGGCAAAAACCGCGCGCTGGTGAAAGAAGTGAACGGCGACGATGTCGACCTCATCCTGCAGGCCGGCACCAACCTGCACTTTGTCGAACTCGCCGCGCAACTGGAGCAAGAACTGGGTAAACCCGTGCTGGCAATTAACGCCATCACCTTTTGGCATGCCCTGCGCAACAACGGCATCCCCGACCGTATTAAGGGCTTTGGCTCACTGCTGGCAGAGCACTAAACGCCCTGCGCAACAACAAGCCGGCCGCTCGGCGAGCGGCCCGGCCACTTAGTGGCTGACCGCCGCGACACTCTGAGCGACCGGAGACTCAGCAGAAACAATATATTTACCCAATCGACAAGCCTTGGCAGCGGCGCTGACTTTCTTGCTCTCGCAATGATCCGCGTCCGCGCCGGCAATACACCACTGCCCCTCACTGCGCAGCAGCTCGTAGCTGAGACCGTTGGCGCAGCTAACATCGTAGTGGCTGACCTGATCACCGGGAATATAGCTGAGGCTAACCGGGCTGTTAAAGGCACTCGCCTGAGCACCTGCGGCCAAACCCAAACACATCAATGCGGCGCAATAAACGCTCTTCATGACAGGACTCCCTCAAAAAAAGTTGGGGAGTATACGCCGATGCACGGGCGATGGATCAACACCGCGCCGGCCATTAGCGTGAAAATTAACGCTTACCGGGACCTGCTTAACGCCGCTGCAGTTCGGCAAAGCCCGCGCTGAGTTGCGCCAAATCGAGGCCCTGCAGCCAGTCGACCTGCGCCTCGTCAGCATGCAAATAGGCCTGCAAAAACACCGTCGACAGGGCGCTAATCAAATTAAATGCGTCGACCTGGGGCTCCGCTTCCCGCTCCGGCCGGCAGATCAAGTTCCCCAGGTAGTGGTCGGCGCCCTGCACCACCAGGGCGTACTGATCGCCGCTTAGCGCGGTATCGAAACTCATTTTATGCAGCCGCCAATCCGGCCAAAACTGCGGATTTACATCGTGGGTGCCGGTAGTCATAAATACCGGGCCCTGCATCTGGGTCCAGCTCTGCTCGGTAATTTCGTCAAACATCGGCCCCGGCGGCGACAGCGCCACCACCGCCGCTACCCGCGCGTCATCGGCGCCAATCTCCCCATCGGCGGTGATCGCCCTTGCGCCGGCAAATTGCTGCGCGGTAAACGCGCCAAAACTGTGACCGGCCACGGCCAGCCGCTCGGCATCCAGCGCCACCGGCAGCAGGCTCTGTATCTCCGGCAGGCGGTAGACTAGCTCGCGCACATCGGCGACGCGGGCGGCAATCAAGCCCTCGTTGCCGTAGCGCAGAGCATTAAAAATACCCCGCGCCATATTCCTGCCGTCCAAGTGAGTGGTGGCGATCACCGCAAAACCGTGGCTCGCCCAGTGCTTAAGCAGCGGCTCATAGCGGTCTTTGTCCGACCAGTTGCCGTGAGAAAATACCACGACCGGCAGTGCGTCTTCGCGCCTTGCGAACCAGATGCGCAGCGCCTTGTCGCTTCCGCCGGCCAGACTGGGAAGAGTCAGCTCTGCCAGTTCTGGCTCGAAATCACCGGCGCCGTAACCCGGCAGCCTTTCCAGCTCGGCACGCGCCGCGCCCAGCGGTTCGGCCGGCTCCAACGGTAGCGGCTCGGCGCAACCGGCCAGCAACAGCAGGCAGCATAATGCCGCGCTCGCCATGCGGCCGAGTAAGTGGCAATAAAGGCTCATAGACTGTCCCTAAACTCGTTCAACAAGGTGGCCAGCTCCGCCGGCTTCTCCACCGGCAGCAAATGCCCCGCACCGTCCACCACACTCAACCGCAACGATGGCGCGTTAACCAGCAGGCCAACAAAGTCATCGGCCAGCGCCACCGGCAACTGCGGGTTCTGCTGCCCCCAGACAACGAGGCTGGGCGCCACCACCGCAGCCAGCACGGACTCCGGCTCGCCGGCATCGAAACTGGCCATACGCTGCATTTCCGCGCGGCGATTGCCGCGATGGCGAAACATGTCGTGAAAGCGCTCCACCAAAGCATCACTGACCACGGCGCTATCAGCGACCATCCACTCGATAAATTTTCGATAGGCCGCCGTCGGTACAAAATAAAATACGCGGTAAAACCAGTCGGGAATCGCTGCCGCATTGCGCCGGCTGCTCTGCTGGCGCTTCATTCCACCGGAGTTGATCAGTACCAGACCGGCGCTGCGTTCGGGGTATTGCGCAGCAAAGTGGAAAGCAATATTGCCGCCCAGCGAGGAGCCGACCAGCACCGCCGACTCCACCTGCAAGTGGTCGAGCAGGCCACCGAGCAATTCGACATCTCGCGCCATGCTGTAGTCGCCGCTGGGCTCCGGACCACTGAGCCCGTGAGAGGTCAAGTCATAGCGAATTACCGCCTGCTCGGGCTTCAGTTCAGCCAGCAATTCCTGCCACATCAGTGAATCGAAGTAGTGGGAGTGCAACAGCAGCCACGGCGCGCCATCGCCCAGCTCGCCGTCGACGCGATAGCTGATCTGCGCACCGTCGATATGCGCGCGCACCGCGCCCGCACCGTATTTTTCTAGCAAAGTAACCGTGTCGATATCGCGGTAGGCAAGCGCGCTCCACAGTGCATATAGCACGGCACTGGCAGCAAGCCCCAACAACAGCCACAACAGCGCCTTCGCTGCGCCGCGCAAAAGTTTAGCCATGGCAATC
>NZ_JBFIGO010000157.1:0-4287 GCF_041602295.1 Spongiibacter sp. | reverse complement strand
CCCGATAGAGGTGGAAGACGAGGCGATGGCGTTTTTCCACTATGCCAATGGCGCCACCGGGACCTTTGTCGGGTCCACCGGAGAGGCGCCGGGCTTTAACCGCCTGGAAATTGTCGGCGATAAAGCCAGCCTGAGCTTTGATGGCGATCGCCTGTTGCTGCATAAAAATTCTCCGGCGAGCTCAAGCTTCTGCAAGCAAACGCGGGATATGTTCGGTATGCCGGAACTGGAAGTCAGCGATATCACCCCGCGAGCGACACCGGTGAATCAGCACGCCGCCATTCTGAATAATTTTGTCGATGCCATTGCACGCGGCGCGCCACTGATTGCGCCGGCAGAGGAGGGGCTGAAGTCGCTGGGTTTGGCCAATGCCATCTTGATGTCGCATTGGCGCGGCGAGCCAGTGAGCTGCCCGCCTGAGTCTGCCGCCTATCAACAGCTTCTGGACAGTAAAATCGCCGCCTCTTCGCTGCGGGAAAAACAACACATCGACGTCGATATCGATATCAATAAGAGCTTCCGATGACTGATGCACAACTGCTAGACGCCATTGCACGACAGCCCGCACCGAGTCGCGCCTGGCAATACTTGAGACTGAGCGGGCCGGGCTGGTTGCAGGGCGCGATGACCCTGGGCGGCGGCTCGGCGATTACCTCGCTGACCATCGGTGCGGTATATGGCTATGAACTGCTATGGGTGCAACCGGTGTCGATGTTGATCGGCTGCATTATGTTATTTGCCCTGTCGCATCAGACCCTGTCCACCGGCGAGCGGCCCTATCAGGCCTTTCGCAAACATGTGCACCCTGGCTTGGCCTGGCTTTGGGCGGTGTCGGCGCTGCTGTCGAGCATTATCTGGGGCTTTTCGCACTACCCCTTAAGTGCCGGTATGGCCGAGGAATTGATCAGTGTGGTCAGCGGTTTCGATATCCGCGAGCAGGGCGGTGTGGGGCGCGAGCTCTACCTCTTTGCCCTGGCTATCGGTGTGTGGGGGATGTGCGCCACCACTGCCTGGCACTACGGCAAGGGGGGCAAAACCGTCTTTCTTTTTGAAAACATCGTCAAGATACTGTCGGCCACCATTGTCGTGTGTTTTGCCTGGGTGGTCGTGGAGTCCAGCCTGCGCGGCCAAGTGGACTGGGGGGCGGTTGCCCGCGGCTATATTCCGTCCAGTCTGCCCAGTGACAGCGAGGGCCTGATGACGGTGATGGCGGCGCTCGGCACCGCGGTGGGCATCAATATGACCTTTGTCTATGGCTATACGATGCTGAATCGCCACTGGGGCCGCGCCCATCGCGAGCTGGCGCGCTACGATATTCTGGTGGGGCTGGTGTTGCCGTATTTGCTGGTCACCGGGCTGATGTCGATCGCCGCCGCCGCTGTGCTGTTTGGCGGCGAGGTGACGGTCAGTGGGCGCTTGAACCCGGCAACGGCCACCCGGCTGTTTGCCGAAGCCGGTATCAGTGAGCTGAGCTCGCGGTTGATATTCAGCCTGGGTATTCTCGGCATGGCCATCGGCTCGCTGGTGATGCACATGCTGTGCTGCGGATCGGCAATGGCCGAACTGTTTGGCTGGCAGCACCAGTCGCGCAAATACCAGTGGGCGCTGTTGCTGCCCACGCCGGCGGTGCTGGGGGTGTTTTTGTGGTCGAGCATGGGCCCCTATGTCATTTTACCGACCTCGGCGATCTGCGGTTTTCTGTTGCCGGTGGCCTATCTCGGCTGGTTAATGCTGAACAATAATCGCGCCTACCTCGGTGACGATATGCCGCAGGGCCGGCGGCGCCTTGTTTTCAATGCGGCCATGCTGCTGTGTATCGCCACAGTATTGGCCAGTGTGGTGTACACCACTGTCGTAAAGCTGAGTGGAGGCTGAGGTGAGCAATATTAAAGATGGGGCCAATTATGCGCCCTCTGCCGATATCGACGCGGTGGTGAAGCCGGGCGAATTTCAGTTTGCCGCCGCCTTTTTGGATCACGGGCATATTCTCGGGCAGTGCCGCGGTTTGTGCGATGCCGGCGCTGAGCTGACGATGGTTTATGAACCCAATCCGGAGCGCTTGCGCTGGTTTCTCGAACACTTCCCCAAGGCAAAACCGGTGGCGGACTTTCAGGCTATTCTCGACGATCCGGCGGTTCAGCTGGTCGCGTCGGCAGCGATTCCCTATCGCCGCGCGGAGATAGGTATGCAGGTGCTGCGCGCTGGCAAGGATTATTTTACTGATAAATCGCCGTTTACCAGCTTGGAACAGCTCGACGAGGTCAGGCAGTTGGTGGCGACCAGCGGTCAGAAGTATATGGTGTATTACGCTGAGCGCTTGCACAACGACGCGGCGTGGATGGCGGGTGAGTTAATTGCCGAGGGCGCCATCGGTCGGGTGTTGCAAGTGGTCAATCTGGCGCCGCATCGACTGGCGGCGGCGAGCCGCCCCGATTGGTTTTTTGACAAGCGCTGTTATGGCGGCATTCTGACCGATATCGGTTCGCACCAGGTCGAGCAGTTTTTGACCTATGCCGGCTGTCGCGATGCCAGCATTAATTTTGCCCGCGTGGAAAACTTTAATAACCCCGAATATCCGCAGCTGGAGGATTTCGGCGAGCTGTCACTGACCGGTGATAACGGCGCGTCGTTTTACAGCCGGGTGGACTGGTATACGCCAGAGGGGCTGCCAACCTGGGGTGATGGCCGAACCTTTATCGTCGGCACCGAGGGCACGCTGGAGCTGCGTAAATATCTGGATCTGGCGCGGCGCGCCCCCGCCTCGCTACTGATAAAAGTCGATGGCAAAGCCGTTGACGAGCGGGAATGCCTGGGGCGTTCGGGTTTTCCCTTCTTTGGCCAATTGATTCTGGATTGCTTGCAGCGCAGCGAGCACGCCATGACTCAGGAGCACTGCTTTAAAGCGGCCGAGTTGAGTATGGCGGCGCAACGCCTGGCCGATCAGCGCCGCGGTTGATCGCGCGGCGAGGCGTTCGTTGCCCGCGTTGAACAGCCTCGCTGCCGTCAATATTTTCCTGTCGATGCGACTTATCCCCAGAGATGCCGGCACTCGCCGCCGGCCTTTGCCTGTATAATCCCCTGCCTAAAATTCGCTCGGGCCACGGCGGCCCGCTCCCTGGTCGTGACGCGGGCGTCACTGGCCGCCCTGAATTCACCTGCAAGTAATTGAGTCGTTCATGTTATTACTATCGAAAAAAGAAGACTGGCTCGGCAATATCCGCGCCGACATCCTCGCCGGCCTAGTGGTGGCGCTGGCGCTGATCCCCGAGGCGATAGCCTTTTCCATCATCGCCGGAGTTGACCCCAAGATTGGCCTGTACGCGTCGTTTTGTATCGCCGTGGTGATCGCCATTGTCGGCGGCCGGCCGGGGATGATCTCGGCAGCCACCGGCGCCATGGCGCTGTTGATGGTCACCCTGGTCAAGGAGCACGGCCTGCAGTACCTGCTGGCGGCCACGCTGCTCTGCGGGCTGTTACAGATCATTGCCGGTTATTTGCAGTTGGGCAAGCTGATGAGCTTTGTGTCGCGCTCGGTGGTCACCGGCTTCGTCAACGCGCTGGCGATCCTGATCTTTATGGCGCAGTTGCCCGAGCTGACCAATGTCAGCTGGCATGTCTATGCGATGACCGCGGCGGGCCTGGGGATTATTTACCTGTTCCCACTGTTGCCCAAGGTCGGCAAGGTAATTCCCTCGCCGCTGGTGTGTATTCTGACTCTGACCGCCTTCAGTCTGTTGGTCGGTTTGGACATTCGCACCGTTGGCGATATGGGCGAGCTGCCCGATACCCTGCCGATCTTCCTGTGGCCAGACGTGCCGCTGAACTGGGAAACCCTGCAGATTATCTTCCCCTACTCGGCCGCGCTGGCGGTGGTGGGTCTGCTGGAGTCGCTGATGACCGCGACCATTGTCGACGACCTGACCGATACCTCCAGTGACAAGAATCGCGAGTGCAAAGGCCAGGGTATTGCCAATATCTTCTCCGGTCTGCTCGGCGGTATGGCCGGCTGTGCGATGATCGGCCAGTCGGTGATCAACGTGAAATCCGGTGGTCGCGGCCGTCTGTCGACGTTTTTTGCCGGTGCCATGCTGCTCACCATGGTGGTGTTTCTCAGCGACTGGGTGTCGCGCATCCCCATGGCGGCGCTGGTCGCGGTGATGATTATGGTGTCAATTGGTACCTTTAACTGGGCGTCGATTAAAGGTCTTAAAAGCAATCCGCTGTCGGCCAATATTATTATGCTGGCCACCGTGGCGGTGGTGGTGTGGACCCACAACCTGGCCTTTG
>NZ_JBFIGO010000156.1:0-4390 GCF_041602295.1 Spongiibacter sp. | reverse complement strand
GCTGCGCAGATGATTATGCAGGTGCACGATGAATTGGTGCTGGAAGTGGCCGAAGAGCAGCTGGACGCGGTGCAGGCGAAGGTCGTGGAACTGATGTCCGCTGCCGCCGAGCTGGCCATCCCCCTGGAGGTCGGGGTTGGCTGTGGTGACAACTGGGACGAGGCGCACTAATTTGCGGATCAGTGATTGACCAAATGGCTTAGGCGCCGCTGCCAGTCCCGCTGCCAGAGGGGGATTTTGTCGGCCATGATGGGCTGAGAAATAAAATAACCCTGGCCGTATTCACAACCTGCCCGGCGGGCAAAAGCCCAGTCGGATTCGCTTTCTATGCCTTCGGCAACGACCGACATAGAAAGCTCGTTGGCCAAGTTAAGGCTGGCGTTGAATATCGAGCGCCGCGTGTCGTCAGTGCTTGCTCCAGTCACAAAGCCGCGGTCAATTTTTAGTTCGCTAAAGGGCATATCGCGCAATTGCGACAGTGTGGAATGGCCGGTGCCAAAATCGTCAATCGACAGCGAAAAGCCCATAATGCGCAGGCTGGTTGCCGTATCAATGGCCTGCAGAGAGTCGTCAATATTGCTGCTCTCCGTGACTTCGATGGTGACTTGTGGGGCGGGAATACAGTAGTGCTCGGCCAATTCCCGTACTAGGCTGGGAAATTCAGCGAGCCGCATATCTTCCATCGTGACGTTGACTGCCAGGCTTGGCGCCGGCTTCGTCGACTGCCAGTTTGCCGCCTCTGAAAACGCCATGTCTATGACCTGGCGGGTGAGCGATTGCAGGTCATTCGCGGTAGCGAACTGTGTTAAAAAATCGCCGGGCGAAAGTATCCCGTGCTCGGGATGGCGCCAGCGGACAAGTGATTCGAAGCCGGCGATGGCGCCGTCGGTCAGTCGAACCTTTGGCTGGTAAAGATTAAAAAATTCTCGCCGATTTAGTGCGAGTTGTAGATCTTCGGCGGTGAAAACAAGTTGTGCAGAGCGCTCAGCGGATTGTGTAGTCGGCTGCCACTGCTGGAGTAATTGCTGGAGAAGCGTGCTGGAAACAGGCTTGTGCAAATAGCCTAAAACATCGATATTCTGGCGGCGAATTAGCGATGCGGTGGTTTGTAAGATTCGCTCATCGGCGCCGCTGACCAAGATGACGCTGCCGAAGAAGTTTCTGTTGCTGAGCATGCGCGCAAATTGCACGCCATCTATGTCGGGCATCTTTAAATCCAAAATAATGATGTCCGGGCGGCCGCTATCGCGGTCGAAGCAACGGATTGCTGCCTCGCCACTGTCGGCCGTTTCGACGTGCTTGCTAACACTGCTACTGATGGTCAGCAGCATTTGCCGCATAAATGCATCATCGTCAACAATCAGTATCTTGCGGTCGCTATTCATAGCCACTCCCTAATTGCTCTGGGCGAGCTCCCGGGTCAGTGCCGGTTTAAGTTTTGCTAAACAGCTGCGCCATTGTTCGATAAGTTGGCCATCGCTATGAGGACTTTCGCCATAGTGCTGTTCCATATCGTCACAGAGCTGTGCAAGCTGTTGTGCGCCGATGGCTTTTGCCGAAGACTTCATTGTGTGGGCAAACGTCACTATGGCGTTTGCGTCGCCCCGGCCAAGCAATTCCTCCAGTTGGCGTTCGGCCTCGGCCAGTGTCTGTTTGAACAACTCTACAAACTCTGCCGCTAACTCATCACTGCCGCCAGTATAGTTTTTGAATATATTTAGATCCAAAACCGCATCGTGAGTGCCGTCCACTGGGGTGTCGACGGCAGTGCAGTCGTTTGGGGCCGTGCCAAGATGCTCGGCAATACACCGGCTTAGGGCCGAGATGCTGGTGGGCTTTGTCAGAAAGGTGTCGATGCCCGCGGCCCGGCACTTTGCGTCCTCGCCGAAAATTACATTTGCCGACAGCGCAATAATGGGGGTTCGCCGGCGCGCGAGTTGCGGTTCGCGACGGCGAATTGCCCGTGCCAGGCTGTAGCCGTCGAACTCGGGCATATGCAGGTCGGTAATGAGCAACGGGTACTCCCTTTGTTGCCACAGCGCCAGCGCCTGCTCGCCATTGCTGGCGTAGTCTGCAACATAGCCAAGGCGTTCGAGCTGCTGGGCAATGACCTGTTGGTTTATTTCGCTGTCTTCGGCGACCAGTAGTCTGGCGATAGGTGCGCTGAGGGCGCGCGCAGGAGAGGCGTCGCCCGCTGGCGTGGCGGGGGCTTGCCGGGGTTTGTCGCGGTTAAGCTGGGCGGAAATGGCGGTGATATAGTCCAGGGATAATACGGCGTTGCCCACGGCAATGTGTTGCCGGCTGAGCCTGGCGGCACTGTCGCCGCCGACGCTGATCCAGGCGGTTACCGTTACGTCCGTGCATAGTTTTTTACTTTGCGCACTGCTAAGAGTCGCGGCTTCGCTATGCATCAGCAGGATTACTGGGCGGTCGCCCGCCAGCGATGGCCGGTCGTTTGCGCTGTAGATAATCTGGCAGCTGCCGCCGGCTTTTCGCACATCCTTATCGATCGCCATAGCGCAGTCGTCAGCGATGCCGAATAACAGAACGTCTTGTTGCAGTGGGGCGGGGCTCGGTGTATCGGCATGCTGCATAGGTAAGCGAATCGTGAAACAGGTGCGTTGCCCGGGGGTGGAATTGGCGACAATGCTGCCGCCCATCAGCTCGACCAGTTCGCGCGATATGGCCAGGCCCAGGCCGGTGCCGCCAAACAGTCGGGTTGTGGATTCGTCGGCCTGGGTAAAGGGGGTAAACAGCCGAGGTAGCACGTCTTTCGCGATACCGATGCCGTTGTCAATAATTTCGAAGCGCAGTAGCTTGTCGGCACAAGACAACAGTATTTGTACTACGCCTGGCGATTCGGGCTTGGCCGAATATTTTATGGCATTGCCAATAAGATTAAGCAGCACTTGGCGCAAGCGAAAGGGGTCTCCCGATACGGTGTGGGGCACATCTAGGCTGGCATAACAGTGCAGCTGAACGCCTTTGTCAGCCGCCACCGGTGTCATGAGATCGAGGACTTCGGCGAGGGTGTGGCGAGGGTCAAATTCGACGTTCTCAAGGGTGAGGCCGTCGGCTTCTATCTTGGAGAAATCGAGGATGTTGTCGATGATATGCATAAGACTGTCGGCCGATGATCGGGCGATGCCAACCGAAGTCAATTGCTTTGGTGTCAGCTTTTCTTGCTGAAGTAATTCCAGCATGCCGATCACACCATTCATCGGCGTGCGGATTTCGTGGCTCATACGCGCGAGGAATTGTGACTTCGCGTGGTTCGCCGCCTCGGCTTCGTCGCGGGCCTTGCGCATGGCCGCCTCATTTTCGCGGAAATGGCTGACATCCAGGCTGATTCCCAGTGCGCGCAGGGGGTGGTTGTCGGCATCGCGCTCTACGTGACACTGAGACTGTACGGTGCGTACATTGCCATCGCTGCCGATGAGCCGGTGCTCTAAATAATAATGCAGGCGAGTATTGTCGGGGTTGGAAAAAATATTGTAGGCCAACTGCGCATCTTCTGCGGGGAAGTACTGCGCGATAAAGTCGTCAATCGCGATAGCCGTTTTTTGCCCGCTGTCGGTTTTCTCGCCGAGCATTGCCATCATGCCGTCGCCGAGTAGGAAGCGGTGGCGGTTGAAATCAATCTCCCAGACACCCATGTTCGCCATATCGATGGCGGAAGATAACAGTGTGGTGGTGGCGGTAAGCTGCCTTTCTGCCTGCTCCCGAGCTTGTAATTCGGCGGTCAAGCTGAGGGTGCGCTGGCGGATTTCGCGATCCTTCATGACCTGACGATTGGCCGAGCCCATAACGGCGCCGGCAATAGAGAAGGCGCTGATGATGGTAAACAGCGTATACAAATAGTTGATGGGAGAAACGCCTGCCTGCCAGTACAAGCTGTCCGCGAGCAGTCGAATGGAAAATGTATTGCCGCCAATGGCGTGTTCAGAGAAGGCGATTTCCACGGTATTTTGACTGAGCGTCGATAACATCTCTGTAACGCGGTCGTCTGGGGCCGTCGTGGAGATAATCAGCTCCAGGTTATTTTCGCGAATCTGTGCCAGGGTGTCGGACATGGCTGATTTTAAATTGTAGATGCCGACCAACACCCCCAGGGCATTTTCCTGGGTCGATCGGTGAACGGGCTTGATGGCGTAGATCACGTCTTGCTGGCTGCAGCGGCGGCCTGTGGGTGGCACAAGCAGTATGTCGCCACGCTTAATGGCGTCGTCGACGGGGTAGGGATCAAAGCATGTCGACAGAATATTTAAGCCTTGGAGCTCGGCCGCTGCTTGCTCCGGGTAAATATACAGGCTCGGGTAGTAATAGGCTCGTTCTTGCTCGGTGCTTGTGCGGCCGTTTTCGTGTAGCGAGAGGATGGTCAGGCCGTGGC
>NZ_JBFIGO010000155.1:0-4496 GCF_041602295.1 Spongiibacter sp. | reverse complement strand
CGGCTGCGGCTGGGGCATGTGATCGACTTTATTTCGGTGCACTGGGGCTCGTCGTATTTTCCCACCTTCAATATCGCCGATGCGGCCATTACCGTTGGCGCGGTGCTGTTGATTGTCGATACCTTTTTACACCCCGAGGGTGGCGATAACGCCGCTTGAGTGGGTCACTGCTTTAACGAGAAACGTTCATGAGTGTTGCGATTGGTCCGGGAACGGAAATTACCCTGCATTTTGCCCTGCTGCTGGAAGATGGCAGCGAGGTGGATTCCACCTTTGAACGCCAGGCGGCGCGCTTTGTGTTCGGCGATGGCAATTTGCTGCCGGGAGTCGAGGCCAAGTTGCAGGGCCTGAAAGCTGGCGACAAGCAGCTGCTGCAGCTGGCGCCGGAAGATGCCTTTGGTCAGCGCAACCCCGCCAATATTCAGCGCATGCCGCGCAGCCAGTTTGGCGATATGGAATTGAGCGAGGGCTTGATGCTCAACTTCGCCGACGCCGCCAAGGCCGAGTTGCCGGGGGTGATCAGCGCCATTGGCGAGGAGCAGGTGGAGGTGGATTTCAACCACCCGCTGGCCGGGCGCAGTCTGGGCTTTCGGGTTGAAATTATCGATGTTCAGGCGCATGTTGAGGGCGACAACGGCAATGCAGAGTAACCGCAGCATGAATATTGTTCTGGCCAACCCCCGCGGTTTTTGCGCCGGGGTTGATCGCGCCATCGAGATCGTCAACCGCGCGCTGGATGTGTTCGGCTCGCCGATCTATGTTCGCCACGAGGTGGTTCACAATAAATTTGTGGTGGAAAACCTGCGCCAGCGCGGCGCGGTGTTTGTCGATGAGCTGGATGAGGTGCCCGACGACAAAATCGTCATTTTCAGCGCCCACGGCGTCTCGAAGGCGGTGCGCAGTGAGGCGGAGCGCCGCGGCCTGAAGGTATTTGACGCCACCTGCCCGCTGGTCACCAAGGTCCATATGGAGGTGGTGAACTACAGTAACGCCGGTCGCGAGTGTGTGCTCATCGGTCACAAGGGGCACCCCGAGGTCGAGGGCACCATGGGGCAGTACGACGGCAGTCAGGGTGGGCGTATCTACCTAGTCGAAGACGTGGCCCAGGCCCAGGCGCTGGAGGTCGAGCGGCCGGAAAAATTGTCCTTTGTTACCCAAACGACCCTGTCGATGGACGACACCGCGGCGGTGATTGAAGCGCTGCGCGAGAAATTTCCGGCGATTGAGGGGCCGCGCAAGGATGATATCTGCTACGCCACACAGAACCGCCAGGATGCGGTGAAAACCCTGGCCCAGCAGTCTGACCTGGTGCTGGTGGTGGGCTCACCGAATAGCTCTAACTCCAACCGCCTACGCGAACTCGCCGAGCGTTTTGGCTGTCAGGCCTATCTGATTGATAGTGAAAGTGATATTCGGCCGGAATGGCTGCGCGAGGGCTTGCGAATTGGCATCACCGCCGGGGCCTCGGCGCCGGAAGTGCTGGTTAAGTCGGTGATCGATCGCCTCTGCGAGCTCGGCGCGGCGGTGCCCCAGGAACTGGCCGGTCGGCCAGAAAATATTACCTTCTCACTGCCCCGTGAGCTGCGCCTCGTCGACGTGTCGTAAGGCTATTGCCCACAGGCTGTTGGCGTTTCCCGCTGTTCTCGCCGCAGTCGCCCGCCAATGCTGAGGATCAGGCGCCGTTCCTGGGCAAGCCCTAGTGCGCAAAGCCGCAGTGTCCCCACCTGAAATGCGCCACTTTTTAGATAAGCACTGCCGTCTGCCCGGTAGGTAATATAGTTTTCGACATGGCGATTTCCCTCCGCCACAACGCCTTTAAGTGACTGTATTGTAAGTAATATTCTCTCGTCCGCTTCGCGGACGCCATTGCTGTTGTCGTCTAGGAAGACCTCGGCGCCACTGGCCCAGCTGCCGTTGTGGTTTCTCAGGCTCACCGGTTGGGCGTAATGAATGGCTGCTTGTCGGGCGCTGTATATGCCACTAAACAGCGTATTGCTGGCGTTGCGCAGCCGCTGTTGTTGAAGTAATTGTTGAAACGACGGCACCGCTGCCGAGCTGACAATCCCTAAGATCACCAGCGCTAGCAATAGCTCTACGAGGGTCTTTCCCTGACTGTACATAATGGAATCCTTTCCATTCTACTGCTATACGTATAGTAGTGGGCGCTACATTTATCCAGGATTCAGGGCCGTAATTTAAAGAGGATATGTCACGTGATAGGGGCATATGCGTATTAATTTTGTGACCCAGTCGTCGTATTTTGCATAAAAACACCAAATGCAATGGCGGGAAACACTATGCAAGTTAAGTCGTCTAAGGGCTTTACCCTCATCGAATTGCTGACCGCGATTGCTGTGCTGAGCATTCTGGCCTCTGTTGCGGTACCAAGTTACGACCTTCTTATTACCCAGTCCCGAGTGCGGGCGGATATGCAGAATTTGTTGCGTTCAACGGCGATGGCCCGAGCCGAGGCGGTAACCCGAGGGGCAGCGGTGAAGGTGACCGCGGTCGAGGCGGAATGGAAGAAGGGCTGGCGTATTTGGACCGATCTCAATGGCGATGGCGTGGTCGATAGCGGTGAGACCATTCGCATGGTCTCCGATTTGTCTAAGACCGCGAGCATTGCGGTTAGCCGCGCGTCGGCGGCTATTACCGAGTTTACCTTTACTCGAGAGGGATTTTTGGATGTGGCCACGGCGATAGATATTGCCTATAAGGCCGGCAGTGGCAGTAGCTGCGAGCGCGAGCGCGATGTGCGTATTGCTCCCAGCGGGCAGGTCACCGTGGTAGCGAGGGATTGCATATGAAATCGTCATTTCAACAAGCCCGTGCCCAGCGCGGCACTACCTTAATCGAGGTGTTAATCGCGATCTTGGTCACGGCGACCGGGGTGATGGGGGCGGCGGCGATGCAGATCAATTCGGTGAAGTATAACCAGATGGCAAAGTTTCGCTCGGCGGCGGTATTTTTGGCCAATGATATCAGCGATCGCATGCGCGCCAATCGGCCAGTGGCTTTGGCCGGGGGTTACGATATTGCCGCCGCAGATGGCTCGCCCACCGGCGATGAAATCAATGCCAGGGATTTACGCGAGTGGTTGTCTGAACTGGCTGTCAGGATGCCGCAGGGTGATGGGGCCATTATTCGCGACGGCAATCGTTTTACCATTGTTGTCAGCTGGGATGAAAAGCGTCTGAGAAAGTCGCGGGAAGCAGGAGAGGGCGAAACCGGCATTCAGGAATTCGAATTTATTATGGAGCTTTAGCGTGAGGAACACACAGCGGGGGTTCGGTCTGGTTGAGCTGATGATTGCAATGTTGCTGGGCCTTGCGCTGAGTGCGGCGGTGATTCAGGTGTTTGTCGCGACCCGCACTACAAATCGGGTGCAGGATTCGCTGTCGATGATTCAAGAAAACGCCCGCTTTGCGATGCACTTTCTCGGCAAGGAGATCCGCATGGCGGGGTATCTGGGCTGCAGCTCTATTGGCAATATTAAGCTTTCTGTTATCGCCAAACCACCTGGCGATGTTGAGTATGTGCCAGTCTTTGGCGAGGACAACGTCGCAGCGGGAAACGCGCTGGCAGCGGTCCCCGGCACGGATACTCTTCGCATTCGCCGCGGTTCGGATGAGTCGGTAAAAATAACCGGTAACCTGCCGCCGGATAATGCCAACGTCCAGATAGAAGATAATAAATACAATATCAAGCAAAAGGATTTCGTGTTGATCACCGACTGTGTGACCGGCGATATTTTTCGAGTCACCAACAGCCCAAAAGGGGCCGGTCAGGGCAAGGCGACGCTCGCGCATTCGAATGCCTCTAATACCAGAAACCGGTTGAGTAAAATCTACGGCGGCGACGCCGAGATTTTTGCCTTTGAAAGCACTAATTTTGCGGTGCGGGATACCGGCCGGGATACGGTTGGGGGGCTGCCTATTTACGCGCTCTTTACGCAGCAGATTCCGATTTCTTCCGGAGGGGTATTGGGCCCTGCGGTAGAAATTATCGAGGGTGTGGAAAACATGCAGCTGAGTTATGGCCTGGACACCGATGGCGATCGCTCAGTGGATGAATACAAGACTGCTGACGCTGTGACCGACTGGCTGGAAGTGCTGGCAGTGCGGGTCGAGCTGACGATGGTTGCTAACGATGAGAGTGTTGTTGGTGAAACCGGCGATGTGGATGCGCAAAGTGTATACGATTCGGCTGGTAATTTACTCGATAATGCCGATGGGCGTATGCGCCAGGTGTTCAGCAGTGTCTTTGCGATAAGGAACCGTTTGCAATGACTGTAGTCCGGCGCGATCAACAATCTGGGGCCGTGCTGATCGTCGCACTGGTCTTTATGCTGATATTGGCGATTATTGGCGGGGCGTCTATGCAGAATGCGACTCTGCAAGAGCGCATGGCCGGGAACAGCAAGGATCTCAATATCGCCTTTCAGGCGGCTGAAATAGCGATACGCGGCGCCGAGGAAGTGATGAAAACGGTCAAGG
>NZ_JBFIGO010000154.1:0-4510 GCF_041602295.1 Spongiibacter sp. | reverse complement strand
ATTTGATCTCGCCGGCGCCCAGGGCGCGGCCCTTGCCGTTATTGCCGCGCCAGCCTAGGAAGAAACCGACCAGTTGCCACATGGCGTCCAGGCCCAGGCAGCCGGGCATAACCGGGTCGCCGATGAAGTGGCAGTCAAAGAACCAGAGGTCGGGGTTGATGTCGAGTTCGGCGACCAGTTGGCCCTTGCCATACTCGCCGCCTTCACCGCTGATATGGGTGATGCGGTCGAGCATCAACATATTGTCGACGGGGAGGCGTGGGTTACCGGGACCGAATAGCCGGCCGTGGCCGCAGTCGATGAGTTCCTGTTTTGTAAAGCTATTTTTATGGGTAAGAGACATAAGAAAAAGGCTTGTCAGTGAGAAAATGGTGACGGGCATAGTAGCATTAAGGCCCTGCTTAGCACATTAAAATGTCAACATTGGCCCGTTGCTTGCTGCCAATATGGGGTCAGTGTGACAAAGTATAAGTGCCATAGGCGTTGCGATTGCCGCCCACTACTGGGAAAATTCGTCGACAAAGGCGCGCGACGTACTGCCTTCACCCAAAAGAACAGGATCTAAACCTATCATGATAAGGAAATGCCTTTTCCCCGTTGCCGGTTACGGCACCCGCTTTCTTCCCGCCACGAAATCGATGCCGAAGGAGATGTTGCCGATCGTCAACAAACCGCTGGTGCAATACGGTGTTGAGGAGTCGATAGAGGCGGGGCTGAAACAGATTGCCCTGGTGACAGGCCGCGGCAAGCGTGCCATCGCGGATCACTTTGATATCAGCTTCGAGCTGGAGAATCAGATCGCCGGTACTAGCAAGGAGTCCTACCTGACGAGTATCCGCAAGGTGTTGAGTGAAGGCACGTTTATGATGACGCGCCAGCGCGAGATGAAGGGTCTGGGGCATGCGATTCTCACTGGCGAGAGCTTGGTCGGCAACGAGGCCTTTGGCGTGATCCTGTCTGATGACCTCTGTTTAAACGACGGAGACGGGGTGATGGGGCAGATGGTGAAACTGTATAACCAGTTCCGCTGCAGCATTGTCGCGATTCAGGAAGTGCCGATGGCGGAGATCGAAAAATACGGGGTGATCGCCGGCGATGATATGGGGGGCGGCCTGTTCAGGGTTAAGGATATGGTGGAAAAACCCAGCGCTGACGAGGCGCCGAGTAATTTGGCGGTGATTGGCCGCTATATTTTGACGCCGGATATATTCGATATTTTGCGCGATACGCCACCGGGTAAAAATGGCGAAATTCAGCTGACCGATGCGCTGATGACCCAGGCGCAAAATGGCTGTGTGCTGGCCTATAAGTTCAGCGGTCGGCGTTTTGATTGCGGCAGTGTGCCGGGCTTTATTGAGGCGACGAATTATGTCTATGAAAACATCTACCAAGACGGTCAGGGCTGAGTGATGACAGAAAACGAGTTGAGTTGTTTTAAGGCCTATGACGTGCGCGGTCGCATTCCCGACCAGCTGAATGAAGATATCGCCTACCGCATTGGCCGCGCCTTTGCCGAGGTCATTCGGCCCAAAAAGGTGGTGGTGGGTCACGATATTCGCCTGAGCAGTGAGGCCATTAAGGCGGCGGTGAGCAACGGTCTGCGCGATGCGGGGGTGGATGTCTACGATATCGGTCTGTGTGGCACCGAGGAGATTTATTTTGCGACCTCGCATGCCGGTATGGATGGCGGCATTGCGGTGACCGCCAGCCACAATCCCAAGGACTACAACGGCATGAAGTTTGTCCGCGAGGAGTCCAGGCCGATCAGTGGTGACACTGGGCTGTTGGATATTAAGGCGCTGGCCGAGCAGAACCGCTTTGCCGAGCCGGCCGCGCAGCGCGGCACGCTCGAGGCCTTGGATACCAGTGCCGCCTATGTACAGCACCTGCTGGGCTATATCGATGTGGCGGCGTTAAAGCCGTTGAAAATTGTCGTTAATGCCGGCAATGGTGGTGCCGGGCGGGTGGTTGATTTGCTGGAGCCGCATCTGCCGTTTGAATTTATCCGCGTGCACCACGAGGCCGACGGCAATTTCCCCAACGGCGTGCCCAATCCCCTGCTGGTGGAAAACCGTCAGCCGACCATTGATGCGATTCAGGCGCATCAGGCGGATTTGGGTATTGCCTGGGACGGTGATTTTGACCGCTGCTTCTTTTTTGATGAGCGCGGCGAATTTATCGAGGGCTACTATGTGGTGGGCCTGCTGGCCGAGACGTTCCTGTTGAACTCGCCCGGCGAGAAAATTGTCCACGATCCGCGGCTGACCTGGACTACCGTAGACATTGTGGCGGGCCGCGGTGGTGAGGCAGTGCAGAGCAAAACCGGTCACGCCTTTATCAAGGAGCGGATGCGCAAGGAAAATGCCGCCTACGGTGGCGAGATGAGCGCCCATCACTACTTCCGGGATTTTGCCTACTGCGATAGCGGCATGATCCCCTGGCTGCTGGTGACTCAGCTGATGTCGGTCAAGTCGGCCTCACTGTCTTCGCTGGTTGAAGAGCGGGTGGCAAAATTCCCCTGTAGCGGTGAGATCAATCGCGAAGTTGGCGATGCCAAGGCCAGCATCGCCGCCATTGAGGCGCGCTATGTGGGGGCGGCGGCGGAGGTGGATTACACCGACGGCCTGAGTATGAGCTTTGATGGCTGGCGTTTTAATGTGCGCATGTCTAATACAGAGCCAGTGGTGCGCTTGAATGTCGAGAGCGAAGGCGATATCGCGCTGATGCAGAGTAAAACCGAGGAGTTACTGGCGCAGCTATAGGCTGCGGTGGCGTGTTGTTGAAAGCCGGGCTGCATTGCAGTCCGGCTTTTTTTATTGCCTGTTACTTGAGTGCCTGGCGGCTGCGCGCCAGTAGTTGGGCGGTAGAGCTGTCGACCGCAGGCGTTTGGCTGTCGTCGTCGAGGGCTTGCAATAATTCGCGGCTGATCTGCTTGCCGAGCTCGACGCCCCATTGGTCAAAGGGGTTGATGTCCCAGATCAGGCTGGTGCAGATCAGTCGGTATTCGTAGAAGGCGATGAGGCAGCCCAGTGAGCGGGCATTGAGTTCGTCCATTACTATCGTGGTGCTGGGGCGGTTGCCGGGCATGGCCTTGTGGTGGGCAAGTGACTTGCTCTGTTGGTCGGGGCTGTCGTCGGCGATCTCTTCGGCCGTTTTGCCCTGCATCAATGCCAGGCTTTGGGCGAAGCAGTTGGCGAGCAGGGCTTGCTGTTGCTCGCCAATGGGGTTCGGTGCGCGCAGTGCGGTAATAAAGTCGCAGGGGATGATGTCACTGCCCTGGTGCAGCAACTGGTGAAAGGAGTGCTGGCCGTTGGTGCCCTCGCTGCCCCAGATTACGCCGCCGCTGCGAACGGTCAGCGGCTGGCCGTGGCGGTCCACCGATTTTCCGGCGCTCTCCATAAACAGCTGTTGCAGATAGTCTGGCAGCTCTTTGAGGCGATGGCAGTAGGGCAAAATGGCCTGGGAGTTGAGCCCCCAGCAGTTGCGATACCAGATGTCCAGCAGGGCCAAGGTTAGTGGCAGCATATCGGCGCTGCTGCTGTCGCGCATGTGTTGGTCGACCTCGTAGCCGCCGCGCAGAATGTCGAGGAAGCAGTCCCAGCCGTAATTGATGGCAACAATCAGCCCGAAGCCCGACCACACGGAGAAGCGCCCGCCCACCCAGTCGGGAACCGCCAGTACCTGGGGGCTGGGAACCCCGAGTGCGATTGCCGCCTCGGGCTTGGCGGTAATGGCAACAAACTGCTGGTTGATGTCCTGTCCGGGAAGTTGCTCGCGCAGCCACTGCTGGGCGGCAGCGGCATTGGCCAGGGTTTCCTGGGTGCCGAAGGACTTTGAGGCGATAATAAACAGGGTGCTGTCGGCGGGCAGCTCGCGCAGGGTGTTGTGCGTGCAGCTGGGGTCAATATTGGCGAGAAAGTGGCAGTGAAAGGCCGACTGGTGGCTTTCATTCAGCGCTTCGCTAAAGAGTCGCGGGCCGAAATCAGAGCCGCCTATGCCGATATTGACAATATGGCTGTAGCGCTTGCCGCTGCAGGAGCGCCGGCGGCCACTGCGCAGGCTGGCAACCAGCTCGGCCATGTGGCGGTACATGGCGTCGATGCCTTCATCGTCGCTGGATTCTGCTGTTGCCCAGCTGCGCAGCGCGGCGTAGTTGGCGCTGCGCTGCTCGGTGTTGTTGCAGGCTTCGCCGGCGCGCAGGGCAGCCAGTTTACGGTGGATGTCGGCGTTTTCAGCCAGTGCAATCAGCTTTTGATGGATCTCGGCGTCTAGGTGGTGCTTGGAGTAGTCGACAAACAGCGGGCCGAGCTCGGCGCTAAATTGCGCTGCGCGCCCTGGTTGTGCGGCAAAGCGCTGGCGCAGGGTGACAGAGTTACACTTGTCGCGTGTTGCGGCCAGTGCCTGCCAGAGTGCTTGCTGTTTGTCCGGGGTTGCCAGTGCCACGTGAGTCTCCTGCTCGTCCTTGTTGTTTTGTGCGTCGCTGCAGCGACGGCGCGCTGCCAGCTAGGAT
>NZ_JBFIGO010000153.1:0-4520 GCF_041602295.1 Spongiibacter sp. | reverse complement strand
TTCCCATTAATACCACCACACTGCGTATCTATATTCGCGGTATTGGTTTGATCGACGCGCAAATTACTCAGGACCCGCCGGTTGGGGTGTATGTTGATGGCGCCTATATCGCGCGCTCCGCCGCGCTGGCGACGGATTTGGCCGACCTGACCCGCATCGAGGTGTTGCGCGGCCCCCAGGGCACACTCTACGGCCGCAATTCCACCGGCGGTGCGGTCAACCTGATTACCCGTCGCCCCAACATCGACGCCCTGCAGTTTAAGCAGGCCTTCACCGTGGGCGATCGCAATTTGTTTAGTAGTAAGACCATGGTAAACAGCCCCTTGTGGCAGGGCGCGGCGGCGAAATTGGCCTATTTTACCAAGACGGTGGATGGCTATATCGAAAACAGCGGGCAGGGCGGCGACTTTGGCGACTCCAGCACCGAGGGCTATCGCTTTGACTTTGGCTGGGATGTGAATGAGCGCCTGCATATCGATTACGCCTACGACAAGGCGTCGGTCGATAATACCAACGTGAGCTATTCGCATATTCGCCCCTCGGACCCTATTCCCAACCCGGATGCCAATCAGGGCATTGCCTTTACTAACCTGATTAACTCCGGTGCTCGGCAATTCTACGACTTTAATCCCTCCGGTAAGCGCCCCGATAGCATCCACTCACCGATCCCAATGGAAGAGGCCGAGAGTGAAATTTCCGGTCATCAGCTTTCCGTGGACTACCAGTTCAGTGAGGACATGGTGCTGAAATATATCTATGCCGAGCGTGAACTGTATGACAACACGCCCACGATTTTGGCCACTGGGGCGCGCAGCGACGGCTATCGTTTGGATAACAGTCCGATTTTCAGCTTCCCGGTAGCGGCGGTGCCGGGCGACTCTGCCGTGTGTAATCCCTGTGTAGGGCGCAGTGTGCAATACGGCGCAGTGCATCCGCTCATTGAGCAGGAACAGTTTTCCCACGAATTGCAGCTGTCGGGCTCGCTGCTGGATCAGCGCCTGTCCTATATCACCGGCTTGTATTACTTCGAAGAAACGGCGACGCAGGGGGCGGGTAAGGTCGGGCACCTGCTGTCGGGGCCACTGGGCAGCGCCGCCGACGGCAACAACACCGGCAATCGTATCGAGGTGCTTACCGAGGCGCGCTTCGATATTGAAAATACCGCAATGGCCATGTTCGCCCAGTTCACCTGGCGACCGCCGGTACTGGACGACCGTTTAAGCTTTACGCTGGGGGCCCGTCATTCGGAAGACAATCGCAAATCCGCAGCGCTGCGTCGCCAAATCAGTTTAATTGTTGTGCCGGGCGATCTCGATAACACTGACCGCGACAACAATGATATTGCCACCCAGCTGTCGGACGCTTTTTACAATGTGCGCGGCGATAAAGATTTTAAGGATGATTCGTTTAGCTTTATCACTGAATATGAGTTTAACGACGATGTGAACCTCTACTTCAAGGTGAATGAGGCCTACAAAAGCGGCGGCTTCAATACCCGCGAACAGGTCACTGCCGAGGGCGCGCAGCGCTATATCGATGGCTTTGATGAAGAGAAAGTCACCGCCTATGAACTGGGCTTGAAATCGCGATTTTTTAATAATCGCTTCCAGTTTAATGCCGATATTTTCCAACAGGACTTTGTCGATCAGCAGCTTAACTTCAGCGTGCCCAATACCACCAGTGATACCACAGTGGCCAATGCCGGTGAATCCACCCTGAAGGGGTTTGAGATGGACAGCACCTGGCTGGCCTCGGAAAACCTGCTGCTGGTGTTGAATTACGCCTATCTGGATGCCGCCATTGAGCCCAGTCGCAATCCGCTGTCCGGCGAAGTCGACGACGGCTTTGTGTTTGACTCGGCGCCGCGTCACGCCTACACCGCGATGGTGGACTGGACACTGTGGAACAGCATGAACCGCGGCAATATTGCCTTTAACGCCACATATTCCTATACCGACGAGCGCAATGGCGGCGGCCGCAAGGAGTTTGCCACCTTTGACGCCGACCGTCAGGACGATTTTGCCGTGCTCAACGCCCGCGTGGGCTGGTATGAACTGCCGCTGTTCGATGGCATTTTGGATGTGGCCTTGTGGAGTAAAAACCTGCTGGATGAAGAATATAGCGTGAACAACATCCATAACCTGCCGCAGGCCGGTCGTTCGGTGATGTTTGGTGAACCGCGTAGCTACGGTTTCGACTTGATCTACAACTGGGGCGGCTGAGTGTTCAGGCAGCTCATCGATATGGCGTAATCCGCTTAGATGAGCTGCCGTTTTTCTCGTCTACTGAGACGAGGGGAGGGCTTTACAAAACTGACTAGATTCGATGAGTGCCCCAGGGCAGTAAAATAATCATTGAATGGAGTCTCGTTATGTCGCAACAAACCCCGTCTTACCCCCCGTATCAAATTCAGGCTGCAGAACTCCCCGAGCGCTATCCGCGGGGTTGGTTTTGCCTGGGACTGCTGGATAGCTTCAGGCCCCCTAATGATGCCCGGCAAACGATCGCGGGCTTTGGCAGCGAGCTGGCGGTGCGCTGTTGGGGCGCCCGCTTTGAAGTTCGCCTGGCCGGTCAATTGCTGCCAACCTTGCAACGCAACCGCCTGCTGTTGTGCTGGTATGACCCCGACGGCAAGCCGCCGCTAGCGCTTCAGCAGCCGCCGGTTATGGACGAGTGCGACTCGCGCCAGTGGAGTCCCTGGCAGATGCGCGAATACCGCATTCACGCCAATTGCCGCGAATTAATCGACAACATGGCCGACGCGGCGCACTTTGGCCCGGTGCACGGCGCCCACGTGCGCAGCTTCCGCAATATTATGGATGGCCACACCTTTGTGCAGGAAATGCGCGGGCACAGCGAGCGCCTATCGGGTGATGCCGAATTGTATAGCTATGCCAAGTACTACGGGCCGGCGTATCAAACCACCTATATGCGCGGTCGCTACGACGGCCAAGTGATAGAAAGTTATCTGCTGTTAAGCCATATTCCGCTGCATCAGCAGTGCTTTGATATTCGCTATGCGGTGATGGTCAGGCGCCTGCCACAGTTGAGCGCGGCAGATAATGCCCAGCTCTGTGCAAGTTATGGCGAGCAGGCCTTTGCGGCCTTTGCCGAGGATGTGGCGATCTGGCACAACAAAACCCGCGTCGATAATCCGCTGCTCTGTGATGGCGACGGTCCCATTCACAAACTCAGAACTTGGTATGCGCAGTTCTATCAGCCCTTAGCTGAGGTGAACGAAGAGCGCCTGCGCTACCGGGAATACCAGTTGCGCTACGATCATTGAGAAAGCGGCAAGGGACTGTGCAGAGCGGCTGAAAGCCCACCGGCGCTAGCCGGTGGGCGGGAGCGGTTCAGGGTGCGACTTGCGCCGCCGGCAGCAGCGGCAGATCCACCGAACCGCTGATCTGAACGGGCACCGGCAGCGGTGACGCCGAAGTGGGGTACTGGCTGGGGTAGGAACCGTAGACCAGCAGTACCAGCTTGTCGCCGGCCTGCAGGCGACTCATGACGCCGACAAGGTCGCGCGGATGGTCGTCAAAGCCGCGAAATGGCGTGACCTGGTTCATCAGTGCCGTCGGTGGTTGCGGCGAGGTGTCGCCAGCTTCGCGGATGCCCAAGCCGACAAACAGAATGGGCTCGATGACCGGTGAGCCCGCCTGCTGTTCTGCAATGCTCATGCTGAGGTTGATGGTCGGCACTCCGGCAATGACCTCACCGTCTGCAGTTGCGGTGTACAGCTCGATTTCCGTGGGGATTTGGTTGGCCTCGTGGGCGATAACCGGCAGTAGGCTGGAGATCGCCACGCTGCTGCCACCATAGGGAACCTCGCTCAGGGCGATACCATCGGCACCAGTGCTGCCGAGGTTGAGACAGACCTTGGGAATCTCGTCGGCGGCGCCGTCTTCAAACAACAGCTTTTCCCGGTACCAGTTCACCGTCATGGCGTTGCGGTCCAGGCGGCCGCAGACATCGTCGCCGTCGCCGTTGTCGATGCCGTGGCCAACGGCCTTGGTGAACAGGCGCACATCGCCGCCCAAGGCGCTCAGGCAATTAAAGTTGTAATAGGCATCGTTGAAGTTAAACAGCGTGTCCATATGCGACTGGGTCAGGAAGGCATCAATGGGGCGCAGGCTGCCACCAGCGGTGGAGTTGTTGCCATCTTTGACGCAGTGCGAGGCCAGGCTGTTGCGGTAGAGCAGGGCAAGCTTTTCGTCATCGAGCATATTGGCGGCTAGGCCTGTCGCCAGCCCCTCGTTGACTTCCTGATCTTGAGAGTTACCGGGGCGGTTGCCGCCGGCAGACAGCACACTGGCCCACAGGGTTTTGAAAACATTGCCCGAATACAGTGAGTAGCGCAGGTCGTGCCAAGTGATATCTGGGGCAATAGCATCGAGGCGGTGTTTGCCGTCAATGGCGTAAATCAAGTGCTGAAAGCCGCCGCCGTAGGAGCCGCCAACCGCCCCGATCAGCGGATTGTTTATTTCGGTGGCCGGGGTCGGGCCGTTGTCGGCATAGGC
>NZ_JBFIGO010000152.1:0-4622 GCF_041602295.1 Spongiibacter sp. | reverse complement strand
GCCATTCAGCGGGTGGATGGTGTGCCGCAGAAAACGGTGACGCCGCCACCGGAGGTGTTGGCGAGAATTCGTCGCGAGGCGGCCTTGGTTGGCAAGGCGCGCAAGCGTGTACTGGCGCGACAGGATTTTTTGCAGGGCTTTCAATGGCCGCTATTGGGGCCGGTAACAGGTGTTTTCGGTAGTCAGCGTGTCTATAATGGCACGCCCGGTCGGCCGCACTACGGTGTGGATGTTGCCAGGCCGACCGGCGCCACGGTGGTCGCGCCCAATAGCGGGGTGGTCAGCCTGGTCCATGAGGATATGTTTTACTCCGGCGGCACCTTGATTGTCGATCACGGTCAGGGCATTTCTTCCACCTTTATTCATCTGAGTAAGATACTGGTGGCAGAGGGGCAGGAAATACAGCAGGGGCAGCCCATTGCCGAGGTGGGGGCAACGGGGCGAGCGACCGGGCCGCATCTGGACTGGCGGATGAATTGGTTTGGCCAGCGCCTGGATCCGGCGCTGTTGGTAGGGCCTATGCCCGAACTGCCCTGAAATACGTGCGGCGCTTGCGCTGCAGTTTATGGTTTGTAGAGTGTGGAAAATGATTGATAAGAAGTTGTTAGAAATTCTGGTATGTCCGGTCAGCAAGGCACCGGTCGAGTACGACGCGAGCCGCAATGAGCTGATCTGCCGTGCCAGTGGCTTGGCCTACCCGGTGCGCGACGGGATTCCGGTGATGCTGGAATCTGAGGCGCGGCCGCTGACCGCCGACGAAAAACTCGACTAATTTACCGTTCGGTGGCGGTGCCAACGCATACAAAGCCGATTGATTTCGCTATACTTTTTTCTTTTCGCCGGAAGCCATTTTCCGGCGTTTGTCGTTGTGTAGACCCCGGAGTGAGACCGTTTTCATGAAAAGCGCTGCTATTCGCGATGCCTTTATTCGCTATTTTGAAAGCAAGGGCCACACCCCGGTTGCCAGCAGCTCGCTGGTGCCGGGCAATGATCCGACCCTGCTGTTCACCAATGCGGGTATGGTGCAATTTAAAGACGTGTTCCTGGGGCGCGACAAGCGCAATTACAGTCGCGCGGTAAGCAGCCAGCGCTGTGTGCGCGCCGGCGGCAAACACAATGACCTGGAAAATGTCGGCTATACCGCCCGCCACCACACCTTCTTCGAGATGCTGGGCAATTTTAGTTTTGGCGACTACTTCAAGCGCGACGCCATATTGTTCGCCTGGGAATTCCTCACCTCCAAAGAGTGGCTGGCGATAGACAGCGAGCGCCTTTGGGTAACGGTGTATGCCGACGACGATGAAGCCTACAAGATCTGGAATGAAGAGGTGGGTGTGCCCGCCGAGCGGATGGTGCGTATCGGCGATAACAAAGGGGCTAAGTACGCGTCTGATAACTTCTGGTCGATGGGCGACACCGGCCCCTGTGGCCCCTGCACGGAAATTTTTTACGACCACGGCGAAGAGGTCGCGGGTGGTCCGCCTGGCAGCCCGGATGAGGACGGCGATCGCTACATTGAGATCTGGAATAATGTCTTCATGCAGTTCAATCGCGACGCCGACGGCAGTATGACGGAATTGCCGGCGCCGTCGGTGGACACCGGCATGGGCTTGGAGCGTATTTCTGCAGTGATGCAGGGGGTGCACAGCAACTACGAAATCGACCTGTTTGATAATCTGATTGCCGCTACGGCCCAGGTGCTGCAGGTTGAAGACCGCAGCCACACCTCGCTGCGGGTCATCGCTGACCATATTCGCTCCTGTGCTTTTTTGATTGCCGATGGCGTGCTGCCCTCCAACGAGGGGCGCGGCTATGTGCTGCGCCGCATTATTCGCCGGGCGGTGCGTCACGGTAATAAGCTGGGTGCCAGTGAAGCTTTCTTCCACAAGCTGGTCGCCGCGCTGGCGGCAGAGATGGGCGAGGCCTATCCCGAGCTGCTGAGCTTGCAGGGCCAAATTGAAAAGGCGCTACTGCAGGAAGAGGAGCAGTTTGCCAAAACCCTGGATCAGGGCATGCGCATACTCGAAGCCGATCTCAAAGATCTGCAGGGCAGCCAGATTCCCGGTGAGACCGTGTTCCGGCTCTACGATACCTATGGCTTTCCGGTGGATTTGACCGCCGATATTGCCCGCGAACAAAACCTGAGCCTGGATATGGACGGGTTTGAGGCGGCGATGACCGCGCAACGCCAGCGCGCGCGCTCTGCGTCGAACTTTAAAATGGATGCCGACCTGCGCATCGAGCTGGAGGGAGCCACTGAATTTACCGGCTACCAGAACCTGCAGGACTCGGCGACGATCGTGGCCATGCTGAAAGACGGCCAGCCCTGCGAGCGCGCTGAACAGGGCGATGAACTGCTGTTGGTGCTCGATCGCAGCCCCTTCTATGCCGAGTCCGGTGGTCAGGCCGGTGACTGTGGGCTGATTTGCGCCGATGGCCTGCGCATTGAGGTCAGGGATACGCAGAAGGCTGGCGACCATTTCGTGCATATGGGCATCGTGGCCGAGGGCAGTGTGGCACTGGGCGCAGCCGTGACGGCGGAAGTTGATGCAAATATTCGCCAGGCGACCGCGCTCAACCACTCCGCGACCCATTTGCTGCACGCCGTGCTGCGTCAGGTACTGGGCGAGCATGTCGCGCAGAAGGGCTCGCTGGTCACCGCTGAGCGCCTGCGTTTTGACTTTGCCCACGGTGAGGCGGTCAAAGCCGAGCAGCTGGCGGAGATCGAGGCGCTGGTCAATGCCGAGATCCGCCGCAACACGGTGGTAGAGACCTTGGAAACCGATATCGACAGTGCCCGCGAGCGCGGCGCGATGATGTTGTTTGGTGAAAAATACGGCGATACCGTGCGCGTGTTAAGCATGGGCGGTGATTTTTCGGTGGAGCTTTGCGGTGGCACCCATGTGTCGCGCACCGGTGACATTGGCGTGATGCGCATTGTCGCCGAGTCGGGGATTGCGGCCGGCGTGCGCCGCATCGAGGCGGTGACCGGAGAGGGCGCACTGCGCGAGGCCAATGCCGACCGCAACCGCCTGCAGGCGGCCTGTGCGGCACTGAAAAGTACCCCGGAAAACTTTGATACTAAGTTGGCTCAATTGCTGGCGACAAGTCGCGAACAGCAAAAAGAGCTGGAGCGCTTGAAAGCCAAGCTGGCTACCGCCGGCAGCCGCGACTTGATGTCGGAAGTTGAAGAGATCAACGGGATCAAGGTGCTGGCGGTGAAAATCGATGGCGTCGATGCCAAGGCACTGCGCGACAGCATGGATCAGCTGAAGAATAAGCTCGGTTCAGGCGTGCTGCTGCTGGCCAGTGCCGAGGGCGACAAGGTGTCGCTGGTGGCAGGGGTGAGCAAAGACCTTACCAGCCAGTGCAAAGCGGGCGATATTATGAAGTTGGCCGCCGCGGCAGTGGGCGGCAAGGGGGGCGGTCGTCCCGATATGGCGCAGGGAGGGGGTACGGACGCGGCGGCGATTCCGGCGGCCTTGCAGGCGGCAAAAGATTACGTGAAACACTTATAGAGAATTAGTAGCCGTTTCCTTTAATCTGGAGTTGTTGTTTAATGAGCGCCCTTCGCGCAGGGCGTTCATTTGTAGATAGAAATCATGAGTCTGATTGTACAAAAATTTGGCGGTACTTCAGTTGGCACCGTAGACCGCATAAAAGCTGTCGCTGAAAAGGTGGCCGGCTTTAGAGAGCGGGGCGATGACGTCGTTGTCGTGGTATCCGCGATGAGCGGTGAGACCAACCGCCTGATCGAAATGGCGAAAGCCATGCAGGAGCAACCCACCCCAAGGGAGCTGGATGTCCTCGTCTCAACCGGCGAGCAAGTCACGATTTCCTTGTTGTGCATGGCCCTGCATGAGCGCGGTATAGGCGCGAAGTCCTATACTGGTAGTCAGGTGCGTATTTTGACCGATGAGGCGCATACCAAGGCGCGGATTCGTGAGATTGATGACCAGAATATTCACCGCGATCTGGCTGAAGGTAATGTGGTCGTTGTCGCGGGTTTCCAGGGCGTTGATGAGAACGGCAATATCACTACCCTGGGGCGCGGTGGTTCGGATACCACGGGAGTGGCTTTGGCTGCGGCCCTAAAGGCCGATGAGTGCCAAATTTATACCGATGTGGATGGGGTGTACACCACTGATCCACGGGTCGAAAGTCGGGCGCGTCGTTTGGAGCGTATTACCTTCGAAGAGATGCTGGAAATGGCCAGCTTGGGTTCGAAGGTATTGCAGATACGCGCGGTTGAATTTGCGGGCAAATACAATGTCCCATTGCGTGTGCTACACGCCTTCGAGGAAGGCCCAGGCACCTTGATCAGTCTTGAGGAAGAGTCAGATATGGAAAACCCGGCTATCTCGGGTATCGCGTTTACGCGCGATGAGGCAAAAATTACGGTGCTTGGGGTGCCTGACACTCCGGGTCTGGCCTACCAGATTTTGGGCCCGGTTAGTGAGGCGAATATCGAAGTCGATGTGATCGTGCAGAACGTCGCCGAGGATAAGTCCACTGACCTTACCTTCACTGTAAGTCGCAATGACCTGGCGAAAGCCGAGGCCATTGTTCGCAATTTGGTACAGCAAACGGGTGCCAGAGAAATTAAGACTGACGACAAGATT
>NZ_JBFIGO010000151.1:0-4678 GCF_041602295.1 Spongiibacter sp. | reverse complement strand
GGTAGCGATTGCGGGCGGTGGCGGCCAGCTGACGCCGCCCCTAAAAACAGAAATAATAAATATCGACAACAACTTAGCGACTCTGCGGGGCAACGCAGCGGCAACCAGCTATTGCACTAAGGCGCGGGTTTGCCCTAGTAGTTATTCGTATAGCCATATCCCTAAAATTTCATATACTTAGCACTCGCTGGGCCCTAAGCAGTGCTCGGCGACTCGCTAGTAACCAGGGAAGGCGCTCAGTTCAAACCCGCCTAGGGGACTCGAATGCTGAAACCTGAACTGCCCAAAGACGAATCTACGCGCCTTGCCACCCTGCGCTCGCTGCACCTGTTAGATACCCCCGCCGACGCGGCCTTTGATCGACTGACCCGCCTCGCTAAATATATGTTTAACGTGCCCATCGCCTTGGTCACCCTGGTTGACGAGGATAGGCAGTGGTTTAAGTCTTGTATTGGCCTAGAGGTGGGTGAAACGCCGCGCGATGTGTCGTTTTGTGGCCACGCCATCCTCGACAGCAAAGCCTTTATTATCCAAGATACCTATCTCGACTCGCGTTTTGTCGATAACCCCCTGGTGCTTGAAGCCCCCTATATCCGCTTTTATGCCGGCTGTCCCATCAGCGCACCCAACGGCCAAAAACTCGGCACATTGTGCATTATTGACCGACAACCCAGAGTTCTCGGAAACGACGACATTGCCGCGCTCAAGGACCTGACGGCAATGGTCGAACAGCAAATAGCCACCACGTACATGGCCACCCAAGACGAACTTACCCAGCTGGCCAATCGTCGCGGCTTTATGCTGCTGGCCCAATACAATCTCAACCTCTGCCAACGCCAGGACGCCAAAGCCAGCCTGGTGTTTATTGACCTCGACAAGTTCAAACCGATAAACGACAACTACGGCCACCTAGAGGGCGATAAAGTGTTGGCGGCATTTGCCCGGCAAATGATCGACGCATACCGCTGCTCCGATATTTGTGCGCGCATCGGCGGTGACGAATTTGTGGTACTCCTCAGCAATACCAGTAAACAGCTAGCTGAAACTGCCGTGGAAAAATTCAGTCGCGCCATCGCCCACTACAACCAACGCGCCAAACGCGACTACGACATCGACTTTTCCCACAGCATTGTCGAATTTGACCCAAACATCCACAGCAATATCACCGACCTGCTCAATGAGGGCGATTCGCTGATGTACCGCGCCAAGCATGCTAAGGCCTGCTGACCCCGCCCCTTGCCAGGCGAGCCGCCAGTAACTAAGCGCCCGTCACGCAAACATATACCGAGTTCGTCGATTCACCGTTCTGAAAGGGGTTATAAAACGCCACCACATGGGACTCAACATGGTCGAATACCGTGGCCAGCAGCGCTGTAAAGCCGGCGTCCGGCAGGTTTTGCGACCACATGGCAAACACGCCTTTTGGCTTAAGCTGCGCCGCCATGCATGCGAGATTTTCGCGGGTATAGAAACCGGCGTTGGCGGCATTTAAAAACTCCGAGGGCGAGTGATCGATATCCAGCAAAATGGCATCAAAGGTTTTGCCGGGGTGGTCGGGGTCAAAGCCGCGCTCGGCATCTGTCGCCAGCTCGAAGAAACTACCGGACACATAGCGATTGCGCGCATCGGCATTCAGCTTGGCGCCCAGCGGCACCCGCTCATCGCGATGCCAGCCAATCACCGTGTCCAGCGCCTCAACCACCAACAACTCGTCAACCCGGGCGTCTTGCAAAGCCTGCACGGCGGTGTAACCCAGCCCCAAGCCGCCGACCACCACACTGAGCTTATCGCCCTGCACCGCCGCCAAACCCAGGGTCGACAGCGCTTCCTCGGCCTCGACAAACATGCTCGACATCAAAAACTCATCGCCGAGTTTAACTTCGTAGATATCGCGGTCGCCAAAGGCCGGCATCCGCCGGCGGCGCAGCGAGATCTCGCCCAGGGGTGAGTCTTGGCTGTCGATCTCTTCAAACATTAGCGACACGGGCGCGCTTCCTCTGGTAAATGGTGGAACAGCTGAGCGGCAGACACCGCCGCTGCCACCCTGCTGCAAAGCGGCGACGGCGGCCTAGGGCTGCGACGCCACGATGCCACAGATATTCCTCGCCACCAACTCCCGCCACAGCCGCTCATGGTTGCCCAGCTCCAAATGCTTCGAGGTAGCCTGCAAGTGTGGGGGAAGATCGACAAATTGCCCGGTGATTTCGGCCTGACTGGATGAGCTCTCAAACAGGGCAAAGCCCAGTGTCATCCACAGCAGTGACTGGGCGTGGCGAACGGCCACATCCTCCCCCACCTTCATATCGATAATCGGCTGCGCCAAAGCGGCGATAGTGGCCACCATCGTCTCCGCCGGCAGGGCGTGGTTGAATTCGCGCAGCAAACCGGGAAAGGCCAGCACCTGCTGGCGCAATTGCTCCAGCAGCGCTTGCAAGCGCTGCTCACAAGAGAGTCCGGCAGCCAGTGTATCGCCGTTCAGACTCAACACCTGATCACCCAGCGCGCTGAGCAGCTGCTGTTTATTGGCGAAGTAGCGATAGAGAGAGGTTGGGCTGATGCCCAGCTCCCTGGCCAACTGCCGCAAACTCAACGCCGACACCCCCTGCTGCTGAACCAGCCGCACCGCCACCGCCAGTATTGCCTCCCGGCTGGTAGTGCTTGGCCGGCCTACCCGGCGAACCTTATCCGTCATTCAAGCTCCCCTGTTAAAAATATAATAACACCGTTAACTAATTCGTGTTAGCATGAAATATCGGCTAAATATCAACCAGTATAAGAAGAGGCCATTATGAGTAACGACCATCGCCCCACACCGGTACTAGAGCAGCCGGAAGAAACCCGCCGCAACCTTGAGCGCTGGCTGTCCGAGCAACTCGACACACAGCTGCGCATTCCCACCCTAACGGTTCCCGAGGGTACCGGCATGTCGAATATCACCATGGTCTTCGATGCCTTCCACGGCGCGAACGACGCCGCCGACACGGCCACCTCCTACGTCGCGCGCATCGAACCACAGGGCGAGTATCTCGCATTCCCGGAATACGATCTGGACATACAGTGCCGAGTCATCGAAATGCTGGCCACGCACAGCGATATTCCGGTACCGCGCATTGTCGCCAAAGAACTAAGCGGACAGGTCTTAGGTCAGCCCTTCTACATAATGGCAAAAACCGAAGGACTGATTCCGCCGGACTTGCCGCCCTACCATATGGATGGCTGGCTGACCGAGCAAGAACCAGATACCCGCCGCCACCTATGGCTGGCCGGTCTCGATCGGCTTGCCCAAGTCAATCGCCTGGACATCAGCGCCGCGCCGATAAGCACAATGCTCAACGACTGCGCCATTCCCAAAAGCCTGGATGAACAGCTCTGCTATTGGGAAAATTACTACCGCTGGGGCTATCAACGAGACGGCGAATTCCTGCCCCACGACGTGGCCGAGCGCGCCCTGGCATGGCTGCGCGAGCACCAGCCCCAGGAACAGGCCAAGCGCCTGTGCTGGGGCGACTCCAGAATGGCCAATGTCATCTTCACAGCCGATAAAACCGCAGTTGCGGCCCTGCTGGACTGGGAAATGGTCGCCCTTGGCGACCCACTGCAGGACCTGGCCTGGTGGGTGTATATGGACGAGCTGTTTAGCCACGGCCTCGATTTCCCGCCACTGGACGGCTTCCCCAATCGCCAGGAATCGGCCCAGCACTGGGCCCGACAAAGCGGCTACAGCATTGAGCAACTGCCCTACTACCTAGTGTTTGCCGGGCTGCGATTCGCACTGCTACTGGGGCGCATGTCGATCGGAATGAATAACCAAGACAGTATCGACAGCCATTTTAACAGCTGCTTTGAAGTGAAATACCTGGAAAAAATGCTTTCGGAAGCCGCCGCCTGAGGAATCATTGTAATGATCAGTAAACTGGACGACTACCCCATACACCAAACCGCTGAACCGATTGCCCAAACCGCCAGCAGCGACCGCTTCACCTACGACCGCTTCTGGTATAACGGCCACGCGAAAGACGGCGCCTTTTATTTCGGCATTGGCCTTTGTCGCTACCCCAACCTCGGCATTGTCGACTGTAGCTTCAGTGTCGTCATCGATGGCAAGCAATACGCGTTTCACGGCTCCCGCCGCGCCTCCAACGAGCCCAGCGACCTCGACGTTGGCCCCTTTAAACTCTCCATCCTTGAGCCCATGGGCCGCCACCGCCTAGTCATTGCCGCCAATGACACCAATATCGAATGCGACCTGGTATTCACCCCAAAAACCGGCGTGATCCCCGAGGGGCGACAAACCCTGCGCAATGCCCGCCACCTGGTAATGGACGCCACTCGCATCGACCAGTTCGGCGACTGGCAGGGCCGCATCCGCATTGAGGGCCGCGACATCACCGTCAACGGCGACAGCACCTACGGCCTGAAAGATCGCTCCTGGGGCATTCGACCCGTGGGCGCGGCCTATACCGGCGGCGCGCCGATCGACAGCTTCCAGGCCCTGCACTTCATGTGGCTACCCATCCACTGGGAAAACCGCTGCACCCTCGCCGGCTGGTTTGAAGACGACAGCGGCCACCAGTGGCATACCGACCAGGCCATCGTGCCGATACACCGCCAAGCCGAAGCCATTCAGGTCAACGACCCCGCCATGGAAATCTGGCAGGGCTGCGTCGGCCATCAAGTG
>NZ_JBFIGO010000150.1:0-4703 GCF_041602295.1 Spongiibacter sp. | reverse complement strand
TCACGAGTATCAGGCCGGCGCGCAACACGCCCCAAGCGACGATCGGGTACTGAATCAAGTTGGGCAGCTGCACGGCAACACGATCGCCAGGCTGCAGCCCCAGATCAGCGCGCAAATACGCCGCAATTTGGCCACTTTTCTCGCGAATCTCGGCAAAGCGCATTTCCTGACCCAAACAGGAATACGCCACCCGCTCGGCGTATTGCTCGCAGGCCTGATCAAACAACTCGATCAGCGAGGCGTAGCCGTCTACATTGAGCTGCTGCAATTTCTCACGGGCAAAACTAAATCGGTCAACTGCCATCGATCTCTCCGTCTTTGTGACATGCGCCACTCAGCGGGCGCCTTATTATGATTGTTAACATCAAACACGGTCAGGGGCGGCCCCCGGCATAGCCGACGCCGCTTGTTTGCGCTCACTAATATGCTCGCGAATCTCCCGGTGCCGGCTGGCGTCCAGTGGATAGCGCGAGGAAATCAGCAGGGTCATGACAAATAACAGCACCGACACAGGCCCGGCGAGAATCGCCAAATTGTCGATCGCCGACTGCGACACCGTTTCCGGGCTGGCGCCCTGGGGGAACTTGATCAGGTCGAGGGCAATACCGGCAAAAAAAGTGCCCAAGCCATAACTGGCCTTGGTCGCCAGTGATCGCGCGGCAAAAAACAGCCCCTCTTCACGGCGCGCGGTATGCAGCTCGTGCTCGTCGATGGTGTCCGACAGCATGGAGTCCAACAGGATCACATAGGCGATAAAGAAGGCCTGAGCCAGGCCATTGCTGATAAACACCAGCAGCATTTTTTCGCCGCTGCTCATCAACTGCAAACCGCCAAGAAAATACAGCAAAAAGGGAAACGTCGACAGCAGCGCCCCGCCGACCACGCACACCGCCAGCGCCCGCTTCTTATCGAGACTCAGCGAAACCCACTGCGACAACCACGGCGCCACAACAATACCGATGACCACCGAGGAGGCGATCAAGGCCATTTCATCGGGCTGGAATTCAAAAATATAGGTCGCCACGTAAATCAGCAGGGTTTGCGTTACACCGGCCAAAATCATAAACATCAACGTGGTGGAAAACAGAATGCGAAAGGCGCGTTGCTTCAGTGTTAAAAACACCGTGATAAAGGCCAGCAGTGCACTTTTCGCTTCGGGGTCAAACCGCGGCTTTGCCAACTGCGGAATCAACTTCCAGGTGCTGGCAACGGCAATCAACATCGCCGCGCAACCCATAATGCCGACAAAGGCACCAAAGCCGCTGTAACTGTCGGGGTTGAGCATGCCGTTGCTGAAGGCCTCGCTTGCGGGAAAGAACACCGCAAAACCGATCACCGAGGTCGCCAGCACTCCGGCGTAAGAGAAAAACACCCGATAGCCGATCAGCGAGGTGCGCTGGTGATAGTCGGTCACCATTTCCGCGCCCAGCGACAAGTGCGGCACAAAAAACAGCGTGAGCATCAAGCGCACCGACACCGAGCCCACCAACATCCACACAAACAGGCCGGTCTGCCCCAGCCCGTCGGGCGGTGAAAACAACGCGATCATGGCCAGCGCAAAGGGAATCGCACCCACCAGCATAAACGGATGGCGGCGCCCCCAGCGCGATTGGCAGCGATCGGAGTATTGGCCCACCATGGGGTCGGTAATGGCATCGACGATGAGCGCCAGCAGGGCCACGGTGCCGGCCAAACTGCCCGACAAGCCCAGTACCTGGTTGTAATAGAAAAACAGAAAGGTGCTGAAGGCCGAAGTTTTAATGCCGTCGGCCGCTTGGCCTACGCCGTATCCGAGCTTGGTCGCGAGCTTCATACGCTTGTGACCACCGCATCTAGCGGCGCAGCGCTGAAACAGCGTCGGTAGCAAACAGGCGAACCGGGTATTATTTTATTATTCATGGTGCTGCGCTCCACACAGTCGCGGGAAAGGTGGCAGGCGGCCACAGGCCGGCTGCCGAGTCCGAGTATCACACCACCTCGAACAGACCCGCCGCGCCCATGCCGCCGCCGACACACATAGTAACCACCACGTATTTCACGCCGCGGCGTTTGCCCTCGATCAGCGCGTGCATCACCATGCGTGTGCCGCTCATGCCATAGGGGTGGCCAATGGAAATGGCTCCGCCGTTTACGTTCAGGCGATCATTGGGAATGCCCAGCTTGTCGCGGCAGTAAATGACCTGCACGGCAAAGGCTTCGTTCAATTCCCACAGGCCGATGTCATCCATCTTCAAGCCGCTGCGTTTGAGCAGCTTGGGAATGGCGTAAATCGGGCCAATGCCCATTTCGTCCGGCTCGCAACCGGCCACCGCCATACCGCGATAAATGCCCAGCGGCTCGATATTGCGCTGCTCGGCCAGTGTGCTGTCCATCATCACCACCGCAGCGGCGGCGTCGGACAGCTGCGAGGCGTTACCTGCGGTAATGCAGCCACCTTCGCGAACCGGGTTCAGCCCAGACAGACTTTCCAGCGTGGTCGACGGGCGATTGCCCTCGTCCTGGCTCAGCGTTACCTGCTCTTCGCTGACTTCACCGGTTTCGCGATTGGTCACCAACTTGGTGGCCGTTACCGGCACTATTTCATCGTCAAAGGCACCGGCCTGCTGGGCGGCCGCGGTGCGCTGCTGCGACTGCAGGGCGTACTCGTCCTGGGCCTCGCGCGACACGCCGTAACGCTTGGCCACCACCTCGGCGGTATCGAGCATGCCCATATAGATATTGGGAGCGTGGCCGATCGACTGCGGGTCGACCAAACGGTGCATATTCATATGCTCGTTTTGCACCAGGCTGATGGACTCACAGCCCCCGGCAACCAGTACCGGGGCGCCATCCAGGACAATCTGCTTGGCGCCGGTGGCAATCGACATCAGCCCGGAGCTGCACTGGCGATCCAGCGTCATACCCGACACCGTGACCGGCAAGCCCGCGGCCATGGCCACGTGACGACCGAGGTTCATCGACTGGCTGCCCTGCTGCAGGGCCGCGCCAATAATGCAGTCGTCAATTTCACCGGCATCAATTCCGGCGCGCGCTACCGCTGCCTTGACGGCGTGCGCGGCCATCGACGGCGACTCCAGATTATTAAAGGCGCCGCGATAGGCCTTGGCGATCGGCGTGCGCGCCGCGGCAACAATTACTGCTTCTTTCATTATTTTTCCCCTTCACCACCCGCCGTTTTCGCGGGTTTTATATTTGTTTACGACGACTGCGACTGCAGGTGCGCCATGGCTTTCATCAAAAACTTTTCGGTTTGCTTGCCGCCGGATTCCAGTTGCTGCTGTTGGCTGACATCGTTAATGTCCTGCCACTGGGCAGCGACGCTTTCCGGGCTCTGCTTGGCTTCTTCAATGAACACGCCATCGGTCTCGAAGATGCGCGCACTGGCGTAACCGCCGGCACCGGCGCACAGAATATGACGATTGGGCGCGTCGTCGTGGCACAGCAGGAGCGCGCCGGCGGTCACCGATTCGGGGGTCAGCAGATCGAGGACTTCCTGCGGCAACAGGTCTTCGGTCATGCGGGTGGCCGCGGTGGGCGAAAGAGCATTAATGCGCACATCGTATTTGGCCCCTTCCAGGCCCAGTGTGTTCATCAGCCCCAGCACCGCCATTTTGGCCGCGCCGTAGTTGCTCTGACCAAAGTTGCCGTACATACCGCTGGAGGAGGTCGTCATAACAATGCGGCCATAGCCCTGGCCCTTCATAATTTCCCACACCGCCTTGCTGCAGTTCACCGAGCCCATCAGGTGAACGTCCATCACCAGTTTGAAATCGTCCAGGCTCATTTTCGAAAACGACTTGTCGCGCAAAATACCGGCGTTGTTCACCAGAATGTCTATGCGGCCCCACTTGGCCATGGCTTGGGCGACCATGTCTTCCACTTCGCTCATCACCGCGACATTGGCGCCGTGGGCCATTGCCTCGCCGCCACGTTCTTCGATCAGCGCCACCACTTCCTTGGCCGCTTCAGACGAGGCGCCGCTGCCATCGCGAGCACCGCCCAGGTCGTTAACCACTACTTTGGCGCCGCGCTCGGCCAGCGCCAGGGCGTGGCTGCGCCCCAGACCATTACCCGCACCGGTGACAATTGCGACCTTACCGTCAAAACGAATTTCCATGATTATTCTCCTCAAGCTACCAATTGCATACTGATCCACTCAGCGATGAGTGCGGGTTTGTCTTCACCTTCAATGTCGACGGTGACCTGGGTTTTCACCCGATACTGCCCCGCTTTTGCTTCTTCGATATCTAAAATTTTTGCCCGCGCGCGAATGCGGCTATTGACCTTCACTGGCGACATAAAACGCACCTTGTCGAAGCCGTAATTCAGCCCCATATAAAAGCCGTCGATAATCACACTGTACTGCTCGGCAAAGTGCGACAGCATCGACAGACTCAAAAAGCCGTGGGCGATGGTGGTGCCAAAGGGGGTGTCCTTGGCTTTTTCCGGGTCGACGTGAATAAACTGGTGGTCCAGCGTGCAGTCGGCAAACTGATTTATCGCCTCTTGGCTTATGGTGTGCCACGCCGTAGGCTCGGCTTCAAAGCCGATGTATTCCTTCTCCTGTTTTTTTTCGATAACCGTAGGCATATTTTTATCTCCTTGTTATGGCCTGATTGCCGCGCAATTAAAACCAGTTGTCCTGCATGTCGTAGCAGGTGCTGTCGCCATCGCAGAGGATCTTTGACCAGACCTTAATTTGC
>NZ_JBFIGO010000149.1:0-4999 GCF_041602295.1 Spongiibacter sp. | reverse complement strand
TGTTTGGCTCCGCCTGCTGGGCTCGAACCAGCGACCCAATGATTAACAGTCATTTGCTCTACCAACTGAGCTAAGGCGGAACAGCTTCATCAGCTGATGGCCGCGCATATTAAAGATCATTCCGGGGGGCGTCAAGCCTTTGTCGCAGAAAAGTGAAAATGCTTTTTCCTAGGCTTTTCCTCCGCTTAGAGATCGTTAGCAATGCGTTCTGCGTAAAGCTGCAGATATAGTAAACTGGTGGTTTTTCCGACAGCAGCGATCCATGCTGAGGAGTTCCATGGCCAAGCCGTTTCAAGTCGTTTCCAAATTTGCCCCCGCTGGCGACCAGCCCACCGCTATCAGGGGCTTGGTGGAGGGCGTGAATGCCGGTTTGCACGCGCAAACTCTGCTGGGGGTAACCGGGTCGGGCAAGACCTTCACTATTGCCAATGTGGTGGAGCAGTTGCAGCGGCCGACGATTGTGATGGCGCCCAATAAAACGCTGGCGGCCCAGCTCTACGGTGAGTTTAAAGAATTCTTTCCCAATAATGCCGTGGAGTACTTCGTTTCTTACTACGACTACTACCAGCCCGAGGCCTATGTGCCGGCTTCAGACACCTTTATCGAGAAAGATGCCTCGATTAACGACCATATCGAGCAAATGCGCTTGTCGGCTACCAAGGCGCTGATGGAGCGTTCCGACGCGATTATTGTGTCGTCGGTGTCGTCGATCTACGGTTTGGGTGATCCCGAGCTGTATTTCAAAATGGTGCTGCATTTGGTGCGCGGTGAGCGTATCGACCAGCGCAAGCTGCTGCGCCGCCTCGCGGAGCTGCAGTACACCCGCAACGATATGGCCTTTCAGCGCGGTACCTACCGGGTGCGCGGTGATGTTATCGATATTTTCCCCGCCGAAAGCGAGAAAGATGCGGTGCGGGTCGAGTTGTTTGACGATGAAATCGACAGTATTAGCGGTTTCGATCCCTTGACGGGTGAGTCCTACGGCAAAATGCCGCGGGTGACGATCTACCCGAAAAGCCACTATGTCACGCCCCGAGAAACCCTGTTGGCGGCGGTGGATCGTATTGAGGAAGAATTGAACGAACGCCTGGAGCAGCTGCGCAGCAATGAGCTGTTGGTGGAGGCCCAGCGTCTAGAGCAGCGCACCCGCTACGACCTGGAGATGATTCGCGAGTTGGGTTACTGCAATGGCATTGAGAATTACTCGCGCTACCTGTCTGGGCGTGATCCCGGCGCCGCGCCGCCGACGCTGTTTGACTACTTGCCGGAAAATGCCCTAGTGGTGATCGATGAGTCCCATGTGACGATTCCGCAGATTGGCGCGATGTACAAGGGCGACCGCTCGCGCAAGGAGACACTGGTGCAATACGGTTTTCGGCTGCCTTCGGCGCTGGATAATCGGCCGATGCGTTTTGAGGAGTGGGAGCGACTGGTGCCCCAGTTGATTCTGGTGTCGGCGACCCCCGGTCCCTATGAAGAGGAGCACGCGGCCAGGGTGGTTGAGCAGGTGGTGCGGCCCACCGGGCTGATCGATCCCGAAGTGGAGGTGCGCCCAGCCAGTAGTCAGGTGGACGACCTGCTGTCGGAGATCAATAAGCGCGTCGCCAAGCAGGAGCGGGTGCTGGTGACCACGCTCACCAAGCGCATGGCGGAAGATCTGTCGGAATATCTCGATGAGCACGATGTGCGCTGCCGCTATTTGCACTCCGATATCGATACGGTGGAGCGGGTGGAAATTATTCGCGATCTGCGGCTGGGTAAGTTTGATGTGCTGGTCGGTATTAACTTGCTGCGCGAGGGCCTGGATATGCCCGAGGTGTCGCTGGTGGCGATTCTCGACGCCGACAAGGAGGGCTTTTTACGCTCCGAGCGCTCGCTGATTCAGACCATCGGCCGCGCCGCGCGGAACCTGAACGGCAAGGCCATTCTCTACGGCGACCGCATTACCGGCTCGATGCGCCGCGCCATCGATGAAACCGAGCGCCGCCGCGAGAAGCAGGTCGCTCACAATGAAGCTCACGGGATTGTGCCCAAGGGCGTACACAAATCGGTGGAAGATATACTGGAGGCCGCCGCCGCGCCGGGCTCTAAAGCCAATCGCCGCGGTCGCGACCAGCGCAAGGCGGCCGAACCGGCGGGTGATTACCTGCTCGATGCCGAGTCGATGGCGCCCGGCGAGCTGGCGAAAATGCTCAAAACCATGGAGCAGCAGATGCAGGAGCACGCCAAAAATCTCGAGTTTGAGGCCGCCGCCAAGCTGCGCGATCGCCTGCACGAAATCAAAGAGCGAATGTTCATCAGCTGATAAAGCCTGCTAAGCAGGCCTTGTCTTCCCCTCAAAGCCTGCTTATAATGCGCCGCTCTTAGGGCATATCGCCCGCGCAGTACGACCGTAGCTCAGCTGGTTAGAGCACCACCTTGACATGGTGGGGGTCGGTGGTTCGAGTCCACTCGGTCGTACCAAGAATTTAAAAGGCCCGCTTATAGCGCGCCTTTTTCGTTTCTGCGTGTCGCAGTCTCTCTGTCATGTGGGGCAGGATGGCTGCTTATCCACTGTTGCGCAGCATGGTTGGCGGCAATACGTGCTGTTTCGGAATCGTTAAAACACACTTCCAATTGTTCGAAGTGCGCTATGTGATCGTCATCTCCTGTCGAGTTTAGGGTGTCGATACTGTAACTTGCCGTATAGTAAGGTTCACCCAATTGAGATACGTGTGTGGTGAATTTTCGCAGGGACATAGGCCGACTTCTCTTATAAGCAATGAAGTTAGACCTTATAAAAGGGAGCACGCGCGTACAAGGACAAAACTGAGCTCGACCCGCAGTATGGCTGCAGTTAAGGGCGGTTAGCCCTGGTGTAAATCTTCCCCCAAGTTAATATTCCGAAAATTCTCCCGCCGATCCGCAAAGTCCACCGCCACGGCGCCGCGCTCGGCATACCAGCCTTTAACGCTGCGCCGCCCGCTGGCCAGATAGTCGCGCAGGCTGGCCAGCTCACTGCGATTAATTAGTGCGTACAGGTACTGATCGCGCTCACCGTCATAGGCGAAGCGGATGCCGCTACTGGCCGATGCAGCGCTCAGGCGCTGATAAAGATCGCTGGGGGGCTGCGGATTGTCGCAGGGTAGCAGCAATACCTGTGGATAGTTGGCGGCTTCCAGGCCGCTAAGCAGGCCGGCGAGGGGGCCGGGGAAGTCGGGCAGGCTGTCGCAGATGGTGCGGCCGTATTGCGCATAGCGTTCGGTATTGCGGTTGCAGCTGATCAGCAGCTCGCCGGCGTCGTCGGCCATCGCTGCGCAAATATGGGCGATCAGAGGCTGGCCCTGCCAACTGATAAGCCCCTTGTCGCGGCCCTGCATGCGCCGCCCTTGGCCGCCGGCCAGTATCAGCAGGCTGTAGGGTGGTGTTTGCGGGGCTGGCGTGCTCATGGGTACACCTTGTTTTTCATCTGTGGAGGGGTGTTCAGGCCACTATGTTAGGGGCGCGCTGTGCTATGATGCCAGCGTTTTTTTATGTGGGCTGCCGCCGGATAATCACTGCTATGACGACACTACTTGCCATTGATGCCGCCACCGAAGCCTGCTCGGTGGCGCTGCTGCGCGACGGGCAGATTCAGGAGGACTACCGCCTGTTGCCCCGCGCCCATACGCGCTTTTTGTTGCCGATGGTCGACGAACTGCTCAGTGCTGCCGAGCTAAAGCTGGCGCAACTCGATGGTATTGCGTTTACCGCTGGCCCGGGCTCGTTTACCGGTTTGCGGGTGGCGATTGCCACGGTGCAGGGCCTGGCCTTTGCCAGCGGCCTGCCGGTGTTGCCGGTTTCCAGCCTGGCAGCGATGGCGCAGTTCTACGCTGAGCGCGAGGCGCTGGCCGACGGCAGCGTGCTGCTGCCGGCATTGGACGCGCGCATGGACGAGGTGTATCTCGGTCGCTACGCCTACCGCAGTGGCTTGGTCGAGGGGCTGGCCAGCGATGCACTGCTGGCACCAGAGGCGGTCAGTAATACCGCTGCGGCGGCGGTGGGGCTTGGCGATGGCTGGAAGTACGCGGCGCGCTTTGCCGACGCCGCGCCGCGCTGTGTCGACACCGAGATACTGCCGCGCGCCAGCGCCGCCCTGCGCCTGGCCGAGCGTGACTTCCTTGCCGGCAAGGCGCTGCCCGCCGAGCAGGCGCAGCCGGTCTATCTGCGTGACAGTGTTGCCTGGCAAAAAAATTAAGCGATAGGGATAACTATTAATGGATGCATTACAGGCCGTTATTCTGGCGGCTATTCAGGGCCTCACTGAATTTTTACCGATCTCCAGCTCCGGTCACCTAGTATTGCCGCAAACCCTGTGGGGCTGGGAAGATCAGGGCTTGGCCTTTGACGTGGCCGTGCATGTGGGCTCGCTGTTGGCGGTGTTGGCATATTTTCGCCGCGACGTCAGTAAGCTGCTCACCGCCTGGACACAGAGTATTGTCGCCAAACAGCAGGGCCCGGATAGCCGATTGGCGTGGATGGTGATTGTGGCGACACTGCCGGCCGTTGTCGCCGGCTTGCTGCTGAACGACTTTATCGAGCAACACCTTCGCGGCGGCGTGGTGCTGGCCACCACGACGCTGGTATTTGGCATTATTTTGGGCGTGGTCGACCGCTATTCCAGCCACAGCCGCAGCATTGCCGATATTGGCCTGCGCCTGGCGCTGATTATTGGTTTTGCCCAGGTACTGGCCCTGGTACCCGGGACTTCGCGTTCCGGTATTACTATGACTGCCGCCTTGATGCTGGGTCTGGGGCGCAGCGATGCCGCGCGCTTTTCCTTTCTGTTGTCCATGCCGATTATTGCTGCGGCCGGCAGCTACAAACTGCTGGAGTTACTGCAGGGTGGCAGTCAGGTGCCCTGGGACCTATTGGCCATCGGCTTGCTGGTGTCGGCGGTAACCGCCTACGCTTGTATCAGTGTGTTTATGAACTGGGTAGAGCGCGTGGGCATGATGCCGTTTGCGATCTACCGGGTGAT
>NZ_JBFIGO010000148.1:0-5007 GCF_041602295.1 Spongiibacter sp. | reverse complement strand
GCGCAGCGAGCCCGAAGGGGACAGAAACCCACCAAGGGTTTCTGTCGTCCATCCTCTCCGCCATTCCCCGCCCCCTGCATTAGCCATCACCCAGCCAGCGGCTGGGTGTTTTGGTATTGGGGGCTTCGCAGGGGTGAAGAAGCTCTGCAGCTTCGATAAATCGCATCGCGATTTAGACCGAACGCAGCGAGCCCGAAGGGGGCAGAAACCCAGCCAGGGTTTCTGTCGCCCATCCTCCCCGCCACTCTCCGCCAGCCCCCGGCCATACTTCAGTCATCGGCAAATGGCACCGTCCTGCGCCTGGGCATTGAGCCTCACGGACATGTAACGACCCATGCAGCCAACCCACCGGAGATTAGAGGCACTCGATCAGGCCTCGGCCACAGCAGCGCAAAGCGCGGCAGCAAACACAAAAAAACCCCGGTTGCAGCTAAGCACCGGGGCCAATACGGAGAGACGTCGCCGCGGGACAGAGACGTCAGAGAGAGGGGGGAGACATCTGCCCCGCCGCGACAAAACAAACAATAATCATTCTCATTATTATTTGCAAGCACTTTCTCTCGCGCGAAATCATCAAGCCTCGATTTCGATTAACACCTCGCCCGGCGTGACCCGGTCACCCTTGCTGACATGGATATCGGTCACAGTACCGGCAATGGGTGCCTGCACCTCAGCCTCCATTTTCATCGCCTCCGTTACCAGCACCGCCTGTCCCGCTTTCACCACGTCACCCTGGGCGACCAACACCTCGACAATATTGCCCGGCATATTGGTCGTCACATGGCCCGGCTTGCTGGCCTGCTGACGACCACTCACGCCCTCGGCCTGGTACTCATTCAGCGCCTCGAACACCACCTCCTCGGGCATGCCATCCAGGGTCATATACAAATGGCGCTTGCCCTTACCCTTGATCCCCACCCCGGTAATGGCCACCTGATAACGCTCGCCGTGTACATCAATCACAAACTCCGTCGCGACCCCGCCCTCACTGACCGGGCGGCCACTCGGCGCCGGCGCTTCCAGCACCTCCGGCTGCAAGCTGCCATCGCGGCGCTGCTGTAAATAGCTGCGGCCTAAATCGGGGAACATGGCATAAGTCAGCACATCTTCCTCGCACTCCGCCAAATCGCCAATCTCACCGCGCAGCTTGGCCATTTCCGCGGGCAGCAAATCCGCCGGGCGCACATCAATCACGTCTTCACTGCCAATCGCCTTGGCGCGCAACTCCGCGTTGATCTCACCCAGCGCCGCGCCGTAGTGCCCCTGCAGGTAGCGCTTCACCTCATTGGTGATTGTTGTATAAGGCTGCTCGGCCAGGATATTCATCACTGCCTGGGTGCCGACGATTTGCGAGGTCGGGGTGACCAGCGGCGGATAGCCCAGGTCCTTACGCACTCGCGGGATCTCGGCAAACACCTCATCTATGCGATTTAAGGCGCCCTGCTCTTTGAGCTGATTGGCGAGGTTCGACATCATCCCGCCCGGCACCTGGTTGATCTGCACGCCGACATCCTCGCGGGTAAACTCACTCTCGAACTGGTGGTATTTTTTACGCACCGTCCAAAGCTGTTTGGCAATGCCCTGCAAGGCGACCAAGTCCAAGCCCGTGTCGTAAGGCGTGTCTTTTAAGCCCGCCACCATGGTTTCCGTTGCCGGGTGGCTGGTGCCATTGGCAAAGGCAGAAATTGCAGTGTCGATAATATCCACTCCCGCCTCTACCGCCTTTAGCTGACACAGTCCCGCCAGCCCCGAGGTCATATGGGAGTGCAAGGCCAAAGGCAGCTCAAACTCGGCTTTCAAGGCGCTCACCAATTCTTCGGTGGCCGCAGGGGTCAACAAGCCCGCCATATCTTTAATGGCCAGTGAATCGACCCCCATATTGACCATATCCCGAGCCTGCTGCACAAAGGTGTCGATATTGTGCACCGGGCTGGTGGTATAGCAGATGGTGCCCTGCGCGTGCTTACCGGATTTTTTAACGGCGGCAATGGCGGTCTGTAGGTTGCGCACATCGTTCATGGCATCAAAGATACGGAAGATATCCATGCCATTGTCGGCGGCTTTTTGCACAAAGGCCTCCACCACGTCGTCGGCATAGTGGCGATAGCCCAGCAGGTTCTGACCGCGCAGCAACATTTGCAGCTGGCTATTGGGCAAGGCCTCGCGCAGCTGGCGCAGTCGCAGCCAGGGGTCTTCCTTTAAAAACCGCACGCAGGCGTCGAAGGTGGCCCCGCCCCACACCTCCAGCGACCAGTAGTCCAGTGCATCCAACTCGGCGCAAACCGGCAGCATATCTTCGGTGCGCAAGCGCGTAGCAATCAGCGACTGATGGCCATCGCGCAGCGCCACGTCGGTAATTTTCACCGGCTTTGCGGCAGGCCGTGTAGGTGATGATTTCATAGTGCCTTCCTTTGATCGTTGCACAGCGGGTTCGCCCCAGCGGTCATCGTTATAAGCTTAGAGCCCGGCGTGGGCAGCAATCGCCGCCGCCACCGCCAGCGCCAATTCCTCGGGCCGGCTCTTGTCTGAGTAGTTGGTTAATTCCGGGTGACTCTCGACAAAACTGGTATCGAAATTCCCCGCGCGAAAATCCGGGTGTTTGAGGATCTGCTGATAATAGGGCGCGGTGGTGCGCACCCCCTGCACCCGCATATCATTGAGCGCCCGGGCGCCGCGATTGAGCGTCTCCTCCCAGGTCAGCCCCCACACCACTAACTTCAGACACATCGAATCGAAGTACGGCGGAATGCTGTAACCGGTGTAAATCGCCGTATCGGTCCGCACCCCCGGCCCGCCGGGCGCGTAGTAGCGACTAATCTTGCCGAAGCTCGGCAAAAAATCGTTTTTCGGGTCCTCGGCATTCACGCGGAACTGCAGGGCATAGCCGCGGTAACTGATATCCTCCTGGCGATACCCCAGCGGCAAACCCGAGGCAATGCGAATCTGCTCGCGCACGATATCGACTCCGGTAATCTGCTCGGTAATGGTGTGTTCCACCTGCACCCGGGTGTTCATTTCCATAAAGTAAATCTGATTATCAGCCAGCAGAAACTCCACCGTGCCGGCATTTTCATAACCGACCGCAGTGGCTGCGCGCACCGCCAAGTCGCCGATGTAGCTGCGCTGCTCCGGGGTGAGCTGGGGCGACGGGGCAATCTCTATCAACTTTTGATTGCGTCGCTGAATAGAGCAATCGCGCTCGAATAAATGAATTACATTGCCGTGGCTGTCAGCCAGGATCTGCGCCTCGATATGACGCGGCTTGACGATACACTTCTCCAGAAACACGTCTGCGCGGCCAAAGGCCTTGGTCGCCTCTGACACTACACGATCATATTGGCGGCGCAGCTCATCTTCACTGTCGCAGCGGCGAATACCGCGCCCGCCGCCCCCCGAGGTCGCCTTGAGCATCACCGGATAACCAATGTCGGCCGCCACCGCCACCGCCTCGTCGACGTTCGCGAGATTGTCCTCAGTGCCCGGCGTCACCGGCACCCCGGCCGCCACCATCGCCCGGCGCGCCTCGGTTTTATCGCCCATGCGGCGAATCACCTCGGCACTGGGGCCAATAAAAGTCACCCCGCGCTCGGCGCAGATCTCGGCCAATTCGGCATTTTCCGACAAAAAGCCGTAACCGGGGTGCAGACCGTCGCAGCCGGTTTCCACCGCTAGCGCCACCAGCTTGCGGGGATTGAGATAACCCTCCAGCGGATCGCTGCCAACGTTGTAGGCCTCATCGGCGCGCTTTACATGCAGGGAGAAGCGGTCGGGCTCGGTATAAATCGCCGCCGAGCGAATGCCCATTTCGGCGCAGGCGCGCACAATGCGCACCGCTATTTCTCCCCGGTTGGCGATTAGAATTTTTTTCAGCATGGCACTGGCTTCCTGACAGAGCGGCTTCAGATCAGGCAACGTTAGCGGAATTGTTCTACTATAAAAAATTAATATTTATCTCTGCATGTATAAGCAATATCTTATACATCTACTTCACAATTGGGAGTTGGTCGTGCAAACGAGTTACCTACAGCGCATGACTCTGCGCCAAATCGATGTGTTTCTGGCGGTCTGCCAACAGCTGAGCTACTCCCGCGCCGCCGAGCAACTGGCCTTAACTCAACCGGCCGTCAGCGCCCAAATTCGCAGCCTCGAGGGGCTGATCAAGCAGCCGCTGTTCGACTATGTCGGCCGCCAACTCTACCTCACTCCCGCCGGCGAGCTATTGCAGCGCGCCGCCCGCGACCTTCAGCAGCGACTGGTCAACCTGGAAATCGAGCTCACCGAATTGCACGGCAAACTACAAGGGAAGCTGAGCATAGTCGCTGAGTCCAGCGCCGACACCCTGATACCGGCCTACATCAACCAGTTCTGCCAGCAGCATCCCGATGCGGAAATCAGCCTACAGGTGGAAAACCACCAAAACCTAATCAAGCGCCTGCAGGACAATCTCCACGACCTGGCCATATTGACCATGGTGCCCAGTGACCAAGGCCTGCACTACACCCCCTTTGCCGAGCATCAATTGCTGGCCGTGGCCGCCAGCGATCACCCCCTCGCTCAGCGTGACCGCGTGACACTGCCAGAACTACTTGCGCAGCGCCTGCTGCTGCGCGAAGCAGGTTCCGGCAGCCGCAAGGTACTGGAGGAGCACTGTCTGCAACAGAGCTGTGTGATTCGCCATGCCAGGCAACTGGGCAGCAATCAGGCGATACGCCACAGCCTGCCCGGCAGCCGCGACTGCGCGGTACTGCCCCGCAGCATTGCTCAACAGGGCATTGCCGATGGCACACTGCGCGAACTGGCTGTGGAAAACTTTCCCATCCGCCGCTCCTGGTGTAGCGCCTACCAACGTGGCAAGCACCTGAGCCCGCTGGCCACCGCCTTTTTGCACTTCCTGCATCAGGCGCGCAACGATCACGCTACTGACTAGCGCGCCCCAAGTAGAGATTCACCCTGGAGAATTCCTCAGACTCCGCCAGGTCGGGGATGGTGGTCGCGCGCTGAAATTGC
>NZ_JBFIGO010000147.1:0-5017 GCF_041602295.1 Spongiibacter sp. | reverse complement strand
GGGGTTGGCGCGCTGCCGCGAGTCTTTTTGCAAATGGCGGTTGGGCGGGGTGTGACACCCAGTGCGCCGAGCTGGCGCACCGGGTGTGCAGAGGTTTTACACGTACTGCGCGTTTAATACTTTGTCGCCCGCTTGCCAGTCGAGTACGCCAAAGGTGGTGTACTTCTCTTGCTGGGAATCGTAGAACTGCCACATGGAACACAGGGTGTTGTTTTCATCTAGCAGCACATCGCGACTCCAGAACTTGCTCGCTTCGCCGTAGAAGTGCTGGGTACTGTAGAGGTAGCGGCCGTAGGCGATGCCGTTGCCGAACACGTCGGGGCCGTGGTACTGGTGGTGGTTTTCGTAGCGGCTGCGCTCATAGGAAAACTTGCGGTTAATCACCCCTTCGATGCTCACGTCCATGCGGGCGCGCAACAGGGTAATGGGGGTATAGGTGATGCTCACCTGATTGACGCCGACTTTCTCTTGCTGGGCGTTGTAGACGTCCATAGTGCCGGTCCAGGTGCCGGCGTGCTTTTGCGGCAGGACGAAGGGTTTCTTGCCAATCTTCTTTTCGTTTTCTAGGAATTCGGCCACGTACTTTTGGGTGTCTGGGTTGCTGTCGTGGTCGTGGGTCTGCACGTACAGGCCGTTGAACACGGCAACCAGCGTGTCGGCTTCAAACAGCTGGGAGGAGTAAACCTGCACGCCGCGCTCGGCAATGACGTGGTTGATGGTGCGCAGATCGGTATTCCAGCCTGGCGAAAAATATTTGGAGTCGACCAGCGGGCCGAAGGGGCGGCCAGAGCCAACAAAATCGGGGCCGGTGTAAATGCGGTCCTGGTCCGAGTCGATTACGCCGAATTCAAATTCACCGCATTCAAAGCGGTTGGCCAGCTGGCCGACGGCGTCGAAGTCGGTTTTCATCCAGTAGGTGGTGCGGCCGTCTTCAAATACGCTGGCGCGCTTTACTTTATTCACGCCAACATGGGTGCCGTCAGGGGCAAACACCGATGGAAATCCGTGCCATTCACCGGCAATACTTTTTTGCCATTCGCTGGGTTGCTTGTCACTCATGTGATGTCCTCAGTGTGCATTATTTGCAGTGGTGTTCTGCAATAAGTGGGTTGTTAGCGGGATTGCAGCTCTCGGCGAAGTCGCTTGCCGCTTGCTGGTCGCCACAGATTTGGCCGTTGATAAAGCCGCTGATCAGTGCGGCTAAACAGCTGCGGATATCTTCCTCGCTACCTTCGCTTTCCCAGTCGAGAAATTGCCGCCCGGTGCTGCTGTCGGCGGGGTGGGTGAGAGAAAAATGGTTGGCGCCGGCAATGCTTACCAGGTGGCAGTCGCCCCGCTCGCTGTTGATTGATTCGGTGAAGGTGCGGAGGATGCGCTCGCAGGCGCCGCTGGCCTCGCTGTCGCCATAGCGGAAGCTGCTCGCGGCAATCACGCCGTCGCGGTTGCCGGCAATCAGTAAGTAGGGAAGTTGATCGCACAGCGTCAACATGCTGTCGTCGGCAAAGCCGAGTTGTGTCGACGCCGCGGCGTGGGCGCCGTAGCTAAAGCAGCCCTTGAGCCAGGGAAACCAAGCGGGGTTGTTGTTGAGCAGGGCAACGCTGCCGCCCGCGGAATGGCCGCCGACCACCACGGTGTCTAGATCCAGTCGCCCGCGCAGCAGGCCGTTTTCATTTACGCCTTGCAGTGCCGAATACAGCGCGGGTAAGGCGCTGGCGGTGGGGGCGCGGCCGTAGGTGTCGGGAGTTAAGTTGGCCAGGTTGATACCGGGGCTCAGGCAGATAAAGCCGGGCATGTCCTCTTTGATCCAACTGTACAGCACGGTGACGATGCCATTTTCGGCCAGGCTCTTGGCCAGCCACCCATAGCTTTCCACGGGCACATTGGTGCCCGGCATCACTATCGCTACCGGCCAGGGTTGCGCGTCGTTGCGCGGCGGTACGGCGCCCATATTGATCTGGTCAAGCGAGCCGTCCGGTTCAGCCGGGTAATAGATTTTCAGGTGGATGGTGTCGTAGGGTGACTCGGCGCCATCCACCCTTGCGGCCTGATAAATAGCGCGAACGCTCATGGTTACTCGGGCCTCGGCAGCTGGCGGTTTTCACCCCACAGGCAGCCAACTAGTCGGTCGGCCAGTTCCTTGCCAAACAGATTTTCTACCACGATATTGGCAGGGTCGCGCTGAGTGATGGTCTTGCGAATTTGCAGATCCCGTTCCGCGAGTTGGGCACTTTCGGTCGGGGTGATAGCGCTTGCCGCATCCACCCAATCCAGCCAGCGGTCCAGCTGCTGGTGGGAGACTTTGCGCAGGGCCTCAATGTTGTCGTCGGAGACGTCGGCGCCATAAACGAGGCTGCAGGGAGATTGCGCTACGCGGGTGTACATGTCGCGGCTGATAAAGTGGCGGAAGTTGTCGTCGCGCTCCATCGCCACATAGGCATCGTTGCTGTCCCCCGCCCAGTATTTATCGGCGTATTCCGGGTGTGTCCAAAGATCCTTGCGTGGCATATAGTCTTGGTAAAAGAACAGATCCGGAGTGGTACCCAGGGCGTAGCCAAAATGCGGCACGTCGATGTGCGCGGCGAGGTTGATCGTCAGGTGCATATTGGTAAAGCTGGCCTTGGGGTTGCCGGTCCAGGAGAAGATCAGCCAGTCGACCTTTGGTCCGCTCCAGGCGCTCAAGTAGCCGGCGGCGCCATCTTTGCCGCTGTAGGGCATCAGTCCCTCGCAGGATGGGTCCAGGGTCAGCTCCAGGCGGCTGCGAACTTTTTCGAACAGCTCGGTGTTCAGTGCCCACAGTTTGTCGAAGGTTTCCTGGCGGTCAACGCCGCCATTTTCGGCGACGAGTTCATCAATGGATTTGGTGATCTGAGACATGGTGTCGATTCCTCTGTGCCGGCTGTGGGCGGCCTTTTTATTAAAAGTCATAAAGATATATGTATAATACAATTAAGTTTACAAAATGTCTCTTTGCCTGGCAAGTGGCTTTATGGCACCCGCTGGAGACGACGCTGCGCCGGCGTCTTGGCTTGTTAGTCATATTGATATATTATTAGGTCTTATTGGGCCTTTTGTCCGCTGCGCGCCTTCCGGTGTCGCCTGTCCATCATCGGTGATGGCTACTTTATTTTACGCTCCAACAGGGGGATCTGCGGTGCTTATTAATCTTTGGTATGTCGCTGAGTGGTCTGATGCGGTTAAAGACAAGCCGGTCAAAGTTAAACTGTTAGGACAAAATTTTGTCTTGTTCCGCGATCGACAGGGCAAGGTCAGCTGTTTGAGTGACGTCTGCTTGCATCGCGGAGGCTCCCTGTCGGGGGGGCGCACCGTTCGCGATTGTGTCGCCTGTCCCTATCACGGTTGGCAGTTTAATGGCGATGGTAAGGTTGAGTTTATACCTTCGGAGGGTGAGGATTTTCAAATTCCCGACCGCGCCCGCGTCGATGCCTATCCCACCGAGGAGCGCTACGGCATGATTTGGGTGTTTCTCGGCGATGCCCCTGAGGAAGAGCGCATTCCGATCCCGGAGTTCCCCGAATACGACGACACTGAAAACTGGCGGGCGCTGCACGACAATTGGGAGTGGAAGGCCGAGGCGGCACGGGTGGTGGAAAACGGCATTGATATTGCTCACGCCTCTTTTGTGCACCCGATGTTTGGCTACGAGGAGACCGCCCAGGAAAACCATATTAAAAAGGTGGAGTACCACGATTATTGGGCGCGCTCTTGGAATGAGCAGTACCCCCCAGAGTTGACCGGCGGTTTTCTCAATTGGCGAAAGCTGATTCGCAGTGACCGTCAGCCCACGGAGACCATTCCCACCTGGTATATGTCGGGTATGGTGGTGCGTATTCAGATTAACCTGAACGCCAAAATGTCATTGATCATGTTCGACGCCAATACCCCGGTAGACGAGCACAACACGCGCACCTTTGCCGTGCAGCTGCGCAGTTTTGTTAAACACCCGCTGTTTGACGCCGGTTCGCGCAAGCGCCTGCAGAAAATCTTCCGCGAAGACCAGACCATTCTCGAGGCGGCTGCGCCTAACTATCTGCCAGAGACCCTGGCCAATGAGCTGTCGGTTAAAGACGACCGCTTCATGAGTTCCTTTCGCCGGGCGCGGCGCACCTTGATAGAGGAAAAGGGCTATCAGATCGACAGTGCTAAGGTGAAGGCCGTGGAAGGCCGAAAGTCCTACGCCATTCCCTCGCCATTTCGCCGCGAGCGCAGTGACCTGCGCTGGGTGATGGACGCGGTGCCCCTGGTGGCGCCGCTGACCGAAAAAATAAAAATTGTCGACCAAGCCGAGTTGAGTTAACAGCCGCAGACGCGAGGGCCGCATTGTGAAAACAGTGGTGATCACCGGCAGTACCCGCGGCATTGGCCGTGGTTTGGCGGAAAATTTTTTGAAATTGGGCTGCCGGGTGGTGCTCAGTGGGCGTCAGCAGGGCGCGGTTGATGCTGTGGTCGAGCAATTGTCGGCGCTGGGAGAGGTGTCGGGGCTGGCCTGTGATATCAGCTGCAGTGACGATCTGCAGGCGCTGTGGGATCACGCCGTCGAACAGGGCGGCGGTGTCGATATCTGGATCAACAATGCCGGCATCAGCATTGCCAAGCGGCCGCTCGATGAGCAGCAGCCGAGCCATATTGAGAGCATTGTGCAGACTAATCTTACCGGCCTGCTGCTCGCCTGCCGGGTGGCCATGATCGGTATGAAGCGACAGGCCTATGGTCAGATATGGAATATGGAAGGCTTTGGCAGCAATGGCGCGGTGCAGCCCGGAATGGCCAGCTACGGCGCTACCAAGCGGGCAGTTAACTATCTAAACAAGGCGCTGCGCAAGGATGTCGCAGGCAGCGGCGTGCAAATTTGCACGCTGAGCCCCGGCATTGTGGTTACCGATCTATTGGTTGGCGACTATGACACCAGCTCGCCCGAATGGCAAAAGTCCAAGCGCATTTTTAATATTCTTGGCGACCGTGTGGAAACCGTTACCCCCTGGTTGGCGGCCAATGTACT
>NZ_JBFIGO010000146.1:0-5199 GCF_041602295.1 Spongiibacter sp. | reverse complement strand
GACGGCGAGCTGATTTCTGAAGCGGAATTTGCCAGCTTGTTTGTGCAAATTGCCGTGGCCGGCAATGAGACTACCCGCGGTTTGATCAGCTCGGGCATGTACGAGCTGCTGCAGCGCCCCGAGCTCTATCGCCAACTGGAAGCCGATCCGGCACAGTTGCCGGGGGCTGTAGAGGAAATGCTGCGCTGGACCTGCCCACTGCACTATTTCCGCCGCACCGCGACCTGCGATACCCGTCTGTCAGGCGTCGACATTAAAGCGGGGGATCGCGTGGTGATGCTCTACAGCTCGGCCAATTTTGATGAAGCGGTGTTTGAGCAGCCGATGACCTTCGATATCCACCGCCAGGACAATCCGCATATGGCCTTCGGCCACGGTATTCATTTGTGTCTGGGCGCCAATTTGGCGCGGATGGAAGCGCGCATCTTCTTTGAGGAGTTTTTCAAACACTTCGGCGGACTGGAGTTGCTGGAAGCGCCCCGCTACATTCGCTCCAATTCGATTCACGCCTTTAAAACCATGCCGGTGCGGCTGCTGCCTCGCTAAACCGCGCCCGGCCCTGTGCAAGGCCGGGCAAGCGTTTAGAGAAAGCGCCGCCAAACTCAGTTCAGCGGATCGAAAATCAACACCGGGATGCGGCGAACGTCGGCCGTGCGCAGGCGGTATTCCCGGTAGTCCGGGTACATTTTCTCCAACTGTGGCCACAGCTGGACTTCTTCCTGCTCATTGGCTTCGCGCATGCGATAGCGCTTTTTCTGATTGCCCACCTGAATAGTCACTTCCGGACTGGCTTTTACATTGTGATACCACACCGGGAGTTTCGACATGCCGCCCTTGGAGGCGGTCATCACCACGCTGTCACCGTGCATTAAATACAACAGCGGCACCTTGCGCACCAGCCCGGACTTGCGTCCCACTGTAGTTAAAATCGCCACCGGCGCGCCAAGAAATTTATTCCACAGGCGACCGCCCGTCCATTCGTACACCTTTACCTGCCAGCGGCCAATGCAACTAATCAGCCAGGCACCAAACTTTTCCTGCTTGGCGGTGTAGGGTTTGATGGTCTTGTCTGTCATACGTGCGCTCACTCAAACGGGATTTGCCAACAGTGTAAACAAACCCCGCCGGCGTTGAATCACCCAAGCAAATGAGGCTGACCGGTATTAGCGCGGCGCCCTATGGCTCAACATTTAGCACTGCGGCATCGCGGGGCTCGTCCCGGACGCCGCGACGGCGGCCCGATGTACGTTTGCGCTGCCAGCCGTACCACCAAATGGCAACGCCGCTCAGGCAAAAATACACCAGCCCAAGGGCGGCAAACAGCCAGACACTTTTACCGGCAGCGCCCAGCGGCGCGGCAATATGCAGGGGGTAAAGGCTGTCGAGGACGCGCTGAGTGTTATTGCGCTCGTCGATCAGATAGGCATCGATCAGCTCGCCACTGCGCGGGTGAAAATACAATTCCGAGCGCCCGCTGGGATGCCACTCCTTGGCAAAGCGCCAGCGAAACACCACTGGCTGTGCGGGCTTGTGCGGCAAAATGACAAACTGCGGCTCGCCGCCACCGGCGCGCTGGCGTGCTGCGCTAACCAGCGCATCCAGGCTGAGATCGACACTGAGTGGGCTGGCGGCGTCGCCTAGCTGCGGCCGGTGCATACGCGGCGGCTCGCCGCTGAGGCCGCTGGCCAATTTTTCACTCCATTCGTGGAAACTCAGCGCCACACCGGTGGCGACAATAAACAGCAGCAGCAGACTTAGTACCGCGCCAATCGCGCGATGACTGGTGAACAAAAATACCCGGGGATTGCGCCATTGAATACGCAAGGCGCTGCGCCAACGGCGGCGTGGCCACCAGCGGATAAGACCGGTAATCAGCAGCGGCAAACACAGCAGCCCGGCCAGCCCCAGCAGGATTTCCAGCGCCTCGCCGCCGATCACGCCGGTGTGCACCGCCTCGATAATATCCACCGGTTCGGCCCACACCGAGCGGCGCACTAGCAGCTCAAGTGTGTCCGGATGAAAATACAGCCGCTCGCCCAGCGCGCTGTCCAGCACCACGCGGTAACTGCTGCGACCGGGGCGAGGCCGGTCGATAAATATCACCTGACTGTCTGGCGCCGCCGCCTCGGCGGCCGCCCTCACCGCATCAAACGCTGCACGGTTTGTCCCCGCCACTGCGGGGTTCAGCTCAGGCTGCAGGGCGCTGTCCAGGCGATTGCCGTACAACAGCAATCCGCCAGTCACACCCTGAATTAGCAAAAATACGGCCAGGCCCAGACCCAGCCAGCGGTGTAGAGTTTTACTCACCTTGGCCACCGCTTACCAATGCAGCTCAACACCGAGGCCCATTTCCCGGGCCTGGCCAATAATCACCCCTTCCAAGCCATAGTTGTCGTTGCGAAAATGATCGCTGACATAAAACTCATCCAGCAGGTTTTGGCCGTAGGCGTAAACGCCAAAGCGCGCCGTCTCGTAACCCAACTTGGCGTTGACCAAGCTGAAGCTGTCCAGCGCCATACTGCGGTCGTTGTCCGGGCTGGCGTAGGCACCGTCGGTATAGCTGGCGCTGGTATTGATAAACCAACCGTGGTGATGGCGGTATTGCAGGCCCGCGGTGAGATTGTAATGGGGGGCGTAGGCAAATTCCTGGCCGGAATAGTCGTTGTCGCGGTCACGGAAGTCGACAAAGCGGGTCTCTACATAGCCGGCGCCGAAAAACAGCGCCAGTGACGGTGTCGCCTCCACCTTCACTTCCAGCTCGGCGCCCTGCAATGTCGAGCGTCCGGCATTGCGGGTGACCACGGTATTGGCATCGGGACGAGTGCGCACTTGCTGGTCGCGCCAGTCGATATAAAACAGCGTGGCATTAATACTGGCCCAATCCCCCTGCCATTTCGCCCCCACATCATAGTTGTAGGTGGTCTCGGGGTCGAAGCTGTTGCGCTGACCCTCGCTGGTAATTTCAGCGCCGCCTGCGCGGTAGCCGGTGCTGGCGGTCACGAACAGGCGGGTGGCATCGTTCAGGCTATAGCTGACGCCTAATTTTGGCAGGAAGATGCGGTGTTGGCTGTCGACGCTGTAGGCGTTGTCGGGCAGCACCGTCGCCTTCAGCAGCGGGGCGACATCCACGGTGGGCTGGCCGGTAGCGGGGTCCAGCGCCTGGGCGCGCCGCAGGTAGAAGCTACCCTCGTCGGTGGCGCGATCCTCTTCCCAGCGCCCGCCCAAGGTCAGCGTCCAGTTGTCCGTCAAAAACAGGTCGGACTCGCCAAACAGTGCCAGGGTGTCCATCTTTCGGCCGGTGGTAATGTCGGCGTCGGCCTGCACCCGCGCGCCGCCCAGATCGTAGACCAAATCTTTGGAAATGGATTCGGAGTCGTTGGTTTCGCGCGAGGCATAAATGCCCACCACGGCATTGGCGTAGCGCTGTTGAATATTCAGGCGCAGCTCTTGCGACAGGTATTCAATGTCGGCGCTGTTGGTGAACATGCCGTTGTCTTCAGGGCCGACATCGTAGTCGCCGCGACGCTGCTGTTCGGTGCGGCTGGCGGTGGTCAAGGCCGTCAACTGGCGGCCCTCCCCCAGCTCCCAACGTTGCGTCAGCCCCAGCACATCGCTGTCGTCGTCAAAGAAGCCGTCGACATTGTCACTGGCTTGGCCTTGTTCGGCGGTTGCCAGCGGCAACAGTTCCGGCCCCTCGCGCAATTGGCTCTGTTGCGCGGTTAATTGCAGGGAATAACCGCCGTCGCTGCCCGGATCCCAGTGCAATTTGGCACGCTGCATCCGCCGCTCTCTGCGCTGCCAGTCGTCGCGATTGAGGGTGGTGTTTTCAATATTGCCGTCGCGGCGATTATCGTCAGTAGTCAGGCGCAGGCCAGCGCGCTCGCCCAAGGGGCCACTCACGCTCAGCGCATGTTGGCGACTGTTGTCGCTGCCGGCTTTGAGCAGCAAATCGGCGCTCCACTCGGGCGACGGGTCGCGGGTTTTAACAAACACCGCACCGGCCAGCGAGTTGGGGCCAAAGGCGGTGGATTGCGGGCCGCGATAGATTTCAATCTGCTCTACATCGAAGGTGTGCACGACGCCTCGCCCCTGCTGGCGAACGCCATCAATAAACAAATGCGCCAGCGATCGGCCACGGCCGGTAGAACCCTGGCTGGAGATACCGCGCAGAGAAAATTTATCCTCCCGCGAGGCGGTAACATTGGGCACCCGCAGCAGTAGGTCGTAGAGATCGGTCAGTTGCTGGGCTTTTAACTCGTCGGCGCCATAGACCGCGACACTGGCGGCGCTCTCGCTCAGCGGGCGCTGCAGGCGGTCGCCGGTTACAATCAGCTCCTCCAATTTCGGCGAGGAATTTTCGGTCGACACAGGCGCCGAGGGATCGCTGGCAGTTGTCTGGCGGGGCTGTTCGGCGGCTGCCGCGGCCGACAATAGGCACAGACCGGCCACAATAAGTTGCGGACAAGAGCGTAAGCTAGGCATGCAAGAGTTCCATTTTGCAGGGCGATAGATTTTGGTGGGCACGTTATCGATAATGCTTCTCATACGCAAGTGCTGCCGACGAATTTTTTGTCGTTGGCGGAGTCCCTAGGCTCAAGGTCAACGCTGTGCACGGGACGCCAGCTTGTCGAGCCCGCAGCGTCGCTGTTGGGGCCACAGGCCATGGCGGGCTCGGCCCAGTCAACCATTTGCAAAGACTGGCGCAAGTCAAAGACTTCACGCCCCACTAGATCGTTGATGATGGTCGCCGAGCGCCAGCACATCAGACTCATTTGAGGCTCGGCAATCCCGTGGCTGCTGCGCCCAGCATTCACGGCATACAGCCGTAAGTCTTCAGGGCCGTCCCACTGCACGCGAAAATTGCGGTCTAGCGCCAGCGGCTGATCACCGCCGCTGTGCAGTCGGTGAGCGATCGGCGCGAGATAGTCCGGCAGCCGCGCTTCAAAACCGCTGCAGCAGATCACCAGGTCCACCTGATAGTGTTCAGCCCGTTCCTGCAGCTGATTGCGTGCAGTTAGCCCCAGCCCGCCCGCACTGCCTGCCTCCGCTTTCATCGCTACCAGCTCACGGCCGGGAAGAAAGTGCACGGGGTAGCGCAAGTTACCCAGCGCGCGCTTTTCATACAGCGCGCGGTAGAGCGAACGCAGGGTATCCGGTGAAATGCCGTCTGAGGCCAGTTTTTGCTGCCGAACAATGGCG
>NZ_JBFIGO010000145.1:0-5331 GCF_041602295.1 Spongiibacter sp. | reverse complement strand
CGCCAGCGCCTGCTGCACGCAGACATCGGCCAACGCCGACAACTCGGCGGCGGTGGCCGGCATATCGGCCAGGCGGTTGAGGTCGCGCCAGACAATGCGCAGCCAGTGCCGGTAGCGGAATTGACGCAGCACTGCGGCCAGCGCGTCGGCGCTGTCGCAACTCTGGCAGGCGGCGTTCAGCTCGTCCTCGAGCTGCTGTGGGCTAATTGGCGCGTCCAGCAAGCCCTGCTGCTGCAGGCTGATCAGCGCCTCGGGGTAGCGCTGGCAGTAGTCGATAAACACCGGGCTGGCCGCCAGTACCCGCAGCAGTTGGGGCCGGGCTGGTGAGTGGGCGAAGGCGCCATACCAGTCGGCCTGCTCGGCAGTGCAGCGCTGCAAGAATCCCTGCCAGCGCGCCTCCAGGCCATCGGCCAGCAGCGCCGGCAGCTCGCCGGCACCCAGTTGCAGATCCGTATTCATAGTGTGTTCCCTGTGCCGGCGGCGCTAGTGCGTCTGCACCGGCGGCGCCACGCGAAGTATTTCGGCAATATTGGTTTCACCGCTGGCCACCTTGCGGGCACCGCTGAGACGCAGCGTGCGCATGCCCTTTTTCATCGCCAGCAGGCGCAGTTCTTCCAGTGCCACATCGTCTTTAATGGCGGCCTGCAGCTCGCCGTCGAGGGTCAATATTTCGTAGATCCCCTGGCGGCCGTAGTAGCCGGTATTGCGGCACTCCAGACAGCCCGGCGCGGTGAAATAGCGCGCCGGCGGCGACAGCTTCCAGGGCGAGGTCAGCGCCGCCCACTCGGTGCCTTCGGGGTCCAGCTCGGCGCTGCTGTGGGGGGTTTTGCAATGCGGACACAGGCTGCGCACCAGCCGCTGGGCCATGACCCCGAGCACGGTGGCGCGAATCAAATAGGCCGGCACGCCCAGCTCCAACAAGCGGGTGACCGCCGACGGCGCGTCGTTGGTGTGCAGGGTGGAAATGACCAAATGGCCGGTCAGCGCCGCCTGAATGGCCATTTCGGCGGTTTCCAAATCGCGAATTTCGCCGATCATAATGATGTCGGGGTCCTGGCGCAGCAGGGCCCGCACCCCGCCGGCAAAGTCCAAATTAATATTTTGCTGCACCTGCATTTGGTTGAAGGCGTCTTCGACCATTTCAATCGGGTCTTCGATGGTGCAGACGTTAACTTCCTCGCTGGCGATCTGGCGCAGGCTGGAATACAGGGTGGTCGTTTTACCGGAGCCGGTGGGGCCGGTGACCAGCACAATGCCGTGGGCAGCCCGGATCATTCCACCCCAGCGTTTCAGGTCGTCGCCGCGCAGGCCGAGCTCGTCGAAACTGCGCAGCAGCACCTCGGGGTCGAAAATGCGCATCACCATTTTCTCGCCAAAGGCGGTGGGCAAGGTGGACAGCCGCAGCTCAATTTCCTGACCGGAGGGGTTTTTGGTTTTCAGCCGACCGTCCTGGGGCCGACGCTTTTCCGCGACATCCATGCGCCCCAGTATTTTCAGTCGACTGACCACCGCCGTCAGCACCGGCGCCGGCAACTGATAGACCGTGCACAGTACGCCGTCGATACGAAAGCGCACATTGCCCTGGTCGCGGCGCGGCTCGATATGAATATCGCTGGCGCGCTGGTCGTAGGCGTACTGCAGCAACCAGTCGACAATATTGACCACGTGGCTGTCGTTGGCGTCCAGGTCTTTCTGCTTGCTGATCTCCAGCAATTGCTCGAGATTGGTGGTGGCGCTGCGCTCGCCGGTGCTGGCGCCGCGCACCGAGCGCGCCAGACTGTAAAACTCCACGGTGAAGCGGTCGATGTCCTCGGCATTGGCCACCACCCGGCGAATCGGCCGATTGAGGATCTGCTGCAAGTCCTTGATCCAGCCCTCGACATAGGGCTCGGCGCAGGCGATCACCACCTCGTGGTGGTTCGAGGCCAGAGCCAGGATGCGGTGGCGCTGGGCGAAGGCGAAGGACATCACTTCGGTGACCGCCGGCACATCGATTTTCAGCGGGTCGATGCGCTGAAAGCCCAAACCGCAGTGGCCACTCAGCCACTCCAACAGGCTGTCTATACTGAGCACGGCACCGCTGCGGCGGTTATCGGGCAGCTGCTGGCTGGCGAGAAAATTCAGCGGGTGTTGCAAACGCTCGCCCTTGCGCGGCGGGTTGACCCCGGCGCGCTGCGCCAGTTGCGGGGCCAGCAATCCGTCGGTAACAAGCTGCCTAAGCAGCACGGCAGTATCCAGGGGGCCGTTACAGATCAGCGGGCTGGGCATTATGACTCCAGATTGTCATTGTTATTGCACCTATTATGGCAAGCTCGAGCGCCACTCGGCCAGCACAGCTTTAGGGGGCCAGAAAACTGGTGGCCGCGCGGCTGGCGCCGTATAATCCCCGCCACTTTCATTTTGATGCGCAAAGGAGCCCTATCGTGCCCTTAAATAAGCTGAATAATCTGTTTGGCAAATCACCGTTTGAGCCAATACAGGAGCACATTAAGAAGGCGGAGGCCTGCGCGATGGCGCTGCAGCCGTTTATCAGCGCGGTGATCGCCAAGGACTGGGACAGCGCAAATACCGCCCAACAACAGATCGTTAAGCTAGAGCACGACGCCGATCTGATTAAAAAACAAATTCGCCTCAACCTGCCCAGCAACCTGTTTCTCCCCGTTCCCCGCTCCGACCTTCTCGAACTGATCAGCATGCAAGACCGCATCGCCAACTGCGCGAAAGACATCGCCGGGCTGATGCTAGGCCGACAGATGGAAATTCCCGCGCCGCTGATCGAGACCATGAGCAAGTACGTCGATCTGGCCATCGCCACCTCCTCGCAGGCGCGCAAGGCCATTGAAGAGCTGGACGAACTGCTGGAAACCGGTTTCCGCGGCCACGAGGTCAAGCTGGTGGAAAACATGATCGAGGAGCTGGACCGCCTGGAATCCGAGGCCGACCAGTTGCAGATTAACATCCGCGCCAGCCTGTACAGCATCGAACGCGAGCTGCCGCCGGTCGATGTGGTGTTTCTGTACAAAATCATCGAGCTGATCGGCGAATTGTCCGACAAGTCTCAGAAAGTGGGTTCGCGCCTGCAAATTGTTATTGCCCGCTAAGCAAGGGTATCAACCGTTTTTTAAGGACGACTCATGTCTATCATTGCTGAACACGGGCAGCTGCTGCTCATTCTGGCCTGCCTATTTGGATTTTTCATGGCCTGGGGTGTGGGCGCCAACGACGTTGCCAACGCCATGGGGACCTCGGTGGGCGCCAAAGCGCTGACCATTAAACAAGCCATCCTTATTGCCATGGTGTTCGAGTTTGCCGGCGCCTACCTCGCCGGTGGCGAAGTCACCCAGACCATTCGCAAGGGCATTCTCGACCCCGCCTACGTCGCCGACAGTCCGGATTTACTGGTCTACGGCATGTTGTCGGCACTGTTGGCCGCCGGCACCTGGCTGCTGATTGCCAGCCTGATGGGCTGGCCGGTCTCCACCACCCACTCGATTGTCGGCGCACTGGTCGGCTTTGCCGCGGTGGGCATCGACGTCGATGCCGTGGCCTGGGGCAAGGTGGGGCAGATTGTCGCCAGCTGGGTGGTGTCGCCGGTGCTCGCCGGGACCATTTCCTTCGGGCTGTTCCTCAGTGCCCAGAACTTGATTCTGCGCGCCGAGAAACCCTTTGAAGCCGCCAAGCGCTACATCCCCTACTACCTGTTCCTGGTCGGCTTTATGATCTCGATGGTCACCATGACCAAGGGCCTTAAGCATATCGGTCTGGGACTGAACTTCGCCCAGTGCCTGATGTACTCGGCGGTGGTTGGCCTGGTGATTACCTTTGTCGGCCACCTGTTCATGTCGCGCATCAAGGACGAGCCCGACCCAACCGGTCACTCGCGCTTTGCCAGCGTGGAGCGGGTGTTTGCGGTACTGATGGTGTTCACCGCCTGCGCCATGGCCTTTGCCCACGGCTCTAACGATGTGGCCAACGCCATCGGCCCGGTCGCGGCGGTGGTCAGCGTGATTCAGTCCGGCGGTGAAATCGCTGCCAAGTCGGCCCTGCCCTGGTGGGTACTGCTGCTGGGCGCCGGCGGTATCGTCTTTGGTCTGGCGACCTACGGCTTTAAGGTAATTGCCACCGTGGGCACCAAAATCACCGAGCTGACCCCAAGCCGCGGCTTTGCCGCCGAGCTGGGCGCCGCCTCCACCGTGGTCGTGGCCTCGGCCACCGGTCTGCCCATTTCCACCACCCACACGCTGGTGGGCGCGGTATTGGGTGTGGGTCTGGCGCGCGGCATTGGCGCCTTGAACCTACGGGTGATTCGCAACATCTTTATGTCTTGGATCGTCACCCTGCCCGCCGGCGCCGGCCTGGCAATTGTGTTCTTCTTCATGTTCAAGGGCTACTTCAGCTAAGCCCCGGGGCGCACCAGCGCCCCACCGCCGTCGCCGCGCCCGCGGCGACGGCTCGCTCTTCCCGCTAACAATCGACCGCTCTTTACCCGCAACAAGCACCGCCAAGCTCACTTGGAAACGCTGTTCGCTGAGCACATTCGCGCCTACAATATCCGCTCTGATTTTTGGCCCGGCCCGCAACCAAGGCCCCTGCGAGTACCGTCATGAAGCACCCCCCGCTTGTAGAAATGCTGCGCGAGTTGATCGCCCTGCCCTCGGTCAGCGCCACCAGTGCGCGCTGGGATATGGGCAACCGCAAGGTGATCGACCAGCTGGCCAGCTGGCTGCAACCGCTGGGCTTTGAGGTGCGCATTATGCCGCTGGCCAAACCCGGCAAGGCCAATCTGATTGCCACCTACGGCAGCGGCGACGGCGGCCTGGTACTGGCCGGCCACAGCGACACCGTGCCCTACGACGAGTCGCGCTGGCAGTCTGACCCCTTTGTGCTGGACGACCGCGACCAGCGTTTTTACGGCCTGGGCACCGCCGATATGAAGGGCTTTTTTGCGCTGGTCATCGAGGCGGTAAGCAGCCTGCTGGAGCGCGACTTTAAAGCGCCGCTGATTATTCTCGCCACCGCCGACGAAGAGAGCAGCATGGACGGCGCCCGCGCGCTGGTGGAGAGCGATGTCAGCGGCGCCCGCTACGCCATTGTCGGCGAGCCCACTGGCCTGCAGCCAGTGCGCGCCCACAAGGGCATTATTATGGAGAACATCACCATTGTCGGGCGCAGCGGCCACAGCTCCAACCCGGCGCTGGGCAACAGCGCACTGGAAGCCATGCACGAGGTGATTGGCGAATTGCTGGGCCTGCGCGGCGAGTTGCAGCAGCGCTATCAGCACCCCGGCTTTGCGGTGCCTACGCCGACCATGAACCTGGGCTGCATTCACGG
>NZ_JBFIGO010000144.1:0-5429 GCF_041602295.1 Spongiibacter sp. | reverse complement strand
TGTCGTGGTATATCGACAATTATTACAACACTCAGCGTCTGCACTCGGCATTGGGATATACGATGCCGAATGAGTATGAAAAGATGGCGGTGCGGACACAGTAACTATGGCGTCTACTTATTGGGGGGAGCCTCCCCTTCGCTGGCGCTCCGGCGCCCCAAAACACGGCGTTAAAACTCATGGAGAGATCGCACGTCTATATAGTTCCAGAGAATGAGGTCAAGATAGCGCCGGATGTGTATTTGCGTTATGTGCATCGGTATGGAAAAGTAGTTTTTATTATTTCCCCTGAGAGTTACAGAAAGCTCGCACAAGCATGGGGCGAGATTTCACCGATTGTTAAAGGTAAGGCGTCACTTGATAATCCTGATATAACAGACCTTCTTGAAAAGCATAAAATAGGTCATAAAAATCAGCTGTTCGGCCTATTCGCATTTCTTTTCACAACGACTTCCCACAAATTGAAGATTGAGGCAGAAAAACTCAATGATCACGAAGTAAAGGTTACAATTAGTGCTAAAACGTTTTAACAAGCGGCGGCAGTCGTGGCCTACGGCCACTGGGACAGCGTGCTGCGCACACCGCTCCAGCGCCGGGCGTTAAGCAGGCAGAGCATGCTATTAAGATTATTGTTTTTAGCATTTGTAAACGTCGTCAATATAGTAGTGTTTTGGGTGATGTGGAGAGGCTTTTACACTAACGCGGAATTGATCGTTTTCAATTGGATGCTGGCATTCTGTGGATTAACTACACTGCTATCCTTCAGCTTATTCTTTTTGCACGGCAGCAGGATTCTTATGTGGCTCTCCCAGTTTGGGAATGCTCCTGAGGGGGGTGGTCGGCAGTCATTCGCTAATTTATCTGTACTGGTTGGAGCATATGCAATGGGCGCCGTGAATATAATAACTGCATGCGTCATTCTCGCAATTAGCGGCACTATAGATATATGGGCATCAGGTAATGCTTAACAAGGCCAGGCAAGGGGCTAATGGGTGTACGGCACAAATATAAAAATTAAGGGGCTAATATGCCCAGCCTGTGACTCCGCTTTTAAATACGTCGAGGCTAGTGGTCGGAAATTATCGCTTTCGGCGGCGTTAAGCTGCCCGCGTTGTGGTGCGGCGCTAGCATACCCGGTTCGCCTACAGAGCCCCTTTCTCTATATAAAGATTTTTTTCAGTATGGTGGTGTTTGTAGGGGGCATGGTCGCTCTAATTACCTATAACCCGCTATTAGCTGTTGGTGTTGCTATACCGGTGGCGTTGATATTGATATGGGCTGTGAACAAGTCGCTAGGGTTAAGGCGTGGCTATATTGCAATGGTTTCGCGCAGAGGCGGCCCCGAGTAAGTGGCGGCTGTCGCGGCCTTTGGGGAGTTGTGCGGTGCGCTTTGCCCTTTCGCTTTTCGCTGGGCGTTGTTCAGCCCTAGGAGGACACCATGCTTCGCGAGGTATTGTTGACGATTCACGTCTTGGCGGTAATCGTATGGCTTGGATGCGGCCTATACGAATTTTTTCTGGCCCACGAGATTAAAAAAGCGCGCGGGACGCACCTCGAAATCCCGTTGATTCAGCTGTATGGCAAGTACGCTCCGGTGGTTGCGGTGGCAACGCTGGTGGTTGCCACGGCGGGCATCCTAATGTCGATTTTTCTGGGCTGGGGCTTTTTTCAACATGTGTGGCTGGGGCTGAAGCAGCTAATCATGCTGCTGGTCATCGCCGATATGCTCCTGTTGCTGCGAACGTTCAAATTGGCCACAGGCCAGATAAATTCACTGGCGGATGATCCCTCGGTGCTTCCGGCTTACCACAAGACCTTTGCCAAGATCGAGCGCCATGTGTTGTTGATGCGGCTGGGCGCGGTTATTGCGGTGGTGCTGGCCATTTTCCGTCCGGTCTGAGGCAATGACGCCCAGCCAGTTGTTGCGGCGAAGCCTTGCTTGGCCGCATAGCTGTTGCACGGCGGGGCCGCCTCAAGCGACGTTGAGCTCAGGTCTCATAGGTAAGCGGGGATTAGGCAATGGAATGGCAAACCCTAGCGGTCACCCGGATTTTTGATGAACAAAAAGCCAAGGACTTGTATCTTGGCTATCTGGGCATGAGGCTGGACTGGGCGCATCGGTTTGCGCCTGCTGGCCCACGGTATATGCAGGTTTCAAAAGCTAGCTTTACGCTTCATTTTCGTGAGCATTCGGGTGACGCTAGCCCAGAAAGCAAAGTCTTGGTGCATGTGGGTAGCATTCCGGCGCTGTTCGATGCATTGCAGGCAAGGGAATATCCATATTGTAAGCCAAGCATGGAGGCAGCCTCCTGGGGGCGGTAGTAGACCCATTTCCCAATAAGAGCCTTTTCAATCAGTCCCCTTAGCCATAACCCGCGGCCGCAGTTGTGGTCTGCGGGCGCTGGGAAGCTGGTCGCCTTTGCCGTGGCTGGCGGCCGCCTCTGGGGCTGCGTAATTGTGTGACGTTTGCGGCGGCTGCCACCCGGAAGTTACACGACTGGCCGGCCTTGCTGTCGGGTGCAAGATCTTGCGCGTGTTCTATACTTTTTAACGTCAATTCAACAACTATATGCGCCCTCTGCGCCCAGCTTGGGCGAATGAGTGAGTACGCCGTATTGCCCAATCAGCGCGAATCACACACCGTTTGGCATCACCTTTCGGCCGACGCTGCCCTGCAAGCGTTATCGTCGTCAAGCGCGGGCTTAAGCTGTGCCGATGCCGAAACGCGATTGCAGCAAGCCGGTCCCAACCGCCTGCCTGAGCCGGGACGCCGGAGCGGCCTGTTGCGCCTGTTGTCGCAATTTCACAATATTTTGATTTATGTCCTTCTCGCGGCGGCTTCGGTCACCGCTTTGCTCAATCACTGGTTGGATACCGCGGTGATTGTCGCGGTGGTGCTGGTGAATGCGGTGATCGGCTTTCTGCAGGAAGGTAAGGCGGAAAAGGCCATGTTGGCCATTCGACAAATGCTCGCGGCGCGCGCCAATGTGCTGCGTGACGGCGCGCGCATGACGGTCGACGGAGAGTCGCTGGTCGCCGGTGATGTTGTGCTGCTGGAGGCGGGTGACAAGGTGCCTGCCGACTTACGCCTGTTATCGGCCCACGGTATCTCGGTACAAGAGGCTATCCTTACCGGGGAGTCGGCGCCGGTGGAAAAAAGTGTGGCTGCCGTGCCCGAAGGTGCCGAATTGGGCGATCGCAGCTGCATGCTGTATTCGGGCACGATTGTGGCGAGCGGGCAGTGTCGGGCGGTGGTGGTGGCCACGGCGGAGCAGGCCGAGATCGGTCGAATCAGTGAGTTGATCTCCAGCGTCGAGACGTTAAAAACGCCGCTGCTCTTGCAGATGGACAGCTTTGCAAAGTGGCTGACGATATTAATACTGCTGATCGCCGTGCTGTTGTTGGCCTTTGGTTATTTTGTTGAACACTACGCCTTTACGCAGATGTTTATGGTGGTGGTGGGTTTGTCCGTTGCGGCGATTCCGGAAGGTTTACCCGCAGTGCTTACCATCACCCTGGCGATAGGTGTGCAGGCGATGGCTAAGCGCAATGCCATTGTTCGGCGGTTGCCCGCGATAGAAACACTGGGCTCGGTGTCGGTGATCTGTACTGACAAAACCGGAACGCTGACCCGCAATGAAATGATGGTGTCGGCGGTGCTTACCGCTCAGCACCTTTTTGTACTCGAGGGGATTGGTTACCGGCCAGAGGGCGTGCTGACACTGGACGAGACCGAGGTTGAGCCGGGTGAGCACGCTGTGCTCGAGAGCATGGCCAGAGCTGCAGCGCTCTGCAACGATGCGGCCCTGCGGCAAAAAGATGGGGTGTGGATAGCTGAGGGCGACCCGATGGAGGGGGCTTTGCTGGCGTTCAGTGGCAAAATGGATCTGGCTATCAACCGCGAGCGCGACAGCTGGCAGCGCACCGATGCGATTCCCTTCGACGCCCGCCATCGCTTTATGGCCACCTTGCATCACAACCATGAGCGGCAGGCGAGTGTCTTTGTAAAGGGCGCGCCCGAACAGCTTATCGCTATGTGTAGCCAGCAGTTGAATGCCGACGCTTCAACAGCAGAACTGGATGCCGCTTACTGGACCGCGCAGGCGGATAGCATTGCCGCCATGGGCCAGCGGGTATTGGCGCTGGCGGCAAAGGTGGTGCCGGCTGACAAGACGGTGCTTGAGCACGACGATGTTGTGGATTCTCTTACCCTGCTCGGCCTGGTGGGCATGATTGACCCGCCGCGACCCGAAGCCATAAGCGCTGTCGCAGAGTGTCATCGCGCAGGCATCTTAGTCAAAATGATTACCGGTGATCACGCGCAAACCGCGGCGGCAATAGCCGGTCAAATTGGTTTAAGCAATACCGCGACAGTGATGACGGGCAAAGACCTCGATGGCCTGAATGACATAGCCCTGCAGCAGGCGGCGATGGGCTGCGACATATTTGCCCGCACCAGCCCGGAGCACAAATTGCGATTGGTAACGGCATTGCAGGCAGGCGGCATGACGGTTGCGATGACGGGGGACGGCGTGAATGATGCGCCCGCCCTTAAGCGGGCCGACACCGGTATCGCGATGGGCAAAAAGGGCAGTGAGGCCGCGAAGGAAGCGGCCGACCTGGTGTTGGCCGATGACAACTTTGCCACCATTGTTGCCGCCGTGCGTGAAGGCCGAACCGTGTATGACAATATTAAGAAGATCATCACCTGGACACTGCCGACCAATGCCGGCGAGGCGCTGATCATTGTTGTGGCGGTGCTCAGTGGCATGGCCCTGCCGATTACGCCGGTGCAAATTTTGTGGGTCAACCTGGTTACCGCGGTGACCCTCGGCGTGGCCCTGGCGTTTGAGCCTACCGAAGACAACACCATGCTTAGGCCCCCGCGACCTCGCGATGAACCCCTGCTCACCGCCACCACAACGTGGTATGTGGTGATGATATCGGTGTTGATTTTGTGCGGGGTGTACGGTGTTTATCAATACGCCATAGGCCGTCATTATCCCGAGGAGTTGGCGCGGACGATGGTGGTCAATACGCTGGTTTCTATGGAAATTTTCTTGTTGTTTTTTGTCCGCAATATTTACGGCACGGCGTTTACCTGGCGCGCGCTAAGAGGCACCAAGATCATTTGGTTGGTGGTGGCCTGTATTGCCACAGCGCAGTTGGCGATGACCTATTGGCCGCCGATGCAGGGGGTTTTTGATACCCAGGCTGTTGCCATCTGGGATGTCGGCTTGATTGTTGCGGTCGGGGTCGCGGTGCTGATTATTTGTGAGATAGAAAAGCAAATGCGTCTGCTGCTGGGGCGCAAAAGAGATTACTCCGCGTGAGCGCACTATGGCCGCAAGGCGACAGTTTGCCCGCGGGCGACTGTTGCGCTGCCGTTAATCGAAAGTGAGGTTTCTATGGCTAAGCTAACGTTTTGG
>NZ_JBFIGO010000143.1:0-5430 GCF_041602295.1 Spongiibacter sp. | reverse complement strand
CTCGGTCATTTTCGGGCCCAGTGCGCCTAACATAATGGGCGGAATGCCGTAGGGGTTGGGACCGGGGTTGAACATCGGCGTCATCAGGGTATGGCGATAATACTTGCCCTGGAAGTCGAGTTTGCTGCCGTGCTGCCAACAGTCGAAAAAGGCCTTAACTGCCAGGATGTATTCGCGCATTCTTGCCGCTGCGGGATTGAATTCGAGGCCGAAGCGCTTTTCGATATGGGCTTTAATCTGCGAGCCAATGCCCAGGCTGAATTTGCCCTTGGAGAAGGTTTGTAGGTCCCAGGCCTGGTAGGCGATATGGGAGGGGTTGCGCGGAAAGGCCACGGCAATGCCGGTGGCAATGTCCAGTTGCGGCGCGTGCTCCGAGGCCAGTGCCAGCGGCAGGAAGGGGTCCCAGCTCCCTTCCAGAGAGTACACGCCATCGTAGCCAATGCTGGCGAGGCGTTTTGCTTCTGCCGCGGCATCGTTCATCTGCGCGTAGAAGGGGCCATCAATTTTCATGTTTATAGCCTTTGTTATTGTTGGTATTACTCGGCGTTGCGATTACATTCGAACCAGCCGATAGCCGTCTCTTCGCCGTCGATATGGCAGCGTACCAAGGAACGGCGATACTCGCTGCGTTTAGGGGGCGAGAAGGTGTGGCTGATGTCTATCTCCATGCCGCTAATGGTTTCTATACGGCCGGAGATGACTCTGCCACTGCTGCAGGCCAGATCAAAGTGCCCAGATACCGCGCGACAGGGTGACTCTGGGACAAAACTGAGATCGAATGCCACGGCGTCTAGGTGCTCCATCTCGCCGCCCTTTGCCTGGTAGTAGCCCATTGTTATCGCTGGCCACTCGGGGATATTCACGACGGTGGATTGCAGGCTGAAGCTGGGCGTATTGACCACAAAAAATTGCCACTCCATATCCCAGGGGCGGGGGCCCCATGAGTGGTCGCGCTCGCCGCGAACGTCGAGCGTGTGTGTCTGATCAGCAATGCCAAGATTGAGTTTTGCCGCAATGGGCTGCTCATAGCGGTTGGTGTCGAAGCCCTTGGCGCTGTGATTTTCCACCGTGCCGGCGCCGCGTGAGTGAGCGGCCCCCAGAGCTGTGAATGCCAGGTCTACATTGACGGGCAATACCAGGCCCTGCCTTGCGCCCGACAGGACGCGGGCAAAGCCGGAGACCGCCAGCACGCCGCTTTGCAGGAGGTCGCCGGGGCGGTAATTGAATTGCAGCCCCCAGCCCTGATAGGAAAAAACCTGTTTGTCTTGGTTTAGCCTTAGCTCGGAAAAGGGCAGGCGATACTCTTCAATGGCCAGCCATTCATCGCCATTGAAAAGATAGAGCCAGAACAGTACGCGCTGTTGTAGCGGGTGCCAGCCAATGCGGCAGTGCCCGGCGTTTTGGCCGCCGGCGTCGTACCAGTCAAAGAAATAGGATTCGTTCCAGTCGTGGTGATCCTCGCTGAACGGGTGTGGAAACTCGTCGTCTAACTGTATTCCAAACTGCGTTAGGGTTTTCTCATCGATCATAGCAATTGGCTCTTTAATAATGCTGCTTAGTGAGCGGCCCGTGGGCCGCTGGCGTCATAGTAAGGTCACGACACCGGTATCGGCATTGAGGCGAATTCTATCTCCGGTTTTTATCCGTTGGGTGGCGATGCGGGTATTGACGATCGCGGGAAGGCCGTACTCCCGGGCAATGACGGCGCCATGGGATACCGAGCTGCCGACATCGGTGATCAAGCCGCTAATGGAGCTGAAATACGGTGTCCAACCCACATCGGTAATGGGCGCTACCAAGATCTCGCCCGGCTGTAGCGCCGCTGCTTCACTGACACTGAAGGCAACTCGGGCGGGGGCTTCCACCACCCCGGACGACACCGGGCGACCGATGATTTCTCCGTCATGGGCATGGCTGCGCAAGCGGATATCAATGGGCGCGGGGCGGCCGACACAGATTTCGTCAAACTCAAGTCGGTTCTGGAAAGCTAATGCGGTGCGACGATCTTTGGTTTTGCTGTTCCAGAGCTGAATGTCGCTGTCGCCGTTAACAAAGGCCATCAGCTCGCGGTGAGTAAAAAAGAATACCTGGTCGGCGTCATCGAGTTTACCTTCCGCGGCCAGTTGCTCGCCGAGCGCGCGATAGCTGCGCTTGAAGCGGTTGGCAATATCAACCAGCAGCGATTTGGTCGCTTCGCGGCGGCGTATGGCATTGTGGGCCTTGGCTAATATCCAGCGAATTCCCCGGCTCAAGGTATTGGGGTCGATGGCTGTAGGCTTGCTGCTTTGCTTGGCGCCGCCAAGCCGGGCGGCGACCGATGCCTGCATCGTAGCAATCAATTGCTGCGGCGTGTCAGCCCAACAGGCTTCCCTCATGCATAGCTCGCGGTAGCCTCGGTGGCCGTGGCGCTGAAGAAAGGCTTGATAGTCTGCAGCGGCTGTTGAATGGCTGGCGTTTAGCCACGCTACAGCCTCTTCGGGGGTGGCGTTAATGAAGAACTGTGCGTCGCGGTCATTTTCGGCAATTTGATCAACAATGGCATCTAACTGCTCCACCAATACCGCGCTTTCCACCCCGCTGGCACCGGCCATTAACTTTGCGGCCTCCGCCTGTTGCGCAGGTGTGCTTTCCTGCCCTCCGGATATCATCGACTGCAGGATATTACTGGCGACGCCCGAGGTGGTGGACGACTGCAGATGGACTGCCATGGCTTCGGAGTAGAAGGGCAGCGACTGGTCTAGTCTGTTGGCGATGTCGACACTGCTGCCGGAGGTGGGTAGCTCAAACTCGGCGGCCTTTTTTCTGAAATTCTCAATCACGGTGTCGGCACGCTGCAGGTATCTGAGCATTTTGAAGGTACCCATTAAACGAATCCACCAGGGCCGTTTCGGCGGCTCCTTTAGTTCTTCGACGACGCTGCCACACAGGCTGTAACCCATCGATTTTGCATCGACACCCAGCACGTTGGCGGCGGCGGCAATCGAGCCACTTAAATTGATAAAGAGTTTGCCGTGGCTCATCGCTATTTGCGTCCACTCATCGGTGACCGACTTGCGTCCGGCGTAGCTGACATGCATCTGCTGCATGCCGTCTTCGATGCAGCGGCCCGTTGTTGAGAAGGTTAACGGGCAGCTCGCGCCGGGCATCATTTCGCCAACATTGCAGCGCGTGACCACATCGCCGGGCTTGATCGGCGTATCCAGCTCATTTAAATCAGAGCCAATGGTGGTGATCGGTCGAGCCTGCAGCCAGAAGAGCTGGCCCTGCTGGTCGATGGCCCATTCGAGGTCTAGCGGTTGATTGGCTTTAATGCTGGCCTGTCTGGCCTGCAACACCATTTCCAGGCACTGGCTCTCGGTGAGAATCGCACTGTCATTGACCAGTTCTGAAAAGATCAAACGGCCGTCTAGATCAAACTCATAGTGATCGGGCGTGGCTTCGCCGCTAACCAGCGCTTCTCCCAAGCCCTCCACCGCATCAATAACTTGGCGGTCGTGGCGGCCGGATACCGGGTCTACGGTGAACATCACCCCGGCGGCACGGGCATCGACCATATTCTGAACAACCACATTCATTTGTGTGCCCTGAATATTATTTTTCTGCTGGTAGGCGCTGGCGCGTTGGCTGTCCAGGGACTGGATGCAGGCATCGATGGCCTCTTGCAAGGCCTGCAGGCCGCAGACATTGAGGATGCTCTCGTACTGGCCGGCAAAGGAGCTGTCCGCGCCGTCTTCGCCCAGTGCCGATGAACGCACGGCCACGTTGCCAGCGCCCAGTTGCTGGTAGTAGTCGGCCAGTTCCTCTGGGTAGCTGCCGAGTTGTGCATTTAAAATGACAAAGCCGCCGGGCACATTGAGCCCCCAGCGTTGCAGCTGGTTGAGCCCCATGGCCTTGCCGCCTAGTTGGTGTAACGACTCGACGTGGCGGTCCACGTCCTTAAGCCAGTGAATGCGTGTTGCGCTTGCTGTTTCCATCATCGCGATAGTCCGTTTATTGTTTTTATCCGCAGTAATTTTTGTTTGCGCCCGGGGCGCGAGGTCTTTGCTGTGCGGACTATACGATCGTATAGTATCGATGGTGTGTCAAGTAGATCGCTAAGTGGTTAAAATTCCGGGATTTTTTAAAGGTCTTGGTGTAAAAATAGGTGAGTTACCCCTAATGGCGAGTAAAAACTCAATGGCGAAAGCTAATGAACGGCGAGAGGCTGTACTCAAGGCGGCGGCCCATCTCTTTGGTCAGCTCGGTTTCGATGGCACGTCGTTTTCAATCGTGGCGGAGCAGGCGGGGGAGAAAAAATCTTTCGTCCAGTATCACTTTGAGAACAAAGATGTGCTGTGGCGAGAGACGGTGTCGTATGTATGGTTGCAGAGAAATAACGCCTTGCCGCGGTATATCGAAGACATTTCTCTACAGCGCCATAGCCCTGCTGACAACAAGACAATGATCAGGGAGCTGTGCCGCAATATTCTTCAGTTTACCTTTGCGCACCCTGAGTGGGTAAAAATCATGTTTCAGGAAGCGTCGGCGCCGGGCCCGCGCTTAGACTGGCTGGTAAAGGAATTTATTGGCACTGACTTTATTGAAGGTAGGGCGATGATTGAACTGGGGCAGCACCACGGTGTGTTGCCAAAAGTTCACGCCATGGACTTATTGCATATTCTTTCCGGAGCACTGCTTTACCTGGTCAGTGTTGCTCCGGTCACTGAGCGGGTTCTCGGTGTGAGTCCCGACTCTCCTGAGTATATGGAGCGGCATATAGATACTTTGATGACGCTGTTACAGCAGGCTTGAGGCGCCAGAGCCTGGGGCGGTGGCGCGGGCAAGTTCAGTGCAGCCCCGGCGCTGATAGCTCTGGGGCTATGACGGTTTGCGTGTTTACTCCTGGCCGCTCTGTTGTGGATAGCGCTGGCGCCAGGCTTCGAAACCGCCGTCCATGCTGTAGACCTCGGTAAAATCTTTTTCGACAAAGAATTGTGCGGCGCTCTGGCTACTGTTGCCGTGATAGCAATAGATAACTAGTGGCTGATCGGGGTCAGCGGCTTCGATAAACTGCTGTAGATTGTGGTTGTCCAGGTGGCTGGCGCCGGCGATATGGCCGAGCTGGAAGGACTGCTCGTCCCGGATGTCGGCCAGTTGCGCTGCCCGCTGGCTGATAAGCTGTTCAGCCTCGTCGATAGATATGCGTTTAAAAGACATGGTTCCCCACCTGTCGAGCGTAAACGCCTATGGTAGCGCGAAGGCGGGGTGACATAAACCGAGAAAGCCTAGCCGATGGCGGCCAGCGGTTCGCGAGTCTTGCGCGCCAACCCCTTAATGTCTTCCAGCACGATATACAAGCAGGGGATCAAAATCAGGGTAATGACCGTCGCGAAGATGATGCCAAAGCCCAGTGATACCGCCATGGGGATCACGAACTGGGCCTGTAGGCTG
>NZ_JBFIGO010000142.1:0-5439 GCF_041602295.1 Spongiibacter sp. | reverse complement strand
TGACATGGTGCTAGCGGATCAGCCCTGGGCCGAAACTCGCTCGCCCGATCCGGCGTTGGAATTTGCCATTCAGTTCACCTCTGGTACCACTTCGCGTCCCAAGGCGGTGGTGTGGACACATGCCAACGTTATTTGGGGGGCGCAAACCAACGCCCGGCATTTTGGCCTGCGCCACGACGATATCTGCCTGTCGTTTTTGCCGCTGTTTCACAACAACAACCAGTGTTATTCGCTGCTGGGCTCGCTGTGGGTAGGGGGCAGCTATATCTTGCAGCCAAAGTTTTCGCGTCAGCATTTTTGGACGCCGGCGCTGAAATATTCAGCAAGTTGGTGCTCGATGATTCCGTTCTGCGGCAAGGCGCTGATGCATGACCCGGTGCCAGAACATCAGTTTAGGCTGTGGGTGACGGCGGTGAGCGTGCCGTTTTTTGAAGAGCTTTTTAAACTTAAAACCCTTGGTTTGTTTGGTATGACCGAAACCATTTCGCAGGTCACCATCGGCGATACCGATCACCCAAACCCCTTTATGTGTATAGGCCGCGTGTCGCCGGGTTACGACATTGCTATTCGCGACGAAGATGGTAGGCCGACGCCAAAGGGGAAAACCGGACGGCTGTTTGTGAAGGGCGTGCGCGGGGTGAGCTTGTTTAAGGAGTATTTAAAAAATCCCCAGGCGACTGCCGAGGCCTTTGATGAAGAGGGCTGGTTTATCACCGGCGACCGCGCGCGAATGGAGGCCAACGGTGAGCTGTATTTTGCCGACCGGGAAAAAGACATGCTTAAAGTTGGCGGCGAGAACGTGGCCGCGTCAGAAATTGAGGCGGTGATTATGGAAAGCGGTTGGGCCGATGAAGTGGCGGTGGTAGCCCAGAAGCACTATATGCTCGACGAAGTGCCAGTGGCTTTTATTATTCCTAATGCCAATGCTCCGGAGAATCTGAAAGCCGCCGTGATTGATCACTGCCGGGCGAATTTGGCCAGTTTTAAAGTGGTCAGTGATGTTCATGTTGTGGCCGACTTACCGCGCTCTACCTTGGAAAAAGTGGCCAAAAACAAACTGCGTGAGCAGTTAAGCGAAATCTCCGCATAGTGCTCCAAGGGGCTTAAACACGCGCTTTGCCCGCAGAAATGCGGGCCTTTTTGTTTTTGGCCATCAGAAATATTCTTCTATTTTCTTCTCACGCTAGCGCTTAAAGGGCCTTTCGGCCGTTGTTCAGCGAGCCATTCAGGTATTATTGTACATCTGTATATACACATGTATTGACTTGCTTGGGTTGGGGCGTATAGTGGCTTGACTAAACATTGGCCAGTGTCAGTGACCGCGGTCGCCCGCCTCGCATGGTCTTTTCCTGCAGTGGTTGGGCGAAGAGTCTTTATTGAGTAGCGCAGATGAAAACCGGAAAAATTTTGCATGGCAGCGCCCGTTTGGCCTTCGATAGCGTCGATGGCGTCACCAATATTGTTGAGGGCATGTTTCGCAATATTGCCGCCATACCGCCGCCCTTCGGTCCGGCGCCGGAGGGGCCGGCACCGGGTGTAGCCGGTTTGGTGCATAACTTGGTGAGGGGGATTAACGGCGGGCTGCGCACGGCGATCGACTTATCTCTCGCACCGCTGAGTCACTACCTGGATCGCTACTACCCTCCGGGGCCACAGCGGGCTGCAGTTATTGCGGCACTCAATGGCGTGTGCGGTGATCACTTGGCACGCACTGCCAACCCGCTGGCAACCGCAATGAGTTTGCGGGTGTTGCTCGAACCCGAACCCGGCACGGTTGTCGATGCCGCGCCGCGCGCGTTTACGAACTTGTTTGACAGTGTACGAAGCTCGGTAGAGATTTACCCTAGCGACGACGCGCTGTGTGACACGCGCTTTGTCGCCAGTGGCCGGATATTGCTGCTGGCCCACGGCCTGTGTATGAACGACCTGGAATGGACGGCCCGGCAGCATAATCACGGCCATATGTTGGCCGACACCTACGGCTATACGCCAGTATTTGCGCGCTACAACAGCGGTCTTCATGTGTCGGAAAATGGTCGCGAATTTGCCAGTCAGATCAGTGGCCTTATAGAGCGCTGGCCGGTGCCGGTGACGTCGATCAGTATTGTCGGTTTTAGTATGGGAGGGCTATTGGCGCGCAGTGCCCTGCAGCAGGCTGCCAGCGAGCAATTGCCCTGGCTAAGCAAGGTCGACAAGGTGGTCTATGTTGGCACACCCCACCACGGTTCGGCACTGGAGCGCGGCGGCTATTGGTTGCAGCGCTCGGCAACCTTCAGTCCGTATACCGCGCCGCTGGCTGCACTGGGCAAAATTCGCAGCGACGGAATTACCGACCTGCGCCACGGCAACATTTCAGACGCCGACTGGCAGGGCCACGACGAGCATTCTGACAATGGGGATCACCGTCAGTCAGTGCCTTTGTCCTCTGGCATCAGTCACTATGCGATTGCCGCCACGCTGTCTAAGTCGCCGCTGGGCAGTTTGGATAAGCTGCGCAGTGACGGCTTGGTTCACCCCTGCAGTGCCCTGGGTCAACACCGCCTTGCGGCAAAGCAACTGGACTTTGCCGAAGGCCATAGCCAGCTTTTTTATGAGCTAGGCCACCTGTCGATGCTCAGTGATCAGCGTGTGGCGGCGCAGTTGCGCAATTGGTTGGCAGTACCGGTTTAGAGTGTTGTTGCACGCCGTCAAACAGCGTGTCTAGCGAACGCTCTACGACGGTTTGCGGTAGCAGCGGCGGCGTACTGCTGAGATAGGGTTGCAGGCGCTGTAGCCAGGCGATAATTTCCGGAAATTCCAGCACATCGTCGCTGTGGTGGAAGTTCACCATCCACGGTACAGCGAACAGCGGGAAGGCGGAAAAGTCCGGCAGTGATGGTGTATTGCGGCCGCCGAGAAAGGGCCCGCCGTCCAGCTTTTCAACAAATTCTGCAAAGAGTTTGCGCTTGGCCTGGGGCAGGGGGGTGTCGAGGTCGGTCATGGCTAGCATGTGGCGGATAAAGCCCTGTGAGGCAATGATTAGTGGCCACAGTTTGCGCAAAATCCACGGCAGACCACCGTGGGCGGTCTTGTTCATTACGTGGCTGAGAACCCAGGCATTTTCAATGCGCTGGCGATTCCAGCCCTCGCCGGGATAGGCGCGAAAATGCCCGGGGATGAGTCGGTGGCTGATCCATTGGTCTATGTCCAGCAGCCGTTCGCGCTCGGCCCCTGCCTCGGGTAGCAGGCGGGGCTGCTCGGGAAAGCACTCGTCTAGCCACTCGGCGATAGGGGTGGAGTCGGCGCGGCTTTCACCGTTGATGGTCAGTACGGGGATCTGGTGACCCACGGGCAGGTCTTTTTTCAGCCGCAGCGGATTGAGGTAGTGGCATTGGAAGTGCAGCTGCTTGTACAGCAGGCAGCAGTGCACTTTTTCTGCGAAGGGGCTCATTGCATAGGTGTACAGCGTGATGCTGGGGTTTAGTGCCATTGTAACGGAGCTCCTATGCTGGGGATTGGGACAGTAGAGGGCTGCTGGCGTCGAGTAGCTCAACCATCCGCGGGTGCGAAAAGTTTAGGCGTGGCCGCGCGGCGGCCATAAATAAGGGCTGGACGATGTAGCGCGAAAACCACTGGTGGTTGTGGGTGTAAACCCGGTAGTGGAACTCGGTGCGCTGCTCGTCCAGGGCCGTGAAGTTATAGTCCCAGTTGGGCTCTACACCGGGAATATCTGTGCGTATGACAAAGCGTTTACCCGGTTCGAAAATATGCACCCATTCCTCTCGGGTCAGAGTGCCGATCGATAGCGGGCCGGCCATGCTGCGGTAATAGCGTTTACCCAGCCACATGCCGTAGTTTTCGTAGCCACTCTGGGCGATGACCCGGCGACAACCTTTCATCCACACCGAGGCGTTTTCAAAGGTGTGACCCAGATAGTAAAAACACTGGTCGATGGGACGATTGATCGTGAAGCGGTGCTCAAACAAGACGCGTTCCTGGTTCATGATGTCTCCTAGTACTGGTAGTTGATATCCAGACCAATAGTGCGCTGAGGACCCCAGTAAACACCGCGGGAGGTGTGGGGGAAGATCCCGGGCACCGTGGACACTACATACTCTTCGTCGGTGAGATTTTTGCTCCACAAACTGACATCGACACTGCCACCAGCCAGCGCCATTTCGTACAAGCCAACACGGCCATTGAATAGACCATAGCCGTCCATATGCGAGTCGGTCACGTAGTCGACACGGTTGTCCATGTTGGTGTCGTCGGTGTAGTTGTAGCTCATATTGGCGGTGAGCCGGCCCCAGGAAAAGTCCGCGACATCGTAATTAAGGCCCAGGCTCCAACTCAGTTCGGGAGCGGCAAAGAAGGTGTATTGCTCGGTTTGATCTTCGCCGGTATCGGGATTGATTACGCTGACCATTTCCGCGTCGAGCAGGGAGAAGCTGGCAGTGGTGATCAACTTGCGGGTCACGACAAACATAATGTCGGTTTCGATGCCGCGCATCCTCGATACCCCGGCATTTAACACTCGCGTGTCGGTCACTGCGCCGGGGAGTTTGAAGTTCATTTGACGATTGCTGAAATCGCTGTCGAACAAATTCACGTTAAGGCGCAGGCGGCGGTCCAGTAGTTCGCTTTTTATACCCACTTCCAAGGATTCGACTTTTTCTTCTTCAAAGCCCTCGGCGAAGCGTGCTGGGTCGGGTTCGCGGGTGTTGTAACCGCCACTTTTATAGGCCTCGGCAAACTTCACATAGGCGTTGACGTTGTCACTGAGTTCGGCACTCAACACCAGGGTGAATGAGTCATCGCTGAATTTTTTCGCTGCGCTGACTTGAAAGTTAGAGCCGGCTTCTTCCAGCAGTAATGGCGCGGTAGCGATACTCTCGCCACTGACTTTGTCGATGGTTTCGTTTTCCAGATAGATGCGCAGGTCGCGGTAGCGATCCACCGTGCGGCGGTCTTCGGAGTGGCGGGCACCCAAGATAATGCTTAGACGGTCATCCCAAAAGGGCAGGGTGTAGTCCAGTTGGGTAAAAATAGCACTGGCCTTGTTGTTTACCGTAAACCGGCTGTCCTCTGCCATTAACACCGAGGTGATATTAGTGAATAGCGGTGTTTCGGTAATATCGATGGGGCCGTTGAGAATATGGTGCAGGGGGTGGTGTTCCTTGCCGTTTTCTTCGAAGTAATACAGACCGGCGATGTATTCCAATCGGCCACCAAAGGCGCTGCCCTGCCATTGTAGCTCGTGCGAGATCTGGTCTTGGTCGAGCGGCTGGGGTGTAGTGGGGAGAAACAAACTGCCGTCTTTTGATGTGTAGGCGCTGTAGTCGATACGGTATTCGTCGGAGCTACTGCCTGCCGACAGTACGCCGTTGGTGCGATCGCGCATCTCGCGGTAGCCGGCAATGTATTTAATCAGTTGAGTTTCACCCAGGTTCCAGCCCAGGG
>NZ_JBFIGO010000141.1:0-5577 GCF_041602295.1 Spongiibacter sp. | reverse complement strand
GGCCGCGATGTGGTGGCGCTTTGTCTGGGCGCCGATGCCGATGTGCGTCAGGTGTTGTGCGGCGAGCAGGGCGTATTTGCACATTTACCGCGCGGCGGCGTGGTGATCGACCACTCTACGACCTCGGCCGCGCTGGCGCGCGACATGGCCCAGGCGGCGGCCCAGACGGGTCACGCCTTTATCGACGCCCCGGTGTCTGGCGGTCAGGCCGGTGCCGAGGCGGGCAAACTGACGATTATGGCCGGCGGCGATGAGCAGGCCTTTGCCCGCGCCGAACCGCTGCTGCAGTGCTACGCCGCTCGCTATCGCCGCCTCGGTGAGGTGGGCAGCGGGCAACTGGCGAAAATGGTCAATCAAATTTGTATCGCCGGCCTGTTACAGGGGCTGGCCGAGGGGCTGAATTTTGGCCAGCAGGCGGGCCTGGATATGGCCGCTGTGGTTGATGTGATCAGCGCCGGTGCGGCCCAGTCCTGGCAAATGGACAACCGCGCGACCACCATGCTGCAGGGCGAATTCGATTTCGGCTTTGCCGTGGACTGGATGCGTAAGGACCTGGGCTATGTGCTCGACGAAGCCCGTCGTCAGGGCCTGAGCTTGCCGGTGACCGCACTGGTAGATCAGTTCTATGGCCAGGTGCAAAACCTCGGCGGCGGCCGCAAAGATACTTCCAGCCTGTTACTGGCCCTGCAGGCCAGTCAGCAGCCGTCTCCCCAGAATTCAACAACCTCGGATCAATGATGGATAAACAGCAGTTCAACACCCAGCTTATGGCGTTTTTGGATGCCAGCCCCACGCCGTTTCACGCCGCCGAAAATATGGCCAGCGCCCTGCGCGATGCCGGTTTTAGCGAGCTCAATGAGCGCGACGATTGGGCTTTGCAGCCCGGCAAGGGCTATTACACCCTGCGCAATGGCTCCTCCATTGTCGCCTTTCGGGTGGGTGAGGGGGATGTTGCCGAGAGCGGCTGGAAGATGGTCGGCGCCCATACCGACAGCCCCTGCCTGAAGGTTAAGCCCAATCCGGTACTGCATAAAAAGGGCTATTTTCAGCTCGCTGTGGACGTCTACGGCGGCGCCTTGCTCAATCCCTGGTTTGACCGCGATCTCGGTCTGGCCGGCCGGGTAAGCTACCGCACGATCGACGGTCATTTGCGCAGTGCTTTGATCGACACCCAGCGGGCGATCGGCTGTATTCCCAGCCTGGCCATTCACCTCGACCGCGAGGCCAATAACAGCCGCAGTGTTAATCCGCAGACGGACCTGCCAGTGCTGATCAGTCAGCCCGCGCAGGCCCCCGACTTTAAAGCGCTGTTGAAACGCTTTTTGGCCGAGCAGGGCAGCGACGATGTCGATGTGGTGCTCGATTATGAATTGAGCTTTTACGACGTGCAGGGCGCCGCGCTGATCGGCTTGGATAATGAGTTTATCGCCAGCGCGCGGCTGGATAATCTGTTGTCCAGTTTTGTTGGCCTGCAGGCGCTGCTGGCCGCGCCGGCCGATCAGCACAGCGTGCTGGTCAGCAACGACCACGAAGAAGTGGGCAGCATGTCCAGCAGCGGCGCGCAGGGGCCGATGCTAGAGTCGACGCTGCGCCGTATTGCCGGCGATGAAACCCGCTGGCAGCGCGCGATCGCTCACTCGCTGATGATCTCCGCCGACAATGCCCACGGCGTGCACCCCAATTTTAGCGACCGGCACGACGCTAATCACGGCCCGCTGCTCAATCGCGGCGCGGTGATTAAAATCAATGTGAACCAGCGCTACGCGACCAACAGCGAAACCAGCGCGATGTTCCGCCACCTTTGCGAGCAGTGCAAGCAGCCGGTGCAAAGCTTTGTGGTGCGCAGCGATATGGCCTGCGGCAGCACCATTGGCCCCATCACCTCTTCGACACTGGGCGTTGCCACCCTCGATATCGGCGTGCCGACCTTTGCCATGCACTCCATTCGCGAGTTGGCCGGCAGTGAAGATGCCGCCGGTTTGAGCGAGGTCTTGGCGGCGTTCTACGCCCGCCGCTGAGCTAGGGCGGCGTTTGGGGGAGCGGACACCATGAAGAGCGGCGATGTTTTACGCCGGGCGCTGCCGAGCTAACAGAAGGGTAGCGCTGTCTCAGGCGTGTCCGTAACCGTGGTTGCCGGTTTGGGGCGTGGGCTGCCGGGGTAGATGATGTGCTGTGCGCAGTGAAACTGGGCAATCGTTCTTCCTGAGGATTGGCAGCTAATAGTTGCCTCCCAAGTCTGGCTTGCGTGTTCCCTGTCGGTGATGCTGGCAATACAGTTAATAATGCCGCCGCGCACCGTTCCCAGTAGATTGGGCTTACATTCAATCGTTAAAAAACCCGAGGCGCCTGCAGGCAGATTTGCAATGCAGCCAATACTGCAGGCGCTGTCGGCCAAGGCTAGCAGGACGCTGGTTTGCACAAAGCCGCTAGGCGTTAGGTGCAAAGGGGAGATCTCCATGCTGGCCTTGATTTCGTCATCGCCCACGTCGTCGAAGCTGATACCCAGCAGGCCCGCCAGTTTGTCTGCGTAGAGCGCATTGATTTGTTGCAGGTCGGTCACGACGATACCCCTAACCCTAATACCGGTTTATACAGCAGTGTGAACTTAGTCTCAGGGTATTGCATTCGTCGATAAATTGGCTCTAGCAAAACTTGCTATGTTTAGCCAAGTTGATGATTTTTTGATATTTATCAAGGTGCTAGAGCTTGTCGACGGAAGGTTGGGCGCAGCGGCGGTTGTCACCCGGTGATGAGAGTTGGTGCGTTTTTTCGTCGAGCAACTGGGTAAGGCGTTGTGGGTATATCTAAATGGTGCTGCTGGCTCGTTGTTGAATCGCTGCAGCGTGGGTGGCAGCGATTTGGCTGATTGCCCGGCGTTGCCGCACAGCCCTTCCTTGCCCTGTGCAAGCGCGAAATGCCAGCCGATTTCTAGCGGTTTAAGCAGGCGATATCAGGCGGCGTTAACGCCGGGATTGGGCTTGTCAGCTGGCCCCCTATTTATGCCTTTGCTTATCGTCCCTGGTTATGTCTAACGGCGCGTTTATTTGAAAATACACTGTGAGTTTTGCTGGTGCTTGCCGTGCTCGGAATCATTGATCTCAGTCAATGAGCAAGGTCTGTTAGTGGACTATATTTTTAGTGTGGGCTTGCTGCGCTGCGGGCGCAGCAGCAACCATGAGCTGAGTGAATAGTGTTTAAGGAGCGAATCATGAACCTGTTACCACGCGATAACCGCTTCGACTTAGACAATCTATTTGAGAGTTTTTTTGCGCCGGGGAATCTGTCTCAAGATAGATTCTTTAGCCCAAAGGTCGATATCAGTGAAACGGACACTGGCTATACCATTCAGGCCGAGCTAGCCGGCGTGAAGAAGGAGGATATCCATCTCGAACTTCACCACGGCGTGCTCACGCTCAGCGCTGAAATCAAGCAGGAAGACAAGGAAGAAAAAGGCGGCCGCCTCATTCGTCAGGAACGCCGCTACGGCAGCATACAGCGGAATTTTGCTGTGGGAGATGCTGTGCAGCAAGAGGATATCAGCGCTAAGTTTGACAATGGCTTACTGCTCGTTAGCGTGCCTAAAGTTGAAGAAAAAGAGCCCGAGAAAAAGAGAATCAACGTGGTGTAGTAACCGTGGTGGGTAGGGGCTCGACGGAGCACAGCCCGAATCACTTCGGGCCGTGCTACTAAGGCTTACTCGCCCGTGAAATTGGGCTTGCGGCGCTCGACAAAGGCGCCCAGGCCTTCCTGTCCGTCGCGGCTTTCCTGTTCTAATTGGGCGGTCAGTCAAGTTCGTCTGAAGCTAGTAAGGAGGTTGGCGCAGGTTGTTGCTTGCGCCTGCATGTTTCAGTACCTAAACATTAGTGCTTACGAGCTGAGATTTATTAGGAGTCTGTTCCTGTGTTATCAACCACTATAGCGGGATACAGAAAGCGTTCCCTGATTTCTTTTTCATAGCTACTTTCTACTGGCGCAACTTGGTTGTTTTCGTTGCCGCTTTCGTTATCCATTTGGGGTTTTATTTTTGGTGCTTTGGGTACCCAAATAGACAGGTGTTCACCAATGGTGTCGTAGAACCAGAGAAGGGCGCGCTCGGTTTCTTCGATAAATGTTCTGGCACCTCGAAATCGTCCCGCTAGGTCAGTAACTATGCTCACTTCTAGCTCCTTGGGAATGTCCTTAATACCTTCGGCTAGCAAAGTTTCTGGGCTGTCGATAGCTTGTGATAGTGTCGACATCGTCATTGGTGTGCGCCGTGGCCAGTACGCTTTGATCACTATTTCTTCCATAGCTTTAACATCCTTTAGCTGCCGTGTTAGCCAGTTAATTGCAGCTGTTGGGCGTTTAACATCTTGTGGAGAAGTGAGCTTGATGTCGAATGTGACCGTTCGGCGCATTAGATCGGCGGTAATTTGTATTGGTCCCGCTGCATTGGGTATCTCAAGGGTTGCTATCATCTTGCCTGAGCTAACCATGGTATGGATGGCCTGCTTGATCTGTTGTTCTGGCGATGACTGTAGTTTTCTTGGTAGCTGAACAGAAACTGCACTTCGGGTTGCCATGCTGAGCTGTAGACTTAAATAACGCAGCAATTGATTCCAGCTAGATACTGCGCCCTCAATTTCTTTTTGGTGGCTTGATAAATGCGCGCCTCGTTGTACAAGATCGCAGATTTCGCGCCAATCTGGGGACATCTTACTCAGCGCAGAAACGCCAGATGAGGAGTGCCGGAAATAGCGAATTAGCTCAGATAAAAGGAAGGCTTGTTCCGGGTCATCAACGATTTTGTTATCGGATAAAATAACAGCCTTTGAAATAATACTGAGCCAAGAGAAGTGATATAGCTCGACTTTTTTTAAAGACTGTTTGGTGATATTGACGGGGTGGTGTGTTGGCAGGACTGCGTACTCATTTGAAATGGTAATGAGGGCATCAATTCCTAGGGCTCGCGCTACCGTAAGATATTTTTCTAGTTGATCGCAGCTAAGGTTCGCGTTGCCAATTTTTGATTCGATTAATGCCGTCCACTCTTTTTTTCCAGTATGAACAACGATTAGGCCGTCAGGGCGAATGCCTTTCGCGCATTCGTGCTTGAACACAACTTCGGTATAGCAGTCGATTTTTGCTCTTGTTCCAATTGATGCTCCAGCATCGGATAAGACAGACTTTGCAAATTCGGGGATTATACGGAATGCAGCTAGTAGTGAGGCTGTTGCTTTTTCTTCTTTCTTAGAGTCGGGTAATACTGGTATCAATCGCGCGCGCTCACCGCTTTTTAGCTGTTCAATAATAGTCACATCGACCTCCTTGTCATCATCGTGGCAACGAGACTGAGTATAGTGCGCTTGGTGTTGCGGTCAATTTTCGTGCTAACAGTAAAGCGGGAAGGGCGGAAATTAGGAGAGTGGTGTGAATGATTGGATGATAAGTTAGTAAGCCGCCCGGCGTTAGCCGGGCACTTTAATCTTCGAAATGGAGTTACTCGCCCGTGAAATTGGGCTTGCGGCGCTCGACAAAGGCGCCCAGGCCTTCCTGTCCGTCGCGGCTGCCCACGCAGTGAGAAATGCCGCGGCTTTC
>NZ_JBFIGO010000140.1:0-5604 GCF_041602295.1 Spongiibacter sp. | reverse complement strand
TTTCTTCATCCGCTGAGTAGTGAGGGAGGGAATACTGCGTTTGCGTTTCAGCTTTTCCAGCACCGTTTGGAGTTCACACTGCTGTGACGGCGGCACTAGCGCTTGCAAATTGATATCCATGGCGCTTTCCGAGCTATAGCCGAAAAGCTTTTCTGCACCGGCGCTCCAACGGGTAATGCGGCCATCCAAATCGGCACTGATTATGGCCACAATATTGCTGCTTAATATGGCCTCAAATTCATCTTTATGCTGCCTGGTATCCACTGCGCCCTACCGCCCGCATCCCATACTGGGATGCGGAGGCGATGAGTAATCTTTTAGGGCGACTGCGAGTGTCGATTTCAACCGCTCTGAGGTGATGTAACTTTTCGGCTCGTAGAAATTACAGCCGTGCACCGCGGCTGCCTCATTATCGGTCAGGGTACCCGGATGGCCAGTCCGCAGAATTATCTGCGTGCGATTATTATTTAGACGCTTGCGTAAGTATTCAGCGACATCGAGGCCGGCAAGCTCGTTTTCCATGACCACATCCAACAGGATGACCGCATAATCGCCCCGGTCACGAAGCATATCTATGGCTTCACGACCGCTGCTGGCGTGCGTGAGCTTGAGTGGGCGGCCCCCATACGTCCACGAATCCAGCGCCAATTTTGTTACGCTGTGCACATCGGGCTCGTCGTCTACCACCAACACATTCCAGGGCGGGAGGCGATCTTTGGGGGCTTGCGAACTAGTCTCAGGTTCATCCTTAAACGTAAGCATGTCGTCTTTTTGACAAACCTTCATGCGACGCCTTCTTTCATTGAGAGGTAGAGTTGACAGTGATCGCAGGGGTAAACGCTATTAACGGCTACCGTCGTCATCATCAGCTAATGGGCTCGCGCTATGCCTCGTCGTCGTTTTCGGTCAACACAAGCATCTTAAAGCCTCAAGCTTCGCCCTGTGCATAAGATGAACATGAAGCCGACCCTCGGTAATTACCTATTACTATATCGACGACAGCTTTTTGCTCAGCGTCGGCCCGGCGACAAACTAACGCTCGCAAAGGCAAGGTGGCGGAATACAGGAAGGGCCTGAGCGGCCGGTCAGCGAATAATGGCCACTGACTTGAGCTGCGCGTACACCGCCATGCCGACGTGTAAGCCGAGGTGGTGAACGCTGCGTCGGGTGAGGCGGGCGAGTAATTGGCTGTCACCGACGCTCAACTGCAGCAGCTGCATTGCCCCGCCGGGCTCATCACTGATCGCGGCGATTGTGCAGGGTAAAATATTTAAAATACTGCTGTCGCGGTGGGCAGACAAACTGATGCTGATATCTTGGGCGCGAATTCGCAGCCGCAGCTCGCTGCCGGCGACTTCGCCATTGCTGCGCACCCACAGTGATCCGCCAGCAAAGACTAACCTGGCAAGCTGCCAGCGGGAGTCGACCTCGGCTAATTTGGCACGCAGCACGGCCGACACATCGTTGTCGCCATCACTGCTTAAATGGCGATTGATCAACATATCCTCTAGCGGCCCCTGGTCGAGCACCCGCCCGCTGTCCATCACCACCAGGTGGTCGGCAAGCCGGCACACCTCATCGACGGAGTGACTGACATACAGAATAGGGATCTCCGCCTGCGCACAAAGACGCTCGAGAAAGGGCAAAATTTCCGCCTTGCGCGCCGCATCCAGCCCCGACAGGGGCTCGTCCATCAGCAGTAGCCGCGGTGCAATCAGCAGGGCCCTGGCTATGGCAACACGTTGGCGCTCGCCGCCAGATAACTGTTCGGGGCGGCGCGCGAACAAAGGTTGTAGTGCCAGCAATTCCATCACCTCATTGAGCGTTGGCCCGCCGCGGGCCGCTCGGCGCAGCGCATAACGCAGGTTTTGCTCAACGTTCAAATGGGGAAATAAACTGGCTTCCTGGAAGACATAGGCAATAGGGCGGCGGTGGCAGGGGACAGACTGTCGGCCGCGCTGCCAATAGTCGTTACCGAAGCGCAATTCGCCGGTGGCGCAACGCTGCAGGCCGGCGATGCAGCGCAGCAATGTGGTCTTACCCGAGCCCGAACGGCCAAAAATGGCGGTCACCCCCCGACGGGGTAGCTCAAGATCGACTTCCAATGAAAAGTCGCTGTCGGCAAACTGTAAAGAAAACGCGGTGTGAATGGCATCTGACAAAGCTTAAAACCCCAACACTTTCTGGCTGCGGCCATCGCGCCGCAGCCCTTGCAACACCAACATTGTGGTGAACGACATCAACAGCATCAGTGCGGCAAGGCGGTGGGCGCGGCCATAATCTAATGCCTCCACATGCTCATAAAGCAGTACCGACAGCACTTGCGTTTCGCCAGGAATATTACCGCCGATCATCAGTACCACACCAAACTCACCCAAGGTGTGGGCGAAACCCAGTATCGCCGCGCTGATAAAGCCGGAGCGGCACAGTGGCAGCAATACGGTAAAAAAACGGTCGATCGGCCCGGCACGCAGGGTCGCGGCCACCTCAAAAGGCCGCTTTCCCATCGACTCCATCGCATTTTGTATCGGCTGAACCACAAATGGCAGGGAGTAAAACAGCGAGCCAACCACCAAGCCGGAAAAACTGAAGGCCAGGGTATCGAGCCCCAAAAATGCAGTGAACTTGCCGATAGGGCCTTCCGGCCCCATGGCCAATAGCAGGTAAAAGCCCAAGACGGTAGGCGGCAAGATTAACGGCAGAGTGATCAGTGCCGCCACAGGCTTGCGCCAAGCTGAGCGGCTGCGGCAGAGCCACCAGGCCAGCGGTGTAGAAATGCCTATTAGTAGTACAACGACCACGCCGGCTAACTTAACGGTGAGCCAAAGTGCATTAAGATCCGCGGCATCAAGCAAGCTCATATCGGGCATGTTCAGTTCGCACCTGCCTGCCGATAACCCGCCGCCGTTATTTTCGCTCTTGCGGCGTCACTTTTTATAAAGGTCATAAATTTCTTCGCCTCATCAATCTTGCGACTCGCCCGCAAAATCACCGCCTGTTGTTCGATTGGCGGATACCAATCGCTGGGGATCGGCCAGAAATGATCCTCTGGGGTCATTTGCGAGCGCGCCACCAAGCCAGCGTCAGCGTTACCGCTGGATATAAATTGGTATGTCTGGGCGATATTTTCGCCCATGACCAGTGTCGTCTCGGTGTTGCTTAAAACCGATAGTCGATCTAACACCGCGCTGGCAGCGCGGCCGTAGGGGGCCAAGCGCGGATTGGCGATAGCAAAGCGCCGGTAGTTAAAGGTTTCCAACTGCTGAGCAGGAGAGTCGCTGGCCGGCCATAGAACTAACTCACCATAGGCGTAGCTAGTACGGCTGCCCGGCACGATTAACTGCGCCGCCTCAAGAGCAGCCGGGCGCTCTGCATCGGCAGAGAAAAACAGGTCAAAAGGCGCCCCTTGACCAATCTGCGCATACAACTTGCCAGAAGAGCCGATAATCAACTGCACGGGCGTACCGCTCTGCAAGGTGTAATCGCTGACCAGATCCCTCATCGTGCCGGCAAAATTCGACGCTACCGAAACACGTAACGGGGCGGCGCTAGAGGAGGCCGCCCAGGGCAATAACAGGCCACAGAGTAACGCCATTGACCGATATGCCCACTTATTCATTAACCCCTCGCAGCTCTGTATAGCGACAGCCCCTAAGTGCTTAGCCTAACAGGGGTTTTGACGCCGAAACACCTCTAATCCAGCAAAAAACACGCCATCTACGGCGTATTTTAGGTGCCGCGCCAAACCACTACGACACGGATATCTAATTGTGCATAATTGGTGCATATTTGATCAATGTGCTTTAATGATTACTCTGAGTAAAGCCGTTTGCTTAGCAGATAAGGGGTTTCAGGAAGCGGGCGGATAGGGGTATTTATGGTGCTCGATGAAGTCTCCCTATATGTGTCTGTGCTCGTTTGTGAGATTTGTGGCGTAATAGTACTCGCGTTTTTGTGGCCAATTCACGGTCGAGAGCCCGCTGTACGCTATTGGATATGTGCCTTTTTAAGCTACTTCGCCGGCACCAGCCTGCTCATCGCCCCACTGGAAAATGTGACCGCCGGCATACTCGTGCTACGCGATCTCCTGCTCTTGGCTGCGAATATCCTCAGCTACCTTGGCATTGTCGCCTTTTTCCGCCGCAACCCCCATATCCATTGGCTTATATTGAGTTTGCTGGTCACCATATTGGTGATTGCCTACGCCAGCTATATCCGCGACTCTGCGCAGATTAGAACGATAGCGTACAGCAGCTACGTGCTACTAATTTACATCCTGGCGATCTACCAACTGATTAAATCCAGCCTAGAGTCCCCCCAACTGGCTTTCACCTTTCGCTTTGTCGCGGCCATACACGCGCTGTCGGCAGGTATGCTGATGTCCAGGGGACTGCTGGCAGCAGTTATCCAACCCGAATATATCAGTGCAACCAATCAGCTTTGGGCTGGCAGCTTGAGCTTATTGTTAACACCAGCGGCCTTGTTCCTTGGCAATTTCGCCTTTCTGCTCATGCTCAGCCAAAGGCTAAAGTTTGAACTTATAAAAAGAGGGCATACGGACACACTAACTGAACTGTTGAATCGCGCCGGTTTTTTTGAGGCCAGTGAAGCCATCACCCGCGACTCCTATGTTGCGGTATTGGATTTCGATCACTTCAAGAAAGTCAACGACGCCTTTGGCCACGCCGCTGGCGACCGAGTGCTGGCGAGTTTTACTCGCTGTATCGCCGGCGTATTACGCCCCAATGACATTGTCGCCCGCGCCGGCGGAGAAGAGTTCTGGATCCTGATGGACGACACCGATAGCGAGCAGGCCGTTGGCATTATGGAGCGGATTCGCAAAAGGGTGGCTGGCTCATCCAATTTGTATGAAGGACAACGCACGCCCGTTACGGTCAGTATCGGCCTGTGCAAATACCAGCCGTCACAGAAGCAAAATTTGAAGGAGGCAATCCACCGGGCTGACGAGGCGATGTTTCAGGCAAAAAGGGCGGGGCGCAATTGTTGGCGCATTAGTAATGATGTGCACGGAGGCACTGGAAAAGGCATTGAGAGCCCTAATCCACTGAGCGGCACAGGCTAATGACCGTGCAGCCAGATATTGCCACGCTGTTTGCGGCAACCGCGGTCCTGCAGCTGTGCGCGACAATCCTCATGTTTTTCCTGTGGAGAGTTCACAAAGCAGAGGCCATACGATGCTGGTGCCTAGGCTTCTTTTGCTCAGCCCTCAGCGCTCTGCTAGTGGGTTTGGAGAGCACCGTTGCGCCCGTCTACCCGTTATATTTGAGTACAATTCTTGTTGTTCTCGGCGGCAGCTATTTCTATTTCGGGATCGCCAAATTCTTAGAGGTCGAGATCAAGTGGTCACTGCTGATTCCCGGCTACGTCGCAGCCACCGGGCTCATTGTTTATTACGCTGTGGCCGATAGTCAGCTGGGAATTCTCAACCTGGGCTACAGCATTGCCGGCTGTATTATCTATTTACTGATATTTTATGAACTGATACGCGCGACCCCAAGCGGCGGTCGACGTGGGGTTTATCGCTTGGTCGGCATCACTTATCTCGTCTTGGCTATCGCCACGATCAAGCGTTGTGAATTCATG
>NZ_JBFIGO010000139.1:0-5750 GCF_041602295.1 Spongiibacter sp. | reverse complement strand
GACCTCAAACAACGATGTGACCAAAACGACGCCCGGTGCGGGTGTGCGTTTGAACACGATTGTCCAACAGTTTTCCCAGGGCAATATCGATTTCACTGATAACAACCTGGATTTGGCCATAAGCGGCGAGGGCTTCTTTACTATGAAGGGCTCTGGTGGCGTGAGTTACAGCCGGGCCGGCTCATTTAGTGTGGACCGGGACGGCTTTGTGGTGAACGCCAATGCCGACCGCTTGCAGGTGTACCCGGCAACGGCCAATGGCGATTTTGCGACGGGTTCGCTGTCTGATTTGCAATTGGAGGTGTCGGAAAACGCGCCCAAGGCCAGCACGCGGGCGGAGATCGGTGTCAACCTGCCCGGCGATGCGCCTCTGCCTACTTCTTCGCCCTTCGATCCGACGGTGGCGTCAAGCTATAACCACGCTACGTCGATGACGGTATACGACTCCCTGGGCACCTCGCATACCGCAACCCTTTACTTTGTTAAAGACGCGGCAGCCAACACTTGGCAGCAGAATATCTACATCGATGATAACCCGGTAGGGCTGGGTAACACTCTGCAATTTGACAATACCGGTACGCTGCAGTCACCGGCGCCGGGGATTATTAGCGTGCCCTCCTACGACCCGAATAACGGCGCTGCGAATCTCGATCTGGCGCTGGATTTCACCGCCTCCACGCAATACGGCAACGAGTTTGGCGTGAACAGCCTCCAGCAGGATGGCTTCACCACCGGTCGGTTGACGGGTATTGAGGTGGCCAGTACCGGGGTGGTGTCGGCACGTTTTACCAACGGTCAGGCGTCGCAATTAGGCAAGGTAGCTCTAGCGGCCTTCTCGAACCCCAACGGCCTGCAGCAAAAAGGTGATACGGCTTGGGCGGAGACCTTTTCGTCTGGCAGCCCGCGTGTTGGTGAGCCGGGCAGCTCTAACTTTGGTTTGTTGCAGGCCGGTGCTTTGGAAAGTTCCAATGTCGACCTGACTGAGCAGCTGGTGGAAATGATCACTGCGCAGCGCAATTTCCAGGCGAATACGCAGATGATATCCACTTCTGACGCGGTCACTCAGGCGATTATTAATATCCGCTAACGCGGCTATTAGGCGCGGATTGGGCGAGGAGGGCATATGGACCGATTACTGTATCTGGGCATGACGGCGGCCAAGCACACTGAGCTGGCTCAGGCCAGTAATGCCAATAACTTGGCCAATGCCAGTACCGCGGGTTTTCGTGCCGATTTTCATGCCCTGATGTCGAAACCCGTGGACGGCGCCGGTCATCAGACACGAATTAACTCGGTGGTCGAGTCGCGGCTGAGTGATTTCAGTGAAGGCAACATTATGACCACCGGCCGCGATTTGGACGTGGCGATTCGCGGCCAAGGCTGGTTTGTCGTGCAGGACGCCGATGGCAACGAGGCACTGAGCCGGCGTGGTGACCTTCATCTGACCGCGGACGGCATGCTGATAAACGGTGCCGGTCAGCCCGTCATGGGTGATGGCGGTCCACTGGCGGTACCGGAGCACGAAAGTTTGACCATTGGTAGCGACGGCACGGTGTCGGTGGTGCCCCTGGGGCTGGGCGCCGAATCGCTGGTAACGGTTGACCGGATTCGCCTGGTGAGTGCCGATGCCGAGCAGTTGCGCAAGGGTGAAGACGGTTTGATCCGGCCTGTTGACGGCGGTATTCCCCCCAGCGATGCCGAGGTTCGGGTATCTCCCGGAAGCTTGGAAGGCTCCAATGTGAACACGGTTGAAGCCATGGTCAATATGATCGAGTTGGCTCGGCGTTTTGAAATGCAAGTGAAGATGATGAGTACCGCGAATACGGTGTCGGAAGCCGGTGCGCGCCTGATGCGAATGGAATAAAAGGACACAATTATGAATTCATCTCTATGGGTAGCAAAGACGGGCCTCGATGCGCAAAACACGCGTATGCAGGTGGTGAGTAACAACCTGGCCAACGCGAATACAACGGGTTTTAAGCGCGACCGGGCATCGTTTGAAGACCTGCTTTATCAGAACCACCGGCAAGTGGGTGGTCAGTCATCGCAGCAAACCCGCCTGCCCAGTGGTCTGCAGGTCGGTACCGGGGTGCGTGTTGTGTCGACAGAAAAAATCTTCAACCAGGGCACCATGACGCAAACCAATAACAACCTGGATTTGGCGATCAATGGTCACGGTTTCTTTCAGGTGAGAATGCCAGACGGCAGCCTGTCGTATACCCGCGACGGCGCGTTCCAGCTGGATGATCAAGGTCAGGTGGTGACCAACAGTGGCTATATCGTTGAACCCGGAATCACGGTCCCCGCCAACACGCGCAGTATTACGGTGGGTAGCGATGGAGTGATTAGCGCGGCGGTTGCTGGCGATGCCGCGCCGGTGCAGCTGGGCAGTTTTCAATTGGCCGACTTCATCAACCCGGCCGGCTTAGAGGCGCGCGGTGAGAATTTGTATTCTGAGTCTGCAGCCAGTGGCGCGCCACAGACCGGAACCCCCGGCTTGAGTGGCCTGGGCTCTATTGCGCAGGGCGCGCTGGAGGGATCGAACGTCAATGTGGTGGAGGAGCTGGTGAATATGATCGAAACCCAGCGTGCCTATGAAATGAATTCCAAGGCGATTTCTACCAGCGACCAGATGATGCAATACGTTAACAACAACCTTTAAAAGGGTAATGCCATGAATGCTCAGCGTATACGTCACATTGCCTGCGCGCTGTTGATCGCTTTGCTGGCGGCGTGCGCTCAGGCGCCGGAGCGCGACCCGCAGGCCTGGGAGTCACAGCTGCCGGCGCAGCAGCAGCGCGAGGGATATAACCCCGGCTCCATCTATCAGGCTGGCTATGGCATGAGTTTGTTTCTGGATCGCCGCGCTCGCCAAGTGGGTGACGTGATTACGGTGATGCTGTCTGAGAAAACCGATGCCAGCAAGTCTTCAAATACGGCCACTGGTAAAGACAGCAATATCTCGGTGCCGGGTGTGACGCTGCTGGGGCGCGGCGTGACCTACAAGGGTACGCCGATCCTCAATACGTCGGTGGGCAGCGAGCAAGATTTCAGCGGTCAGGGTAGCAGCAGTCAGAGCAATAGTCTCACCGGCAGCATTACCGTGACGGTATCTGAAGTGCTACGTAATGGCAGTTTGCGAGTGCGCGGTGAGAAGTGGCTGACCATTAATCAGGGTGACGAGTTTATCCGTATTCAGGGCATTGTGCGCCCGGAAGACATTGCTGCCGATAACTCGGTGCCATCGTTTAAGGTGGCCGATGCGCGCATTACATACAGCGGCAAAGGTGCCCTGGCCGATGCCAATTCCATGGGCTGGCTGGGGCGTTTGTTCCAGTCGGTGTTGTCGCCGTTTTGAGGGCTGAGCCAATGGCTGTTCTAGTGTCGAAAATGTGTCGCGGCTTGTTATGCGCATTGTTGTTCAGTGTGCCGCACAGTGTCTTTGCCGAGCGCGTCAAGGACTTGGTTAATGTTGCCGGGGTGCGTGAAAATCAGCTGGTTGGCTACGGCTTGGTAGTGGGCCTAAGCGGCACCGGCGATCAGACCAGTCAGGCACCTTTCACCATTCAAAGTATTCGCAATATGTTGACGGGCTTCGGTGTGCGGGTGCCCGACAATGTTAACCCGCAACTGAAAAATGTCGCGGCGGTGACCGTTCACGCTGCCCTGCCGGCCTTTGCCAAGCCGGGTCAAACTATCGATGTCACCGTGTCGTCGATTGGCAACGCCGCCAGTTTGCGCGGTGGCAGCTTGTTGATGGCGCCGATGATGGGCGCCGATGGCCAAGTCTATGCGGTTGCTCAAGGCAGTTTGTTGGTCAGTGGCCTCGGTGTTGCCGGCCAGGACGGCTCGCGGGTCACGGTGAATATTCCCAGTGCTGGCCGTATTCCAAACGGCGCAATTGTTGAGCGCGCGGCGCCCAGTCAGATGGCCAGCAATGGCGAAGTGATGCTCAACCTGAAAACCCCGGACTTCACCACTGCGCGGCGTTTGTCGGAAAAGGTCAATGAAGTGTTTGGCAGTGGCACCGCCAGTGCGGTGGACTCGGCCACTGTCAAGGTATTGGCGCCGAGTAACGCGGACCGTCGAGTGACGTTCATTTCCATGCTTGAGGAATTGGAGGTCGATCCCGCAGAAGCGAGAGCGAGGGTTGTCGTTAACTCGCGCACCGGCACCATTGTGATCGGCGGCAATGTGCGGGTGATGCCCACGGCAGTCACCCACGGCTCGCTGACGGTGTCGGTGACAGAGCGGGTGGATATCAGTCAGCCCAATGCCTTTGCTGGGGGGGATACCGTGGCGGCCCAGGCGTCCAGTATCGAGGTGGAGGAGAGCGGCTCGCGTATGTTTGTGCTGGACCCCGGTGTGACCTTGGAAGAAATCGTCAAGGCGATTAATCAGGTGGGCGCCGCGCCGGGTGATTTGGTGGCGATTCTCGAGGCCCTGAATCAAGCGGGGGCGCTGCGCGCTGAGCTATTGGTGATTTAGAGTTGTTGGTGATCTAGATGGATATCAGTAAGGGCGGGAATTATCACGACTTTTCGGGGCTGGCAGCCTTGCGCGTTGACGCGCAGCAGGACAGTCAGCAGGCCATTGAGCCGGTCGCCAAGCAGTTTGAGGCGCTGTTCTTGCAGATGATGCTCAAGAGTATGCGCGATGCCGTTCCAGAGGGCGGGCTGTTCGATAGTCGCGGTGGCGAGTTGTATCAAGAAATGCACGACAAACAGCTGGCGGTCACGCTGTCGGAACAAGGTGGGATTGGTCTGGCCGATGCTATTGCCAAACAATTGGCCACAGCCCCGGCGGGGGCGGCGTCCTCAGGCTTGAGTGAGCAGGGTGCTCAGCTCCGCCAGAAATTGTTGGCAGCGGCTCAAGTTGGCGCCAGTGCTGCCGATGTTAGTGTGAGTAAGTGAGGAATCTGAAATGGCGGACATGTTAGGCAACGCCTTGTCGGCGCTGGTGTCTTACCAGCGTGCACTGGCGACCACTAGCCACAATATCGCCAATGTGGATACCGAGGGTTACAGCCGGCAACGGGTCGACTTTGCCACCCGCATTCCGCAACAGCAGGGCGATTTGTCGATTGGCTCCGGAGTCAAGTTGAGCGATGTTCGCCGGGTGTATGATGAATTCTCCAGCTTACAAATGCGCAATGCCAGTGGATCGTTTAGCCAGCTGGATAGCTACTATCAGTTGGCCACGCAGTTGGACAACAGCCTCTCAGACCCAGAGCTGGGGGTCAGTGCGGCGTTGTCGCGCTTCTATGACAGCGTGCAGAATCTCGCTGATGATCCCGCCTCTATTCCGTCGCGGCAGTTACTGTTGTCAGAGGCGGACAGCCTGAGTGGCCGGTTTGCAGAATTTTCCGCGCAGCTGGACGGCCTCAACAAGGAAGTGAACGCACGCATTCAGGCGGATATTAATGATATTAATGATCTGTCTAAAGAGCTGGCAGATATCAATGCTCTGGCTGTTGAAGCGCAGGGGAAGTTTGGTGCGGCTCCTAATGATCTGCTTGATCAGCGCGATTTGGCACTGTTGAAATTAAATGATTTGGTATCGATAAAAACGGTGTTGCAGGACGACGGCGCTACCAATGTGTTTATCGGCAATGGCCAGTCGCTGGTGCTGGGCGAAGAGGCGCGACCGATGACGACTGTGCGCAGTCCCTTTGGCGCAGCCCGTCTGGAAATCGCCATGGCGTCCAGCCCCCAGTCGCCAATTAGTGAAGTGGTCTCGGGAGGCAGTCT
>NZ_JBFIGO010000138.1:0-5868 GCF_041602295.1 Spongiibacter sp. | reverse complement strand
GCGGGGTTCAGCCCGGCAGCGCCTCGTTTATCTCTCCCGAACAGGCCAGTATTTGCTCGCGAAGCCAGCTGATGCTGGGTTCGTGGTCGGCACTTTTGTGCCAGAACAATTGCAATTCCAGCGACGGACAGTCAAAGGGCAGTGCTCGGATAACCCAGGGCCACTGTCTGGCCAGGGTATTGGGGATGGCGGCGATATAGTCACTTTGCGTCAGCAGTGCGGGCAGGCTGGAGTAGTGCTGCAGGCGCAGGGCAATGCGGCGCTGACGGCCGATACTGCGCAGTGCCAGATCGACATGGCCAGAGCCGCGGCTGCGGCTGGAAATGTGGATGTGGCGGGCGTTGAGGAAGGCCTCCAGGTCGAAGTCCTGTTCGCGCAGCGGGTGGTCTTCGCGCATGGCGCACACATAGTGGTCGCGGCGCAGTGGGCGGTAGACCAGCTCGCCGCTGTTCAGTAGCGGTGCGTCGATGGCCAGCTGCAGCTCGCCACTGGCCAGCGCCAGTGGAATTTCGCGGCGGCGCATAAATTCCACTTCGAGGTCGATGCCGGGCGCGCTGTGCTGCAGCCGCTCCAGCAGGCGCGGTAGCAGGAATATCTCGGCCTGCTCGGTGGCGTGCACGCGAAAGGTTTGCCGGGCCTGGCTGGCATTGAATTGCTGGCGGGCCTGTACGCACTGGTTGAGACCGCGCAGCGCGTCGCGCACCGGGGTAATCAGCTGGCGGGCCAGTGGGGTTGGGCTCATGCCCTGGGGGCTGCGCACAAACAGCGGGTCGTCGAGGGTGTTGCGCAGTCTGGCCAGCGCATTGCTGACGGCCGGCTGGGTGACGTGCAATACCCCGGCGGCCTTGGTCAGGCTGTGGTGGGTGTAAATGGCGTCGAACACCACAAATAAGTTCAGGTCGATACGCGATAGGTTCATGGCGGGGGCTCGTTGACGCTGCGGTAGGTATTAGTCTTGCTTATGTTTGTGAATAATAAAAATAAATTTAATTAATTAACAGGGGCCGCATAGACTGCATAGTGCATAGAAGGAGAGCTTATGAGTGAAGTCTATATAGTGCGCCACGGCCAAGCCGCCTTTGGTACCGACGATTACGACCGGCTGACCGAGCTCGGTTGGGAGCAGTCGCGCCTGTTGGGCGAGTATTGTCAGGCCCGCGAGTTGCACTTCGACGCGGTCTACACCGGCAGTATGCGCCGCCACCGGGAAACCCTGGCGGGCCTGCGCGATGTGCTGATGACAACGCCGAATGCCGAGGAGCTGGCCGGGCTGAATGAATACGACTTCCACTCGATGGTGGAAGCCTATTTGCCGACGCTCGATGAAGAGTTGGATTTAAACGATGCGCGGGATTTCTATCGCCTGCTGCGGCGCGCCCTGCTGGCTTGGAGTCGGGATGAAATTCCCGGTGTAAAGGAAAGCTGGGCGCAGTTTGAAGCCCGGGTTCGCGGCACCATGGCGAGCATTGCCGCGCAGTCGGGGCGGGTGTTGGTCGTTACCTCCGGCGGCGCCAGTAGCGCCATTTTGCGTGAGGTGCTGGGGCTGAGCGTGGAGAAAATGATTGAGATTAATCTGCAGGCGCGCAATACCGGCATCAGCCAGTATTTTTGTAAAAGCGGCGCCTTTCAGCTCAACAGCTTTAATGCCGTGCCCCACCTGGAACAGCCCCAGGACCGCCATTTGATTACCTATACCTAGCTGCGGCCGAGCGCCCAATTCACCGCGCCAGCGCACTGCCCTTTAAGGAGACAACGATGGATTTACGAGCGTCTGCCAAATCACAGGACTTACTTGCACGCCTGCAGCAGTTCATGGCTGAGCATATCTACCCCAATGAAAAGGCCTTTGCCGAACAGCTGGCGCAGGCGGATAACCGCTATGCGCCGATGCCGCTGATGGACGAGCTGAAAGCCAAGGCCAAGGCGGCCGGCCTGTGGAATTTATTCGTACCCGAAGAATACGCCCAGTACAGTGATTGCGGTGGCATGAGCTTTTTGGACTATGCCCCGCTGTGCGAGGAAATGGGGCGGGTATTGTGGTCGGCGGAGGTGTTCAATTGCAGCGCGCCGGATACCGGCAATATGGAAGTATTGATGAAGTACGCCACTGACGCCCAGCGCGAGCAGTGGCTGACGCCCTTGCTCAATGGCGACATTCGCTCCTCGTATGCGATGACCGAGCCGCAGGTGGCGTCCAGCGATGCCACCAATATCGAACTGCGCATCGAAAAAGACGGCGATGAGTGGGTGTTGAATGGCCGCAAGTGGTTTATCACCGGGGCGATGAACGAGCGCACGCAGATTTTTATTGTGATGGGCAAGAGCGACCCGGACAACGCCAGCCGCCACAAACAGCAGACCCAGGTGCTGGTGCCCAAGGGCACGCCAGGCGTAGAGATTATTCGGCCGCTGACCACCTTTGGCTACGACGACGCGCCGGTGGGCCACGCCGAGATGCGTTTTAACAATGTGCGGGTGCCGCTGGAGAACGTGTTATTGGGTGAGGGGCGCGGCTTTGAAATTGCCCAGGGACGACTGGCACCCGGCCGCATGCACCACTGCATGCGACTGATTGGCGCCGCCCAGCGCTCGCTGGAGCTGGCCTGCAAGCGCGCGGTGTCGCGTACAACCTTTGGCCGGCCGCTGAGTCGTCACCAGTCGGTGCGCGAGGAGATTTCCCGCAGTTTTTCCGAAATCGAAATGGCGCGGCTGCTGATTCTGAAAACCTGCAAGCTGATTGATGAGCAGGGGCCAATGGCGACGGTGGACATGATTGCGGCCACCAAGACCACGGTGCCACTGCTGGTACAGACGGTGATCGATCGCTGTATGCAGCTGCACGGCGCCGGTGGTTTTACCGAAGACTATATGATGGCCGAGGCCTTTAACTACGCGCGCTGGTGCCGCCAGGCTGACGGCCCGGATCAGGTGCATCAAATGGCGCTGGGCAAACAGATTATCAACCGCTATAGCGGTGAGGCATAAAGGAGATAGCATGGCTGCGTTTGAACTGGATACCGATTCGCTCTGCACGTATTTGGAGGCCAATGTCGAGGGCTTTAAGGGGCCGCTGACCGCGCAAAAATTCCCCGGCGGGCAGTCTAATCCCACCTACCGTATTGATGCCGCCAGCGGCGCCTATGTACTGCGCCGCAAGCCACCGGGAAAACTGCTCAAGTCGGCCCATGCGGTCGATCGCGAGTTTCGCGTGATGTCGGCGCTGGCCGGCAGTGCGGTGCCGGTGCCCACCATGCGCATACTCTGCGATGACGACAGCGTGGTCGGCTCGATGTTTTATCTGATGGACTACCTCGACGGCGATATTTTCTGGAATGCGGCGCTGCCTGATCACCGCCCCGAACAGCGCGCCGAGATCTACGACAATATGAATCAGCTGCTGGCCAATCTGCACAACATCGATGTTGAGGCCGTTGGCCTGGGGGATTACGGCAAGCCGGGCAATTACTTTGAGCGCCAGCTCAGCCGCTGGACCAAGCAGTACCGCGCCAGCGAAACCCAGCGGCTGGAGTCGGTGGAGACGCTGATTGCTTATCTGGAAGCCAATCTTCCCGAAGACGACGGCCAGGTGTGCCTGGTGCACGGCGACTTCCGCCTGGACAATATGATGTTTGCCAAGGGCAGCAGCGAGTTGATTGCATTGCTCGACTGGGAGCTGTCGACGCTGGGTCATCCCTATGCGGATCTGGCCTATCAGTGCATGCAGTGGCGTCTGCCCGGCGGCGCGGCGATACCCGGTTTGGGAGATGTAGACCGGCAGGCGCTGGGGATTCCCAGTGAGGCCGAATATGTGCAGCGCTATTGCCAGCGTCGCGGTATCGACGGCATCGACCATTGGGTATTCTACCTGGCCTTTTCCTTCTTCCGCCTCAGCGCGATTTTGCAGGGGGTGTACAAACGCGCCCTGGAGGGCAATGCCTCCAACGACAAGGCCAAGCAGCTCGGTGGCATGACTGGCCCGCTGGCGCAGATGGGGGTGGATATCGTCGAAGGCGGGGCTTAACAAGCGGCTGGGGAAGACGACGACACGCGGACTGATCGCGCCGGCGACGGCAACGAACTCTCAAGGAGAACAGCATGACAGAAAGAGCAACAGTACTACTCAGCCGCGATGGCCATGTGGCGACGGTTCGCCTGAATCGCCCGGATGCGCTCAATGCCTTTACTCGGCAAATGCGCAGCGACTTGCTCGCGGCCTTGCGCGAGGCCAATCAAATGAGCGGTGTGCGGGTCATTGTGATCGGCGCGGAAGGGCGCGGCTTTTGCTCGGGCGCCGACCTGACTGAAGGGCCGGGGCCGGGGCAGACCGTCGAGCGGCAATTGCTGGATGAGTACCTGCCCATTTTCAATCTGATTGCCTCCATGGAACAGACGGTGATTGCCGCCGTGCCGGGGGTGATGGCCGGGATCGGCGCGGCGTTGGCCATGCACTGCGATCTGTCGGTGATGGCCAGCAGCGGCACTATGGTGATGGCGTTCACGAATGTCGGTCTGGTGCCCGACGGCGGCGCCAGCTGGAATCTGCTGCGCGGCATGGGCTATCAGCGCGCCTTTGCGTTTATTGCCGAGGGCGGAAAATTAAATGCCGAGCAGTGTCTGCAGTTGGGCTTGGTGAATAAACTGGCCGATGCCGATCAGGTGCTGGCCGAGGCGCAGGGCTGGGCGGCGGCGTTGGCAGAGCGTGCGCCGATTGCGCTGCGCGAAACCAAGGCGCTGCTGCGCGGCGCGGCGGCGCAGACCTTTCAGCAAACCTTTATGGCAGAGGCGAGCGCGCAGAATACCTGCCTGGGCAGTGACGATGCGGCCGAGGCCATCGGTGCATTTTTTGAAAAGCGGAAACCGGTTTTTAGCGGCAAATAACGCCACAAGATAACCATAAAAAGGAGTACAGGATGGCAGATGAAGTACTGGTCAGTATTGACGATGGGGTGATGCTGGTAACGATTAACCGGCCCAAGGCGAAAAACTCCGTCAACCTGGCGGTGGCCAAGGGTATTGCGCAGGCGATGGAGGACTTGGATGGCAATGCCGATATTCGCGCGGCCATTCTGACCGGGGCCGAGGGCAGTTTTTGTTCGGGCATGGACCTCAAGGCCTTTGTCACCGGTGAGTTGCCGATGATCGAGGGGCGCGGCTTTGCCGGCCTGGTCGAGGCGCCGCCGCGCAAGCCGCTGATTGCTGCGGTGGAGGGCTACGCGCTGGCCGGCGGCTTTGAGCTGGCCATTAGCTGCGACCTGATTGTCAGCGCCGCCAATGCCAAATTTGGCATACCGGAAGTGAAACGCGGCCTGGTGGCCGGCGCCGGCGGTCTGCTGAATTTGCCGCGGCAAATTCCCCGCCGCGTGGCGATGGAACTGGCGCTGACCGGCGATGCTATCGACGCCGATCGCGCTTATGCGCTGGGGCTGATTAACCGCGTTGTCGAGCCCGGCCAGGCCTTGGCCGAGGCTCGCGCGCTGGCGGCGAAAATTGCCGCCAATGGCCCGATGGCGGTATTGGCCAGCAAGCAGATTATGCGGGAGTCGGCGGAGTGGTCGGCGCAGGAGCTGTTTAGCAAGCAGAATGAAATCGCCCTGCCGGTGTTTGCCAGTGAAGATGCCATTGAAGGGGCCACGGCCTTCGCGGAAAAGCGCCCGCCCAACTGGAAGGGCCGCTAGCGCCGCCAACCCTCCAGCATATTCATCCTCCAGACCCGGCTCCGTGCCGGGTTTTTTGTGCCGCCTGCAGACGTGAAGGAGGCCGGCGCAAACAGTGTCACAGCGCACAGTTTGTAAAGCGTCGCTTGCCGAGTCGCCGTTTGCTGCTATGTTACGTTTCGGTAATGTTTTCGGCGTGTACTTTCGTCGTGTC
>NZ_JBFIGO010000137.1:0-5981 GCF_041602295.1 Spongiibacter sp. | reverse complement strand
TGCTGGTTGCCGGTACAACTGGCTCGGGTAAGTCGGTGGGGGTTAACGCGATGCTGCTCAGCCTGCTTTACAAGTCGACCCCCGAGGAAGTCAGGCTGCTACTGGTTGACCCCAAAATGCTCGAGCTGTCGGTATACGACGGCATTCCGCACCTGTTGACGCCGGTCATCACCGACATGAAGGATGCCGCCAATGGCCTGCGCTGGTGTGTAGCCGAGATGGAGCGGCGTTACAAGCTGATGTCGGCCATGGGCGTGCGAAATTTGGCCGGTTTTAACCGCAAAATAAATGAGGCGATTCAAGCGGGTGAGCCGATTAAAGATCCGCTGTTTGTGCCTGAGGAAAACTACCAGCCGGGGCTGGAGGAAGCTTTGGCTCCCGATTTGGAAGCACTGCCGGCGATTGTGGTGGTGATTGATGAATTTGCCGACATGATGATGATCGTCGGCAAAAAAGTTGAAGAGTTAATCGCCCGCATTGCCCAAAAGGCCCGTGCAGCGGGGATTCATTTGATTCTGGCCACTCAGCGGCCCTCGGTCGATGTCATTACCGGCCTGATTAAGGCCAATGTGCCAACCCGTATTGCGTTTCAGGTGTCGTCCAAAATCGATTCGCGAACGATTCTCGATCAAGGCGGTGCCGAGCAGTTGCTGGGGCACGGTGACATGTTGTATTTGCCGCCGGGCTCAGGCTTGCCGGTGCGGGTGCACGGCGCGTTTTGCAGCGACGAAGAGGTCCACCGTGTAGTCGCCGATTGGAAAAAACGGGGAGAACCCCAGTATATCGATGGTCTATTGGAAGAGGGCGGTAGTAGCGATGCGATGCCGGGCATGACTGCAGAGGGCGGCGATAGTGATGGCGAGGCCGACGCCCTGTATGACGAGGCGGTGCGCTTTGTCACCCAGAGTCGCCGGGCGTCGATTTCCTCAGTGCAGCGCAAGCTGCGCATCGGCTATAACCGCGCCGCAAGACTGATAGAAACCATGGAGTCCGCTGGTGTGGTCTCCGAAATGGCCAGCAATGGTAGTCGCGAGGTTATCGCGCCACCACCGATAGAATAGGAAAATTAATGCGTAACCTTGTCGTTTTATTACTGCTGAATCTGGCGCTGGCACTTCCGGCACTGGCCGGCGATGTCGCCCAATTACATTTGCATTTGTCGTCGCTGAAAACCCTACAGGCTAAATTCGAGCAAGATGTTCGCGATGAACAGGGCAATTTGCTGCAACACAGCAGTGGCGATATCGCGGTGCAGCGGCCCAATAAATTGCGCTGGGAGAGTCGCGAGCCGTTTCACTATCAGCTGATCAGTGATGGCGAAACATTGTGGCGCTACGATGCAGAGCTGGAGCAACTGAATACCGAGCCAGCGACGGCAGAGCTGGCTCAGGCACCGGCGATGATTATCGGCGCCAGTATCGAGCAATTGCAGAACCAGTTTGAGGTGGCGCTAAACAAAGAGGGGGCGCTGCGGGAGTTTATCCTCACGCCGAAAAGCCCCGGTATGTTTAGCGAAATGACCTTGCGCTTTCGTCAAGGTAAGTTGATTGGCATGGCGATGCGCGACAACCTTGAACAGCGCACTGAAATTCGTTTTAGCAGCGCCCGCTACAACAAGCCACTGGCCGCAGCGCTGTTTCGCTATAGCGATGCCAGCCCGGTGCAATGAGCGCCCCCCAAGCGCCGCTGGCGGCGCGCATGCGCCCGCAGACACTGACAGATTACCGCGGCCAACGGCATCTGCTGGCCGAGGGCCAGGCGTTGCGCAAGGCGCTGGACTCCGGTCAACTGCACTCAATGATCTTCTGGGGGCCGCCCGGGGTCGGCAAGACAACGCTCGCGCGACTGATTGCCCTGCACAGCGAAGCACTGTTTATCAGTGTGTCGGCGGTGCTGGCCGGTGTAAAAGATATTCGCAAGGCCGTTGAGCAGGCCCAGCAGGAACAGCGCTACGGTCGCCGCACCATCTTGTTTATCGATGAGGTTCACCGCTTCAACAAGGCTCAGCAAGATGCATTTTTGCCCTATGTTGAAGACGGTACACTGATTTTCGTCGGCGCCACCACTGAAAACCCCAGCTTCGAAATTAACAACGCCCTGCTGTCGCGAGCGCGGGTCTACCCCCTGCAGGCATTGGACAGCCAGAGTTTGCTGGAAATTTTGCAGCAGGCCTGCGATGCCGAAGGCTGGCACTGCGAGGTGGCACTGCTGGAAAACTTGGCCCTGCAGGCCGACGGCGATGCGCGTCGCGGGCTGAACTTGCTGGAATTGGCCATGGATGTGGCCGGGGATCAAAGCGCGGATCGCGAGTTGAATGCCGAGGCGATCGCCCAGGCCATGAGCCACCAACCGCGTCGCTTCGACAAGGGTGGCGATCTGTTCTACGAGCAAATATCGGCGCTGCATAAGTCGGTGCGCGGCAGCTCACCCGATGGCGCCCTGTACTGGCTGCTGCGCATGCTGGACGGCGGTTGTGACCCCGTTTATATCGCTCGCCGTCTGGTGCGAATGGCCAGTGAAGATATTGGCAATGCCGATCCCAGGGCGCTGCGCATCTGCCTCGACGCCTGGGATGTGCAGGAGCGATTAGGTAGCCCGGAAGGTGAACTGGCACTGGCGCAGGCGGTGACCTATTTAGCAGCGGCGCCCAAGAGCAACGCGGTGTACAGCGCCTTCAATGCCTTGCGCCGGCGCATCACCAGCGACCCCAGTTACGAGGTGCCCATGCACCTGCGCAATGCGCCAACTAAAATGATGGGGGCTCAGGGTTTCGGTCAGGGCTACCGCTACGCCCACGATGAGCCGGATGCCTATGCGGCCGGGGAGAGCTATTTGCCCGAGGCGCTGGCCGATGAGCAGTTCTACCACCCTGTGGAGCGGGGGCTGGAAAAGAAAATCGCAGAAAAAATGCGTTATTTACGCCAGCTCGATGCGCAAAGCCCGCATAAACGCTATTCCTGAGCACACATCTTGGTAAAATGCCTGCTTTAGCCAACAGGGAAAGCGCGTGCTGCAATACCTTTTGATCGCATTGGGCGGTGCCAGTGGTGCCCTTAGCCGCTACGGCGTGGCGAGGTTCTGCCAACTCGTTGTGCCGCCAAATCACTGGCCGGTAGCCACCTTTGCGGTCAACGTCACCGGCTCGGCGCTGATCGGCGTGGTCTATGTGTTGATCACCGAGCGTGGCAGTCTTCACAGCGATTGGCGCTATGTACTCATGGTCGGGTTTTTCGGCGCTTTCACCACCTTCTCAACGTTTTCGCTGGAGTCCGTCGCCATGCTCGAAGCGGGCAGACCGCTGCTGGCGCTGGGCTATATGTTCACTACGCTTACAACATGTGTCCTGGCCTGCTGGCTGGGAATTATTGCAACAAGATAATCAAATATATCAAAGGCTTGGAGATTTTATATAATGTTGGATATCAAGCAGCTTCGCCAGGACCCAGACGCCGTGGCAGCCGCCTTGAAGAAAAAAGGCTACGACTTCGATGTCGCCCTTTTTCAGCAACTCGACACCCGCCGCAAGCAGGCCGACGTGGAGAGCCAGGAATTGCTGGCGCAGCGCAAGCAGGCCTCCAAGCAGATTGGTGAGCTGGTTAAGGCCGGCATGTCGGTAGACGATGCCAAGGCCAAGGTCAATGAAACCCTGGCCAGCATTGAGGACAGCCTGGAAAGCTTAAAACAGCAGGCGAAGGCGGCTAACGACGCGCTGGATGAGCTGTTGATGGCGGTGCCCAATGTGCCCGCTGAAGAGGTGCCCGAGGGCGCAGACGAAGACGCCAATGTGGAAATTTCCCGCTGGGGGGAGCCGGCCACCTTTGATTTTGAAGTCAAAGACCATGTCGACGTCGGCAGCGACATCGGCGGTCTGGACTTTGACACCGCCAGCAAAATCACCGGCAGCCGCTTTGCGGTGATGCGCGGTGGTATCGCGCGACTGCACCGGGCTCTAACCCAGTTTATGCTCAACACCCATACCGGCGAGCACGGCTATCAGGAAGTTTATGTGCCGTATATCGTCAACAGCGATTCGCTGCGCGGTACCGGCCAGTTACCCAAATTTGAAGAAGACCTGTTTCGCCTCGGTGGCGATGCCGAGTATTACTTGATCCCCACCGCCGAGGTGCCGGTGACCAATATCATGCGCGACAGCATCATCGAGGCCAGCGAGCTGGGCGAGGGCATTAAATTTGTTGCCCACACCCCCTGTTTCCGCTCGGAGGCCGGCAGTTACGGTCGCGACACCCGCGGTATGATTCGCCAGCACCAATTTGAGAAGGTGGAACTGGTACAGTTTGTACGCCCCGAACAGTCGGACACCGCGCTGGAGACCCTGACCGGTCACGCCGAGGCCATTTTGCAGCAGTTGGAGTTGCCCTACCGCAAGGTGCTGCTCTGCGGCGGCGATCTCGGCTTTTCCTCGCGCAAAACCTACGATTTGGAAGTGTGGCTGCCGGCGCAAAACACCTACCGGGAAATCTCCTCCTGCAGCAACTTTGGCGACTTTCAGGCGCGCCGCATGTTGGCGCGCTGGCGCAACCCCGAAACCGGCAAACCCGAGCTGCTGCACACCCTTAATGGCTCCGGGCTGGCGGTTGGCCGCACCCTGGTGGCTATACTGGAAAACTACCAGCAGGCCGATGGCTCGGTAACCATACCCGTTGCTCTGCAGCCCTATATGGGCGGCACCACAAGTCTGTCTGCAGGAGACTTGGGCTAATGGACTTTCTGCCGCTGTTCACCAAGCTAGAGGGAAAAACCTGCCTGTTGGTGGGGGGCGGTGAAGTCGCGCTGCGCAAGGCCCGTTTACTGCACAAATCTGGCGCCGTGTTGCGGGTGGTCGCCCCCGACATCGTCGCGGAATTAGAGCAGTTGGCCAAAGAGGGCGGTCAATGCCTGCATGCGGACTACCGCCTGGATTATCTGGACGGCGTATTTCTGGCCATTGCCGCCACCGACGACGAGTCGCTGAATCAGCGGGTATCCCAGGATTGCAACGCCCGCCACATCCCGGTCAATGTGGTGGACAACCCAGATCTTTGCAGTTTCATCCTGCCGGCCATTATCGATCGCTCGCCACTGGTGGTGGCGGTGAGCAGTGGCGGCAAAAGCCCGGTGCTGGCGCGAATGATTCGCTCGCGCCTGGAATCCAGTATTCCCGCCGCCTATGGTCGCCTTGCTGATCTGGTCGGGAACTTCCGCGATGCCGTCAAGGCCCGCTTTGACGATATTGAAGACCGTCGCCATTTTTGGGAGGAAACCCTGCAGGGGCCCGTGGCCGAAATGGTCTATGCCGGAAAGGAAAAAGCCGCCGGTGAAATGCTGCAGAGTTTGATCGACAGTGCCGAGCTGCGCCCCGGTGGCGAGGTCTATTTGATCGGCGCCGGGCCCGGCGACCCGGATTTGATGACCTTTAAGGCGCTGCGCCTACTACAGCGGGCCGACGTGGTGCTTTACGACCGCTTGGTGGCGCCGGAAATCGTTGAGTTGTGTCGCAAAGACGCCGAGCGGGTGTTTGTCGGTAAGGCGCGCGCCAACCATGCGGTGCCCCAGGAAGATATCAATAAACTGTTGGTGCACTACGCCAAACAAGGGCGCAAGGTGGCGCGCCTGAAAGGCGGCGACCCGTTTATCTTCGGGCGCGGCGGCGAGGAGATCGAAGAACTGGCCGAGGAAAAAATTCCCTTCCAAGTGGTACCGGGCGTCACCGCGGCCGCAGGCTGTGCCAGTTATGCCGGCATTCCGCTTACCCACCGCGACTATGCGCAGTCGGTGCGCTTTGTCACTGGCCACCTTAAAGATAACAGCATCAATTTACCCTGGGACGAACTGGTGCACGGCCGCCAAACGCTGGTGTTCTACATGGGGCTGGTCGGTTTGCCGGTCATCTGTGAGCAGCTGATGGCCCACGGCCGCAGCGGCGATACACCCATTGCGCTGGTACAGCAGGGGACCACACGCCATCAAAAGGTCGTGGTGGC
>NZ_JBFIGO010000136.1:0-6074 GCF_041602295.1 Spongiibacter sp. | reverse complement strand
GCCCAGTTGCTCCAAACCCTTTGCCAGCACAGCGGTTAGGCGGTTGACGCGCAGGGCGATGCGGCGCAGGCCGTCGGGGCCGTGGTAGATGGCGTAGAACACCGCCATGATTGCCAGCAGGGCCTGGGAGGTGCATATGTTAGAGGTGGCCTTTTCGCGGCGGATGTGTTGCTCGCGGGTTTGCATGGCCATGCGCAGCGCCGGTTTGCCGCGGCTGTCTACCGAGACGCCGATAATGCGGCCGGGCACCGAGCGCTTGTGCTTGTCTTTGGTGGCAAAGAAGGCGGCGTGGGGGCCGCCAAAGCCCATGGGAACGCCAAAGCGCTGGGCACTGCCCACCACAATGTCGGCGCCCTGCTCGCCGGGCGGCGTGAGTAATACCAGGCTCAAAATATCGGCGGCGACCACACTCAGACAATCTTTCTGTTGGGCCTGCTGGCACAGCTGGCGCAGATCGCGGACGCGGCCGTCGGTTTGCGGGTATTGAACCAATACCCCGAAGCAGTCCTGTTCGGCCAGTTCGCTGAAGGCGTCGCCAACATAAATTTCCAGCCCGAGCGCTTCGGCGCGGGTCTTGAGTACGGCAATGGTTTGCGGGTGGCACTGGGCGTCGACAAAAAACACATCGCTTTTATTTTTGCGGGCGGCGCGTTTGCACATGGCCATGGCTTCGGCAGCGGCGGTGGCTTCATCCAGCAGCGAGGCGTTGGCGAGATCCAGTCCGGTGAGGTCGATGACCATTTGCTGGAAATTTAGCAGGGCCTCAAGTCGCCCCTGGGCGATTTCGGGCTGGTAGGGCGTATAGGCGGTGTACCAGCCGGGGTTTTCCAACACATTGCGCAAAATCACTTTGGGGGTGTGGGTGTCGTAATAGCCCATACCGATAAAGGAGCGAGCGACAGTGTTTTTGGCGGCGATGTCTGCCAGCTCGGCAAGGGCGTCGTTTTCGCTGATGCCGTCAGGTAGCGGCAGGGCGTCGCGCAAAATCGATGCTGGCACGGTTTCTCTGATAAGGCTCTCCAGAGAGTCCGCCCCGAGGCTGTTGAGCATGGCCTGGGTTTGTTCGGCATTGGGGCCGATGTGCCGCTGTTGGAATTCACCAGAGTCGCTGAGTTGCTTGAGTGAAAGGGTCATTGTTGCGAAGCGCCTGCGTTGGAAAAAATGCGGGGCATATTAAAGCACAATGAGGGGGCTATTTCGCCGGCATTATTGCCGAGCTTGCTGATATTTTCATCGCCGATTGCCCCATTCAGACAGTTTATTGTCGGCGAATGTTATCGGGGGAAACCGTAACTCGATAGGCTGAGTCATTTCGTTATAAGATGCGTCAAACATATTGGTGTCGTTAGGGTTTTGCCTGGCGAAAAGGGAGGGTTATCGTGGTTCGCCGACATGCGGGATGGTTGTTAATGGCGTTGCTGGTGAGTGGTTGTGCATTGTCTCCGCCTCGTGGCAGCGGGCGTACGCCGGTGGCTGATGACGGTCGTATGGCTTCGCTGGAGATGGCCCTGGCTGACGCCTTGATTCAGATTGAGAAGATGAAAGCGCGCAGCGATGGCGATGCGTTGCCGAAGATGCCTGCCAATGCCCAAACAGGGGCGTGTTATGCGCGCATGCTGCAGCCGCCGCAGTATGTTGAGCGCGAGGCGAGCCGGATGGTTAAGGAGGCCACGGAGACCTTGCAAATGCTGCCGGCTAAAACAGAGTGGCGAGAAGAGCAAGTGGTGGTCAGTGAGGCGCACACTCAGCTAAAGCTGGTGCCGGCGACCTACAAATGGTTAGAGGAAAAAACTCTAGTACTGCCTGCCCGCGAGCGGCAAGAGCTGGTTTCCGAGGCGGAATATGAGACGGTTACGGAGCAGGTGTTGGTCGCGATGGCTGAGACCGTGTGGCGAAAAGGGCGCGGCGAGATCGAGAGGATTGATGAGGAAAGCGGTGAAATTGTGCACCGCGTTGAGCTGCCGGCAAAATACCGCGATGTTGAGCGTCAGCTGCTGAGAAAGCCTGCCGTTTATCGCCGGGTTGTTGAGCCGGCAGTGTATGAGACCTTGCGTAAACGCGTCGTGGATCAGCCTGAACACAGCGTAGCGGTGCAGGTGCCCGCCGTATATAAGACAGTGCGGGTACAGCGGATTGTAGAGCCGGCAAGGGTGACGCGAATTCCTGTGCCTGCGGTATACGAGCGCTATAGCTATCGCGAAAAAGTGGCCGACGAATCGCTGGTTTGGCGACAGATCGTCTGTCAGCGCGACCTCAGTGAACAGCGGCTAAAGACGGTGCAAAAAGCCCTGCAGGCCCGCGGTTTTGAGCCGGGCTACGCCGACGGCATACTCGGCAAGCGCACACAGGCCGCCGTATACGCTTTTCAGCAGCAGCAGGGCTTGGCCACGGGGCGCCTGTCTGTAGAAACCCTGCAAGCGCTGCAGTTGCCGGCGCCTTAAGCTCGGGTCTTGCCAAGCGGCAGGGCTTGCCGTCGCGACAGCGGCGCCGCAAAATGCCGCAATGGAGACTCTTTCGCAATTACTGCAGGAAGTGGCGCGTTGTCGCATTTGTCATGCGTCGTTACCCTGCGGGCCGAGGCCAGTGCTCAGTGTCGATGCTGCAGCGCGCCTGCTGATTATTGGTCAGGCGCCCGGCAGTAAAGTGCACGACACTGGTATTGCCTGGAATGATGCCTCGGGCGATAGGTTGCGCAGCTGGCTGCAGATGGACCGTGAGCAGTTCTACAGTGATCGTCGTCTGGCGATTATGCCGATGGGCTTTTGTTATCCAGGTAAGGGAAGTAGTGGCGATTTGCCGCCGCGCCCCGAGTGTGCGCCGCAGTGGCATGCGCGGCTGCTGAGGCAGCTGCCTAATGTGGCTCTCACCTTGCTTATTGGTCAGTATGCCCAACAGTATTATTTAGAGGGTAAACGCCGGAGTTTGACTGAGCGGGTGCGCAGTCAGCGCGTAGATGGCGAGTTTTTTTGCCTTCCCCACCCGTCGCCGCGCAATATCCGCTGGTTTCGACAAAATCCCTGGTTTGATCTTGAGTTGCTGCCCGCGCTGCAGTCGCGGCTGAACCAGCTGTTAGATGAGTAAATACTTATGACTGAAATGCCCGCCGCTAAGGCTGTGGGGCCCTGGCGCCTACACCGCTGTGACACCGTGTACGAAAACCCCTGGCTGCGCCTTGAGCACCACGAGGTCACGACGCCGGGTAACACCGCAGGTATCTATGGCAAGGTCTGCTTTAAAAATATTGCGGTGGGCGTAGTGCCCATCGATGACGAGGGACACACCTGGCTGGTGGGGCAGTATCGCTATCCGCTGGAGGCCTATAGCTGGGAAATTCCCGAGGGAGGCTGTCCGCAGGGCAGTTCTGCGGCCGAAACCGCCCGCCGGGAACTCGCTGAGGAAACCGGATTGCGCTGTGCCCAGCTCTATAAATTAATGCAATTGCATACCAGTAATAGCTGCACCGACGAGGTGGCGGAGTTGTTTTTGGCCACTGAGCTGCACTTGGGGGAGAGCGCGCCGGAGCCCTGTGAGGAGTTGCTGGTGAAGCGGCTACCCCTTGCCGAGGCGATTGCGATGGCGATGAGCGGCCAGATTACCGATGCGATGAGCGTCGCCGCGCTGCTTAAATTGCATGCGCTGCTAGCGGCTAATCAAGGAGATATGGCCGCGCTACTTGCCGCATTGGCGGCACAGTAGGGCGTTTGCGCCCCCGTTCCTGGCAGTACAGGGGCGCTGCGGTGTTGAGGGGCTAAGCGGGGCTTTGCTCGCCGCCGACTTCCTCGACGAGTTGCACGGGGGCTTCTTCACTTTGCTCAATATGGCTTTGATGCAGGCTGTAGCAGTAATCGCACAGGGCATTGACCACAATTTGGCAGCGCAGCGAAATCATCAGGTCGAAGGCGTGCTGGGCATCGGGCAACTCGGCATAGGCGACCGGGTTTTTTGATGCCGCTTTCAGCTGGCTGTACAGCTCTCGAGACTCTTTTACCGGCACCAGCGTGTCGGCTTCGCCGTGAATAATTAAAAACGGTGGGGCGTCTTCATGTATCCACGACACCGGTGAGGCGCTGCGCCATAGCTCAGGAGCCTCACTTTGGGTTTTTTTGAGCACCCGTGATGCCAACCACTGCTCCAAACCCTCGTTGTGGCGTTGGGCCTTGCTGTTGAGGAAGTCATAGACGCCGTAAAACGGAATGCAGCCCTGTACGCGGGTGTCGCGCTCTTCGAAACCGGGCTGAAATTCCGGGGCGTTGGCGCTGAGTGCCAGCAGACTGCTTAAGTGGCCGCCGGCCGAGCCGCCGGTGGCGATAACAAAATTGGGGTCGCCGCCGTATTGGGCGATATTGTCTTTAACCCAGACCAGCGCGCGCTTGCAGTCGATAATGTGGTCGGGGAAAGTCGCGGCTGGGCTCAGGCGATATTGCACGGCCACACAGACCCAGCCATTCTCTGCCAGCTGGGTCATCAACGGCAGTGCCTGCTGCTCCTTGCTGCCGAGATTTTGCATCCAGGCGCCGCCGTGGATTTGCAGCAACACCGGGGCGTCGGCAGGACAGTCGCGACGGCGGTAGATATCGACATGCAATTTACGGCCGTCGACGTCGCAATAGGGGACGTCGCGCAGGCGCTCTACGCGCGGGTGGCGAAAGGCGAAGGGCTTGAGCAGGCGGTCGCTGTCGGGGGTGTAGCTGAGGGCGTCGGGGGTTTGTGGGTAGTCGTCGCGCCCCAGGGCCTCAGTGACCGCGCGGCGCATAATCGCCTCGCTCTGCTTGGCGCGAAAGTAAAATCGCCCGAGGCTGAGCCAGCTGCCCAGGGCAATCAGTAAGCCGAGGCTGTCGGCCGGGCCATTGAGTTCGCCAAAGGCGACGATTGCCGCGGTGATGAGAATGTTCAGGGCGATGATATGCAGCCCCAGCTCGCCCGCCAGCATGCCGAAGATAAAGCTCAAAATACCCATTAATTCTGGCTTGCCCTTCCAGGGGCGGTGGGCATTCCAGCTAAACCATGCCCAGAATAGTGAGAGTGTCAGCATTGACTTGTCGCCTCGCAGTTGCGGTGAGTGTTGCGCAGCGCCTCAGGGCGCTGTGCCGTAATGGATGGAAATAATATAGTAGAGCTTTTCGCCGGTCGGTGTGGTGACAAGAATTTCATCATCTAGGCGCTTGCCGAGCATGGCGCGGGCCAGGGGGGCATCCATCGACAGTTTGCCGGCAGTTAAATCGAATTCGTCCGGGCCGACAATGCGGTAGCGGGCCTCCTCACCGTCTTCATCTTCTAATGTGACCCAGGCGCCAAAAAACACTTTTTCACGGTCGCTGGGCAGTTCGTCGACCACTGTCACCTCATCCAGGCGCTTGGTCAGGAAGCGCACGCGGCTGTCGATTTCGCGCAAGCGCTTTTTGCCGTAGATATAATCGCCATTTTCCGAGCGATCGCCATTTTTGGCCGCTTCGTGAACCGCATTGGTCACCTGGGGGCGTTCGATTTTCCACAGTTGGCGCAGCTCCTCGCGCAGTGCGCGCTCGCCTTCTGGGGTGATATAGCGCGAGCCGCGGGGGCGCGGCGGGCGGTATCGGCTCATGCTGAGTAAAAATCCTGGCTGTGTAGCTGAAGAGGAGATGATATCGCGATATGGTAGCAAATCAGAATATGGTGGAGGTTGTATGCGCAAGGTTTTACTGCTGTTGCTCAGTCTGGCATCGCTACCGGCCGCCGCGGTGGAGCTTCACGGCGACTTTATTCAAGGCGGGCTGATTTGGGGAAAGACGGCGCCTAATAGTCGGGTAGCATTGGGCGAATACGCGGTGGAAGTGGCCGATAATGGCGTTTTTGTGGCGGGCTTTGATCGCGACGCGCCACCGTCGGTGACGCTGAGCATCTGCCAGGGTTCACGCTGTGAACAGCGCAATCTGAGCATCAAACAGCGCGACTACGCCATTCAGCGGGTGGATGGTGTGCCGCAGAAAACGGTGACGCCGCCACCGGAGGTGTTGGCGAGAATTCGTCGCGAGGCGGCCTTGGTTGGCAAGGCGCGCAAGCGTGTACTGGCGCGACAGGATTTTTTGCAGGGCTTT
>NZ_JBFIGO010000135.1:0-6120 GCF_041602295.1 Spongiibacter sp. | reverse complement strand
GCGCAGGCCAGGCCCGCGGCGAGGGTGACCGCCATACTGCGACGTATTTTGTCGGCGATAAAGCCCATCAAAATGGCGCCGACCATGGCGCCGCTGACGGTGGTTAGCACCCGCGGCACGGCCAGTTCCCGCATCGCTTGACTGGGCGCCATGCCGAGATCCTGGGTGCCAAATTGCACCAGCCACAGCCCCATAAAGGCGCCAGTGACGGCCAGGTCGCCGCGGGAGATAAACGCGGCGCAGTAGCTCAATGCGACGCCGGGGTCCTTGGCCGCTGCCAGGCCCTTGCGCAACATCGTGGCCAGCGGCTCTTTGACGGCGGTGGCAATCCGCTTGCTGCGCGGCGCCAGGCCGACCAGCACAATAAGCGTGCCGATAATGCCCATCGCGCCGGCAATTCCGAAACTGGCTTGCTGGGCCTGAATTTCAGTGAGGCCGCGGCTGACAAACACGCCGGGCATAGTGCCCAATATTGGCGGAATAAAGGCGCCGACGGTGGCGATCAACCCCTGTAGGCCGTTGGCCTTGCCGCGATCTTGCTCGCAGCTGTAGTCGGCGATCACGGTGACCATCATGCCGATCATGGCTGCACCGCCCAGGGCGATAATCAGCCGATAGCCGATCAGCTCGGCGAGGGAGTTGGCAAAGGGGTAGGCGAAAAAACCCAGGGCGGTAAAGCCCAGACCAAAGGCATAGACCGGCCGGCGGCCGATGCGATCGGCGAGGATGCCGAATAAACCCATGGTGAAGATGAGCACCGCCTCTTGGGCGGCGCCGAGCAGGCCGGTGATCTGCGCTTGGTCGGCAGTGGCAAAGCCCATGGTAGCCAGCAGCCCCGGTTGCAATACCGCCAGGGCGCCGGCGTAGCCGGAGGAGATCAGTGCGGCCAATAGATAGGCCGTGAGGTGACGCGGGCGAATGCCCTCAGATAATTCTATGCCAAGGGCTCGCATGCAATTTCCTCAGTAGGTTTTGTTTTTTTCCATCTGTGCCTTGCCCATGCGCACGTCGATCATGGTTTCTACCTGATCTTCGCCAAATACCTGGGCAGCCAGTTTGTTCATCGGGTCCAGGCGGTAGCCCAGCTCGCGAACTTTGTGGTCGTAGCGCTGCAGTTCGGTGCGCTTTTCGGCGGGTACCGGTTGGGCATTGTCTAGCCAACCCAGCCAGCGGTTGAGGAAGCGGTAGGCAAAGTCCTCGAGAACATCCATGTTTTCATCGGTGAGCTCAGCGCTCATGCTAATTGCTGAGGGTGACAGCAGCGCACGCATGTACTGGCCGTGACTGACCGACCACTGGAAGTTGGGGTGGCCGCGCAGTTCCAGGAAGTCGGTGTTGGCTTCGCCGCCGTAGTATTTGTCCAGGTACTCCTCGTCAGTACGAATATCGCTGCGTGGGATGAGGTCGAAGTAAAAGAACAGTTTCGGAATGGTGCCAAATACCATAACGAAGTGGGGCACATCGGTTTCCTGGCCGAGGAAGGCAGTGGCGTTCATGTCGAGGATGCTGGCCTTGCGGTTGCCGATCCACGAATTCACCAGCCATTCAATGCCCTTGCCCGACCACGCCTGCATAGAGCCTTCGAACTCACCATTAGGTGATGTGTAGTATTCTCGGCCCTCGCAGTCGGGGTCGAGTTCTAGCTCGCTGAAGCGCTCGGCTATGCGATTTTTGATGTCGGTGAGAATGCCAAAGCTGCGCTCCCAGGCTTTGCTGACATCCACATCGGGGTTTTCAGTAAGAAACTGGTCGATGGTTTTGGTATCGGTGCTCATGTAAACCTCTGTTATTGGGCTGTATGGGTGGGGTTATAGGCCAAAGGCCTCAAATTGATCTGGCCGCGGTTTGATCCGGCTCATCAGCATGCGCGCGGCGATTTTGCCGCCGTTGAGCCAGCGAATCTTGCGGCCACTTTTATTGGTGGCGAGGATTTCCTTGGCCAGCCAGGGTGCCACGGTATCAACGGTGTCGACTAAATTGTTCATCGTCTTGCGCGACTTCTGGAAGTTGTCGAAGTCGGCGCGGGCTTCACGCACTACGCCTTCGGTAATAATCATGCCCGGGCGGATTTTTCCGATAATCAGCGGGCTGTATTTCAGCTCCTTGATCAGTGCGTTAGTGAAGTAGTCGAGGCCGCGTTTACTGCTGCCGTAAACCCCCATGCCGGGAAAGTTTTCACCATCGCTGCCACCGCCGAGCATATTGAAGATCTTGCCGTGGCCCTGCGCCAGCATGCCTCTGGCCGCCACCTGACTGCCGTAGATGGTCCCGAGCATATTGGTGCTGATCATCGCCTGCACTTGGTCGCTAGGTGTGTCGACAATCGACCACACAGTGCGCGCAAGTCCGGCATTGTTGATCCAGATGTCGACGCTGCCAAAGGCCTCGGTGGCGCTTTGCCACAGCGCCGTCAGCTGTTCTTCGCTGCGCACATCGGTCGCTTGGCCGAGCACGCGGCCCTCGCCCTCTAGTTGCTCCAGTGCTGCAGCAACGCTGGCATCGCTGCTGCCCGAGATCATCACCTGGTGGCCCAGGCGGGCAAATTCCCGGGCCAGGCCAAAGCCGATGCCCTTGCTACTGCCGGTGATGACAATGACGGCCATGGCTATGCCTCCTCGCTCTGACGCGCTTTAACCAGCGCCGCATTGGGGTCGCCGTGGGCGACGCGGTAGCCGCTGTTGTAGATTTTTTGTGCGGAGATCTTTCGGTTGGGGGCCTGAATCATGTCGAGGTATTCCAGGCGGCTGAGACCTTCGGCGTCGGTGATGGCGTCGAATACTTCCTTGTTGGTGTAGGGCAGGTTGTCGTTGTCACAGACATTGAAAATACCTTCGAGCTGCTTGTCGATGGCGTGCTTGACCGAGCTGACGACATCCTCAAAGTGAATGCAGTACAGCGGCGCGTCGGCGCCAAACAGCACTTTGCCATCAAAGAAGTTGTGCGCCATTTTTACCCGCTCGGGAAAGCTCATGTCGCCGGGGGCGCCATACATATCGGGAAAGCGCAGCACGCAGCCTTGTGGTGAGCTCAGTACGGCGCGTTCGGCGGCCTGATAGAAGTACGAGGACGGTTCTTCGTGGTTGCTGGTCGGTGTCTGCTCGTCGATGGGCGCCGCGCCGGGGCCGCCGTTGCCATACACGGAAAAGGACGACAGGAAAATCACTCGCTGGCTGGCGGCGGCAGCGCTGATGCAGCTTTTTTCCAGTACATTGTGATACTCGCTTTCGCGCTCTTCGCGGGTGCGGGTTTTTTTGATGTTCGGCGCCACGGTAACAATGATGGCATCGCAGCCCTGAGCGGCGGCGGCCACTTTGGCTGATTCGGCACCGGTGAGTACGACGACTTCATCGGCGTAGTCGAGTAGACCCTCGACTTTTGCTGGCGTGGTGGTACTGCCGGTGATCTGGTGACCCTCGGCGCGCAGGTGCTTGGCCAGTGCCTTGCCGACGTGGCCCATACCTAAGATAAAAAATTTCATTCGACCTCCAATAATCACCGCTAATCTGCGGCCTTTTTAGTTCAGTGTGATGTAGATGCTGCCGGTATCGGCAGTAATGCTGACTTCGGCCTTGCGGTAGCGCGGCGGCCCAAAGCGCGGCACGTGGCGGTTTGACAGGCCGACCGGCTCGGCCGGCAGGCCGAAGGCGTTTTTGTTCATTTGGCCGTTGCCGTCGACATCGTGGTACACGCTAAAGGCATAGCGGCCGGCTGGCAGTTCCAGGGCGATACTCAGCGCTCCCTGTTGGTAGTCGGCGGGCAGGGGCAGGGACTGACTTTGCAGGGGCTGGTCGCTCAGCCAGTTATCGGCGTTGTAGACTTGGACGACTAGGCAGCCGCTGGGCTGGTCGATGCCGTCGACAACCACGTTCAGGGGCACGTTGTCGGCGTGAACCGGCGGTGCCAGCAGCAGGTTGAGCAACAGCAGTAGGGCGATTTTCATGGTGTTGGCCTCGGGTAATGTATGGGCGGCGCTGGGCGCTTGCTTATTCTGCATATTGTTATAACATTAATACATTGTGTTTGTCATCGCCAGTCGCGGCAGGGGAAAAACGTGGAAAAAATGAGCGCAACGCTTCAGCAGTACTTGCTGGGTATCCAGCATGTCGGCCATGTGGTCAGCGATCTCGACGAGGCGGTGGCCAATTTTTCACGGGTCTATGGCAGCGACCCTGAGGGGGTGCGCTGGGAGCCCCCGGCGGGGGTTAGCAGCCCCAGTCGCTTTGCCTTTGTGCGGGTTGGCGACACGGAATTTGAGCTGATTGAGGCGACCGACCCGCAGCTGCGCGAGGTGATAGAGCGTTACCCCTCTGGCCTGGGTGGTTTGAATCATATCGCCTGGCGGGTCAGCGATATGACCGCGGCGATGGCGCTGTTGGCGGACCAGGGTATTGTGCCCGGCCATGTTACCCCTGATGGGCCGGTCAGTTTTGGCAACAAAAAGCTTGTCTATCTCGACCCCAGCACCACCGGCGGATTGTTGCTGGAGCTGATAGAAATCAGCGAATGACTGGCGCTGGTGAGCCGCTGCAGGCCCGTGGTGAGTACCGCTACTACAAAAATGGCCAGCTGCAGCCAATAGCCGAGAGCTGGCGGCAGGGCGGTGATGCCGCCGGCGAGCGCTGGCTGGAGAGTGAGCGCTGCATTGACTCGGGCCTGATTATTGCCAGCCGTGCTAACTTGCGTGGCAATTTGGTGAGTCGGGTCAGCCTCAGCTGGCGGGCGGCTAGCTGTGTAATTGAGGCGCACTATGATCGCGAGCGCGGGCTGTGCCAGTGGCAGCTGGCCGGCGGTGAGTCGCAGAGCATGGCAATACCGCCGGCGGTGCCTCTCTATCCCTTGATGCGCATCTACACGGGCGCGGTGATCAAGGAGCTTGCCGAACTGGGTGGCGAGGCCGATATTGTGATTCCGGATATTCGCCCGCAAACGGCCGAGCGGGAAAAACTCCAGCCGCTGTTAAGCCGACGCCGCTGCCAATATCTGGGCACTGCCGATATTGATCTGCAGGGCCGGGTGAGGCGCGCAGAAAAATGGCGCTTTAGCGGCGATCAGTATCGCGCCGGCAGCGAGTTCTTGCTGAGTGACAGCGGCCGCCTGCTGCGCTATGACTGGCAGCAGGACGCGCAGAGCCAATGGCGGGTGGAGTTGGTTGAGCAGCCGCTGGCCGCCGACTAGCCACTGACGACATTGATGGGGGTGCCGCGGCGAAATGCCGCGACTACGTCTACCGACTGATCGATCAGTGCCTGCCGTGCCTCGCGGCTGCCCCAGGCATTGTGGGGGGTGATAATCAGGTTGGGGTGGCGGCAGTCCAACAGCGGGTTGCCGCGCCGCGGCGGTTCCTCGCTCAGCACGTCGATGCCGGCGCCGCCCAGCCGGCTTTCGTTTAGAGCTTGGGCCAGATCAGCTTCATTGACGATGCCACCGCGCGCGGTGTTGATAATAATCGCGTCGGGCTTCATTAACCGCAGGGCGCGGTCGTCGATTAAGTTGCGGGTCGCGTCGGTCAGTGGGCAGTGAATGCTCAGCACATCGCAGCGCGGCAGCAGCGAAGTCAGTGGCAGGCGCGGAGGGTCTTGCTCGGCCTGTTTGCCCGGGCGGGACTGCCAGGCCAGAATATTCATGCCCATTGCCCGGCCGAAGTCGGCTACCCCGCGACCCGAGGCGCCGTAGCCAATAATGCCCAGGGTTTTGCCGCTGAGCTGGCGAATCGGCGGCGACAGCAGGCAAAACTGATTGTGATGCTGCCAGTCACCCGCTTGCACCGAGGTGTGGTAGCTCGGCAGTTGCCGCATGAGCGCCAAGATTAGCATGGCGCTATGTTCAATTAGCGCAGTGCTGGAATAACCGACGTTATTGCACACCGTCACGCCGCTGGCGCTGGCGGCAGCCAGATCGATGTTATTGGTGCCGGTAGCCAATACCACCACCAAGCGGAGTTTTTTTGCTGCGGCAAATTGCGCCGGACCAAGTTCAACTTTGTTAGTAAACACGACTTCGGCGTCGGCAATACGCGCCGCGGTGTCAGCTGCGTCGGTGTGCGGGTAAATTGTCGCCGTGTCCACGCTGTTTTGCAGGGCCTGCCAGCTTAGGTCGTTGGGTGAAAAGCTGTCGCTGTCG
>NZ_JBFIGO010000134.1:0-6184 GCF_041602295.1 Spongiibacter sp. | reverse complement strand
TTGAAGGGATTTATTGGTTGCCGTCGAGGGCCGATTCTCGGGGGCTTCGCCAAACTTGCTGTTGTTGATTGTTGATTGTTGATTGTTGATAGTTGGCTTTTCTTTGTTTTTTATGAGGCTGTGCTCAGTATGTCAGTCATAGGTTTTTTAGTTTTTTAGTTTTTTAAAGTTTTTATATTCTCGTTGAATTTTGGCAGGTGGGCCGAAGCCCGCCGAGCTCGTTGGTGGATTGCTGTTGCTGCGTGTTGGCTGGCTTGAGTGCTGGCGGCTCGGTGGCGTCGCGTGTTGTGTGGTTCGGTATGACCGGCTGGTCTTCGCAGTCGGGGTCAAAGCGTGGCTTCTCCGCCGCCATGGATTGCCTTACATCCCCCCTTTCGGTAACGTTCGCTCAATTTCCAAAACCTCGCTGCAGAGCGAGCCAGTTGTGCATTCAGGAGTTACTATGGCGCAATTCGTTTACACCATGAATCGCGTGAGCAAAGTCGTGCCGCCCAAGCGCGAGATTCTCAGTGATATTTCGCTTTCTTTCTTTCCCGGCGCCAAGATCGGCGTGCTCGGTTTGAACGGTTCCGGTAAATCGACGCTGCTGCGTATTATGGCCGGCGTCGACACCGAGTTTAACGGCGAGGCGCGGCCGCAGCCGGGCATAAAGATCGGCTATTTGCCTCAGGAGCCGGAGCTGGACCCCGCAAAAGATGTGCGCGGTAATGTCGAGGATGGCGTCGCCGAGGCCAAGAATGCGCTGACCGAGCTGGATCAGGTGTATGCGGCCTACGCCGAGCCCGATGCCGACTTCGACGCGCTGGCCAAGCGCCAGGCGGAGCTGGAAGACATCATTCAAGCCACTGACGCCCACAACCTGGATCACAAGCTGGAGGTCGCGGCCGATGCCCTGCGCCTGCCGCCCTGGGATGCCGATGTCACGAAAATTTCCGGGGGTGAGCGCCGCCGCGTGGCGCTGTGCCGCCTGCTGCTGTCCAGCCCGGATATGTTGCTGCTGGACGAGCCGACCAACCACTTAGACGCGGAGTCGGTGGGCTGGCTGGAGCGTTTTCTCTGCGATTTTCCCGGCACCGTGGTGGCCATTACCCACGATCGCTACTTCCTGGATAATGCCGCCAACTGGATTCTGGAGCTGGACCGCGGTCGCGGTATTCCCTACGAGGGCAATTACTCCGATTGGCTGGAAGCCAAGGAGCAGCGTCTGGCGCAGGAGGCCAAGTCGGAGGCGTCGCGCAAAAAATCCATTGCCACCGAGCTGGAATGGGTGCGCAGCAATGCCAAGGGCCGCCAGAGCAAGAGCAAGGCGCGTCTGGCGCGCTTTGAAGAAATGCAGTCGCAGGAATTCCAGTCGCGCAGCGAAACCAATGAGATTTATATTCCGCCGGGTCCGCGCTTGGGCGACAAGGTGATCGACGTTAACCATGTCAGCAAGGGCTATGGCGAGCGCGCGCTGATTAACGACTTGAATTTCAGTATTCCCAAGGGTGCGATTGTCGGTATTGTCGGCGGCAATGGCGCCGGTAAGTCGACGCTGTTCAAGATGATCAGCGGCCGTGAGCAGCCGGACTCGGGCAGCATCGAGCTGGGCGAAACGGTGAAGCTGGTGTCGGTGGAGCAGATGCGCGACGCCCTGGACGACAGCCAGACCGTCTGGGAAGCGGTGTCCGGCGGTATGGATGTGCTGCGTATCGGCAGCTATGAAATCCCGTCGCGGGCCTATATCGGCCGCTTTAACTTTAAGGGCAGTGATCAGCAAAAGCGCGTCGGTGAGCTGTCCGGGGGGGAGCGCGGTCGCCTGCAGTTGGCCTGCACCCTGAAAGAGGGCGGCAATGTGCTGCTGCTGGATGAGCCGTCCAACGACCTGGATGTGGAAACCCTGCGCGCCCTGGAAGACGCGCTGCTGGACTTCCCCGGCTGCGCGCTGGTGATTTCCCACGATCGCTGGTTCCTGGACCGTATCGCCACCCATATTCTGGCCTATGAGGGCGACAGCGAGGTGGTGTTCTTCGAGGGCAACTACAACGAATACCACGAGGATTTCGTTGCCCGCAAAGGCAGCAATGCCGCGCCCAAGCGGATGAAGTACAAAAAGCTGAAATAGTGTCTTTTGGGCGGCGCTCGGCCGCCGCGCTATCGACAGCGCGCGCCGCGGTCCATAAATCCGGTATTTGTGGGCCGCAGCGGCCATTTTTACATTCCTGAGATTTGCTGTATGGCGCGGGGTAGGGGAAAATAGCGCCCTCTTTGCCGCCACCGAAATTTCAGGAGTCCCCCAATGCCTTCACGTAGCGACCTCGCTAATGCCATTCGCGCCTTGAGTATGGACGCCGTCCAGAAAGCCAAGTCGGGCCACCCCGGCGCGCCGATGGGTATGGCCGATATTGCCGAGGTTCTGTGGCGCGATTATCTGCAGCACAACCCGGCCAACCCCGAGTGGGCTAACCGCGACCGTTTTGTGCTGTCCAATGGCCACGGCTCCATGCTGATCTACTCGCTGCTGCACCTCAGCGGCTACGATCTGAGCATTGACGATTTGCAAAACTTCCGCCAGCTGCACAGTAAAACTCCCGGACACCCGGAGTACGGCTACACCGCCGGTGTTGAAACCACTACCGGCCCGCTGGGCCAGGGTGTTGCCAATGCGGTGGGTATGGCGGCGGCGGAAAAGATTCTGGCGGCGCAGTTCAACCGCGACGGCCACGACATTGTCGATCACTACACTTACACCTTCCTCGGTGATGGCTGCTTGATGGAAGGTATTTCCCACGAAGTGTGCTCGCTGGCCGGCACGCTGGGGCTGGGCAAACTGATTGCCTTCTACGACGACAACGGCATTTCCATCGACGGTGAAGTGGAAGGCTGGTTCAACGACGACACCCCCAAGCGTTTTGAGGCCTATGGCTGGCAGGTGATTCCGGCGGTCGATGGCCACGACAGCGACGCGATTGCCGCCGCCATTGAGGCCGGTCGCGCCGAGCCCAACAAGCCGACGCTGATCTGCTGTAAAACGCTTATCGGTAAGGGTTCGCCCAACAAGCAGGGCAAGGAAGAGTGCCACGGCGCGCCGCTGGGCGACGATGAGATTGCCCTGACCCGCGAGGCCTTGAACTGGCCCCACGGCAGCTTTGAAGTGCCCGATGACATTTACACTGCCTGGAGTGCCCGCGAGCGCGGCGCCGCTGCCGAGCAGGCCTGGAACGAGCGTTTCGCCGCCTATCAGGCCGCCTACCCGGAGCTGGCGGCTGAGCTGGCGCGCCGCCTGGATAACACCCTGCCCGCTGATTTTGCCCAACAGGCCGATGCCTTTATTGCCCAGTGCCAGGACGAGGGTAAAGAAGTGGCCACTCGCAAGGCCTCGCAGCTGTGTCTGGATGCCTACGGCGAGATGCTGCCCGAGTTGCTGGGCGGCTCTGCCGATCTGGCCGGTTCCAACCTGACCTGGTGGAAGGGTTCCAAGGCGATTACCGCCGAAGATGCCAGCGGCAACTACCTGCACTACGGCGTGCGCGAGTTTGGCATGTCGGCGATGATGAACGGCATCGCCCTGCACGGCGGCTTTATCAACTACGGCGCCACCTTCCTGGTGTTTATGGAATATGCCCGCAACGCGGTGCGTATGGCGGCGTTGATGAAGCAGCGCAGTATCTTCGTTTACACCCACGACTCTATCGGCTTGGGCGAAGACGGTCCGACCCACCAGCCTATCGAGCAGATTGCCTCGCTGCGCGGCACGCCGAATATGTCGCTGTGGCGCCCCTGCGATATGGTGGAGTCGGCCGTGGCCTGGCGTGCGGCGCTGGAACGCGCCGACGGCCCCACTGCGCTGATCTTTACCCGCCAGGGCCTTCCTCACCAGAATCGCAGCAGCGCCCAGGTGGCGGCAATTGCCCGCGGTGGTTATGTGCTGAGCGACTGTGACGGTGAGCCCGAAGCGATCATTATCGCCACCGGTTCCGAGGTGAAACTGGCGATGGAAGCCCAGCAGCAGCTGGCTGAAAAAGGTCGCAAGGTGCGCGTGGTGTCGATGCCTAGCACCGATGCCTTCGAGGCACAGGACGGTTACTACCGCGAGTCGGTACTGCCCAGCAATGTGCTGGCGCGGGTAGCGGTGGAAGCGGCGCACAAAGATTACTGGTACAAATATGTCGGCCTGGACGGCCGCATCGTCGGCATGGATAGCTTTGGTGAGTCGGCGCCGGCCGGCGAGCTGTTCAAGTACTTCGGTATTACCACGGAGGCGGTGGTGGCGGCCGTTGAGGACTGCATAGACTGATGATCCGACTGGCGATTAATGGCTATGGGCGTATCGGGCGCTGCGTGTTGCGGGCGCTCTACGAGTCGCCGATGCGCGAGCAGATGCGTATCGTCGCCATTAATGAACCGGCCGACCTGGATACCATTGCCCACCTGACCCGCTACGACAGCACCCACGGGCGCTTTATGGGGACGGTGGAGCAGGGTGTGCAGTGTCTGCGGATTAACGGCGACGAGATTGCCGTGAGTCACTGCGAGCAATTGCGCGATGTCGACTGGAGTCGTCACAATATCGATGTGGTGCTGGAGTGCAGTGGTACGCTGGCCAGCAAGGCCGAGCTGCAAGACCATTTGCACCGCGGTGCCCGCCATGTGCTGCTGTCGCAGCCCGGCGAGGCCGATATCCCCACCTATGTGTACGGCTTGAATCACCTGGAGCTGGACAGCGAGCAGCGGATTATTTCCAACGCCTCCTGTACCACCAACGGTATTACGCCGGTGATCGACGTGCTGCACCGCGCCTTTGGGGTGCGCTCGGGGGTGATTACCACCATTCACTCGGCAATGAATGACCAGCCGGTATTGGATGCCTATCACCATACCGATCTGCGCAAGACGCGGGCGGCGGGCATGTCGATGATCCCGGTGGACACCGGTCTGGCGGCGGGGATCGGCCGGATACTGCCCGAGTTGGATGGCCGTTTTGCGGCGCGCGCGGTGCGTATTCCCACCCACAATGTGTCGGCGATGGAGCTGAGTGTCACGCTGTCGTCGCGGGTGTCGCCCGGCGATGTCAACACGGCCTTGCAAATGGCGGCGCGCGGTAGGTTGAGCGCGGTACTGGGGGTGAGTGACGAGCCGCTGGCATCCTGTGACTTTAACCACGATCCGCGCTCGGGCATTGTCGACGCCGGGCAGACCCGAGTGGCGGATGAACTGGTTAGCGTGCTGACCTGGTTCGACAATGAATGGGGCTATGCCAACCGGATGTTGGATATGGTCGCTCACTGGCTGCGTTGAGCGGTGGTGAGGCGCGGCCCAGCCAGGTTTGCGTAGAGAGCTGTACAGACGGGCGAATTGAATTCGGCAAATGGAAAGTAAAACGGGAAGTGTTATGAACGTATTGAAAATGCGCGATTTGGATCTGGCGGGCAAGCGCCTGCTGATACGCGAAGATCTCAATGTGCCGATTAAAGACGGCAAGGTCAGTTCGGATGCGCGCCTGCGCGCGGCACTGCCCACCCTGAAGTTGGCGCTGGAGCAGGGTGCAAAAGTCATTGTCATGTCGCATCTGGGCCGCCCGACCGAAGGCGAGTTTGAAGACAAGTACTCTATGGCACCGGTGGCCGCTTATTTGAGTGAGGCACTGGGCCAGGACGTGCCGCTGCTGGCCGATTGGCGCGACGGTGTTGAGCTGGAAGCTGGCCAGCTGGTACTGCTGGAAAATGTGCGCTTTAACGCCGGTGAAAAGAAAGATGACGAGGCGTTGGCCAAGGCCTACGCCGCGCTCTGCGATATTTTTGTGATGGACGCTTTCGGCACTGCTCACCGCGCCCAGGCCTCTACCCACGGTGTGGCGAAGTTCGCCCCCACGGCCTGCGCCGGCCCGCTGCTGGCCGACGAGCTGGAGAATCTGGAAAAGGCCCTGGCCAATCCCGCGCGGCCGATGGTGGCCATCGTCGGTGGCTCGAAAGTATCGACCAAGCTCACCGTGCTGGAAACCTTGTCTGACAAAGTCGATCAGTTGATTGTCGGCGGCGGCATCGCCAACACCTTTTTGGCCGCTGCCGGTTACAACGTCGGCAAGTCGCTGTGTGAAGACGATTTGATTCCCCAGGCCAAGGCGCTGATGGAGAAGTGCGATATCCCACTGCCTTCAGATGTGATGACCGGTAAGAAATTCGACGAAAACGAGCCGGCGACCCTG
>NZ_JBFIGO010000133.1:0-6224 GCF_041602295.1 Spongiibacter sp. | reverse complement strand
CGCCGTCAACAGGGCTTTACGCTGCTGGAAATCATGGTGGTAATTGTTATTCTCGGCCTGCTGGTCGCGGTTGTTGCCCCCAATGTGCTGCAAAACCAGGACCGCGCGATGGTCGAAAAGGCGCGGGCCGATATTGCCGTGTTGGAGCAGGCACTGGATATGTACAAGCTGGACAACCATGTTTATCCGACCACCGACCAGGGCCTGATGTCACTGGTTAGGCGTCCAGAAACCGGGCCACAACCGAAGAATTATCGCCGCGATGGCTATATCAAACGTTTGCCAGACGATCCCTGGGGCAATCCTTATAACTACATTCAGCCGGGTGAACACGGTGCCTACGACCTGTATTCCACTGGCGCTGACGGCGAAGAGGGCGGCGAGGAGTTAGCCCGTGACATCGTTAACTGGCAGGAGTAATCAGTCGGGCTTTTCGCTGCTGGAGCTGCTGGTCGTTATTTTCATTATCGGCCTAATGAGCGGCGTGGCGGTGCTGACTTTGCCTGCTAAGGACGGCGACGCGCTGCTGCGTGAGAACCGCGCTGTGTTATTGCTGGCATTGCGTGGCGCTCGCGCTGAAGCGGTGTTTAGCGGTCGCAGCTTGGGGCTGTTATGGGAGGGCGACAGCGGCCGGTTTATGGTGCGCAGCACCGAGGGCTGGCAGCCGATTGACGAGGGCAAGCTGTCGCGGCCACTGCGCCTTGATGAGGCGCTGCGCTCGGAAATATTGCTCGGTGGTGAGCCCTTGCGCCTGCCGCGAGATGACAGTGCTCGCGTGCTCACCCCACAGATCGTGTTTCTTGGTGATGGCCAGCTCAGTCCCTTTGAATGGCGTCTATATGCGGTTGATGGCAGTCGCCTAAGTGTCGACGACAGCTTGCGCATAGAGGTGGACAAATGAAGCGCCAGCGTGGTTTTACGCTGCTGGAAATTATGGTGGCACTGATGATCTTTGCCACAGCCGCCGTGGCGCTGAGCAACAGCCTCAGCGAGGCGGCGCGCAGCACAGGCGAGCTGGAGAAGCGTCAATTTGCCGATTTGTTGGCGCAAAATCTATTGATTGATATTAGTCGCGAGGGCTACGGCAACCGCAACATTGGTGAGACGAGTTTGGCCGGTTACGATTTCGTTTGGCGGCGCACACTGAGCGATACCCCTGAACCCTCCATGCGGCGGGTGGAAATCAGCATTCAGCTGGCCGGAGAAGACGATACGCTGGCCAGTCGCAGCGCGTTTATGGCCAAGCAGGTGGCTAAGTAATGCGTCGCGTTGCGGGCTTTACTCTCGTTGAGCTACTGATAGCCATAGGCATCATGGCGCTGCTCGGCACCATGGCAAGTGCGATGCTTAATGGTGCTTTGGGCAGTCAAGAAATGGTTGTACAGCGCCAACAGCAGCTGGAGCGTTTGGCCTTGGCACTGCAGATTATGCGTCGTGACCTCGAACAATTAACCCCGCGTATTCCCCGAGATGAGCAGGGCGATGCAATGGCGGCGAGGCTGCAGGCCGAGCAGATCGGCGAGAATAGTGAGCTGGAGTTTGTCCATGGCGGTCGGCGTACACTGCCTGGGCAAAAGTTAACCGGCAGCTTGGAGCGGGTGCGCTATCGTCTGGAAGACGGTGAATTGCTGCGCTATAGCGCAGCGGTGGCCGACCCGACCGCCAATAGCCCCTGGCACAAGCGATCGCTGCTCGCGGGGGTGGACCGCTTTGTCGTGAGTTTCTACGACGGCAGTCGTTGGGGTAATTTCTGGCCGCCTAGCACGCAGTTAAACGCCCTGCAGCCACAGGGCCTGCGTATTGAAATGGACGTGGGGCCGTGGCCCGATATCCGCATGAATGTCATGTTGCCGGAGCTGCAGCCATGACTCGGCCGGGGCGTGAGCGCGGCGCAGCCCTGCTGATGGTCTTGATGATGGTGGCCATTATGTTGGTGCTGTCGGTAAACCTGGTAGAGGGCGTTCGCTATAACAGCCAGCGCCTGCTCAATCAGCGCTATATGGACCAGGCCTACTGGTACGCCCTGGGTGGCGAGCGTATTGCCGCTATTGCGCTGGAGGATATCGCCGGCGAAGAGGTGGTGGCGCTCAACCAGAATTGGGCGCGCCGCGACATTGTGTTTCCGGTTGATGGCGGTTCGGTCGCCGGGCTTATCGAGGATCAGCAGGGCTGTTTTAATGTGAATCGCCTGCACCGCCAGGATAACAGCGAGCAGGGCGGGGAGCGCAGCGGTGCTCAACAGCTGTTTGAGCTACTGTTGCTGAATGTGGATATTGATGTGCAGCGTGCCCAGGTGATTGGCCAGCGCCTGAGTGATTGGATCGACGTCGATTTTGCGCCGGAGGGGGTCTACGGTGCTGAAGACTTGAGTTACAGCGGCGGGGACTACCCGTTCTTACCGCCTAATCAGCCTGTCGACTCACTCAGTGAGCTGGGCTTATTTGCCGAATTTGAAGAGGGCGAATGGGATAAATTGTCGCCTTTTCTCTGTGCCTTGCCAGAGATAGAAACGCCGTTGAACATTAATACCCTGTCGGTGGATGACGCGCCGCTGTTGGCGGCGGCCATAGGCAATGTTTTGGCGGTTGAGCAGCTTAAGAGGGTGATCAATGAGCGGCCCGCCGGTGGCTGGCCGTCAGTAGAAGAGTTTATTGCCGGCTTGGCGTTGGCGGACGAGGAGCAGATCGCTGCGCCATTGCAGGCCGGGCTTGCGGTGAAGTCGCAGTATTTTCTTGGTCTTGCCGATGTGTTTTATGAGCAGCGACAGCTGCGCCTGTACAGTCGTTTTGTACTGCGCAATGGCAAGGCCTATGCCTATGCGCGGGAATATGGAGAAATTTTTTGAGCGAACGATTACTGCTTGCAATGCCCGCGCCGGGGGAGTCGCAGTTGCACTGGCTGCATTGGGATGTCTCCTCGGCGCGGGCCATCGACAGCGGCACGCTAGCGGTGGACGAGTCACTGGCGGCGCTCGGCGAGCGTTTTGCCGCACTTCCCTGCTATGTTGTCGTGCCCGGCGAGTGGGTGAGCTGGCAGCGCGTGGTGCTGCCCAAGGGCGGCAAGGTGGGGCTGGCAGCGCTGCCCTATCAGCTAGAGGAGCAGCTGTGTAGTGACCTGGAGTCGCTGCATTTGGCCTGTGGAAGAATTCGCGCCAACGAAGCTTGCGATGTGCTGGTTGTCGAGCGCCGGCATATGGATGAGTGGCAGGCCATGTTGGCGTCTAGCGGCTTACAAATTAAAGCGATGCTGCCGGATTACGCCATGTTGCCCAGCAATGTGGTTTTGCTGGATGAGCAGCGTGCGACAGTGCATCTAGATAATGCCGCCACCGCCTTGCAGAGTGAAAACCTGCACAGTTGGTGGCAGCTGGTGGCGGGCGATGGCGCGAGCGCAGCGCTGTATTGCCAGCGAGATATGGCGCCGCAGGCGGTATTCAGTGAATTTTCTGCACCGCCTGAAACATTCAATCAACGCCTTGAAGTCATCGCTGCTCTGTGTCGGCCATGGCCGATAAACCTGCTGAGTGGCGACTATGCCGCGCGTGAGGAAAGTCACTCAGAGCTGCGGAGGTTGCGCTGGCCACTGCTGTTGCTGCTGACATTGCTGGGCCTGCACTGGCTACAGCTCGGGCTGGAAGTCGTGGATAACCGCCGCCAGATTGATCGCTATGAGCAGGGGATGGTGGCGATTTATCGCGATACCTTCCCCGGCGCGCGGGTGGTGAATGCCCGCAGTCAAATGCGCAGCCAGCTCAATGCCTTACAGGGGGCGGCGAGCAGCGACAGTGAGTTTTTGCCCTGGCTGGAACGCATCGCCCGAGCCAGCAAAGGAGGGGCGGCGCTGCGAATTCAGCAGCTGAACTATGACGGCAAAGCCATTAAATTGTTGGTCGACGCCGAGGACTACGGCGCGGTGGACAGCTGGGTGGCGGCCTTGGCCAAGCAGGGTTTTGCGGTGAGTCGCGGGGCCTTTGGCCAACAGGATAGCGGCATCAGTGGGCAGTTGGAATTGCGGGAGGCGGCTCAGTGAATAGGTTGCGCAATTGGTTAAGTGCTCGCTCCGAGCGCGAACAGCAGGTGGTGTTCGCCGGCGTATTTGTCGGCCTGCCGTTGATACTTTGGTTGGCCTTGTGGCAGCCCTTACTACAGGCCAGAGATTCATCGGCGCAGCGTTTAGAGCAGCGCCGTGATGCTTATCTTTGGATGCAGGAGGCCGCGGCGCAAATTCGAGTTGCCCACGGCAATGGTCGTCAACTCACTGTGGCCGCCGGGTCTACCCAGCAGCAGATTACCAGTGCCGCACGGCAGTTTTCTCTGGCGATTAGCCGCATTGAACCACAGGCGGCTGGCCGCTACAGCGTTCAGGTGAGCAGCGCGGACTATAACAGTGCCGTGCGTTTTGTCGATGCCTTGTTAATGACTGGCATGCCCCTGCATTCGCTGGCGATGGGCCGTCTCGATGTGCCGGGCAAAGTGTCGCTGCGTGTCTCTCTAGGTGGTACGCCGTGAAGCGTGTGTTGGTGATAGCGGCCTGCTTGCTGGTGTTTTTCGGCAGTGTGTTGTGGCGCGCGCCAGCCTGGCCACTTGCTGATTTACTGCGCAGCCGCGTTGCCGGCCTGCAACTGGGCGCTGAATCGGGCAGTCTGTGGCAGGGTGAATTTAGCTACCTCAGCTATCGAGGGCTGTTGCTGCGGGAGCTGCAATGGCGCATTCAACCCTTGGCACTGTTGCGCAAGCAGCCCTTGGCCATTCGTGTTGCCGATCCGGCCGAACTCAATGCCCAGCTGGGTGTCAGCGATGGGCAGGTACTTGTGTCGGCACTGGAGTTGAGGGGGCGTATTGCACCCTTGCTGCGGGCAGTGCAAATGCCCAGTATGGGATTTGACGGGCTTATCTCCGCTGAGATAGAGCAGGCCGTGATCAGCGCCGACGGTTGTCAGACACTCGTCGGCGAGCTGCGGGTCGATCAGCTCAGCGGTGATGTGGCGGGCCTGGATGCGCTGGGAGAAATTCGCGCGGAACTGAGTTGTGATGGCGGAGCCCTGCAACTGCGCATCGACGACAATAACCCATTGCGCCTGCGCGGCAGTATTGTGGTCGATGCCGAGGGGGTTCCCCGCGGCCAGCTGAGATTGTCGCCACCGGCGGGCAGCGAGTTGTATAACAGCATGGTGCAATTCTTCGGGCGGCCGCGCGGCGGCGACTTTATTCTGCGTTTATAGTAAGGCCCACACTAGGGCGCCGCGCCCAGTGTCAGGCCGCATTGGGCAATAAGCTGGCTGTTCAGCAAAACATGTTGGCGGTGGCTGTCCTGCACGGACTTCAGTAAGGCGTCGCGCTGGCTGCGCCATTGTCGGTAAGCCGCTGGCAGCCCTGCGCCATGCGCTTGCAGGGCGCGATCGAGGGTTTCTTCAAGCGGGCTTAGCGCTGCCATGAGTTGGTGTTGGTGGCGGCTGGCAAGTGCTGCCAACGGCTGAAGGTCAGCAATAAATCGCCGTTTTAGCAAAGCCTGGTAGCGTATGGCCTGCGCGGTAGGCGCGCCGCTCAGGCACAGGGGGCGGCCTGCTACGCGCTGAGTAAGCAGGGCGTTGGCCCTGGTCAGGCCGCTTAGCGCCTGATGTTGAAAGCGCAGCAGTTCGCCGCCCATGCCGTGGCGGATGTCGTTGAGCAAGCCGATGACTTCACTGTAGTGATGGTAGTGGCTGGCGCTGAGCCATTGCAGTTGTAATTGCTGCCAGCGTTGCAGCGCCAATACGGCGCGATCGCGCTGCCCGGGCGGATAGGCTTGGCGCTGTTGCTCGGGACTGTGCCATAACTGTCGAAATTCGGGGCCGGCCAGCAGTGCGCGAAATAACAGTTGGGGTAGTGCCGCGCGCTTGGCGACTTTGGCCTGTTGCAGACTGTTCGCCAGTTCGGTGTCGCCGGCCGCGCGCAGCAGGGCAGTGCAGTCGTCTACTTCGTGGAGAAAGCGCAGACTAAAGATAAGCTGCGCGGCGCTGTCGCCATGACGACCGAGAATGCTGTTTTTATCCGCTAAGGTTTGCTGCAGGGCGCAGCGTCGCAGGCGCAAAAAATCCAGCAGCCTAATGCTCTGCGATGGGGTGGCGACAGCCAGTTGCGAGGGCGGAGGCAGGGTCGGGATTAACGTGGTCGGCGCGTCGGCCTGGCGCTGTAGTATGCGGCCCAGACCGTCGCCGTAGCGCCGCCACGCGTCGGCGTGGCTAT
>NZ_JBFIGO010000132.1:0-6297 GCF_041602295.1 Spongiibacter sp. | reverse complement strand
GCCTCAGCCAACCCGGCCAGCAACTGCCCCCCGAGCAGCGCCACATCGGCATGGTCTTTCAAGACTACGCGCTGTTCCCCCACCTCAGCGTCTACGACAATATTCGCTTTGGCCTAAAAGCACTGCCGCGCAGCGAGCAAAACCAGCGCGTGCGCCGCCTGCTGTCACTGGTTCGCCTCGACGGCGTCGAGCAGCGCTACCCCCATGAACTGTCGGGCGGCCAACAGCAGCGCATCGCTCTGGCCCGCGCCCTGGCTCCCAATCCGCAGCTATTGCTGATGGACGAACCCTTCTCTAACCTCGACGCCGAGCTGCGCAAAAAGCTCAGCCTGGAGGTGCGCGAAATCCTCAAGGAGTTGGGCATCAGCGCCATACTGGTCACCCACGACCAGCACGAAGCCTTCGCCTTCAGCGACCAGGTCGGCCTGCTGTACAACGGCCAGCTGCAGCAGTGGGACACCCCCTTCAACCTCTACCACGAACCGGCCAACCGCACCGTCGCCGACTTTATCGGCGAGGGCTGCTTCCTGCCCGGCATGGTCGGCGCCGAGTCCAACACCGTAAATACCGAGCTCGGCGCGCTTATCGGCAACCGCGCCTACCCCTGGCCCAGCGGCACTCCGGTAGACGTGCTACTGCGCCCCGACGACATTGTGCTCAGCGACTTCGGCGGCCTGAGCGCCACCGTCGAGCGCAAGGTGTTCTCCGGCAGCGCCACCACCTACACCCTGCGCCTGCCCACCGGCAGCGTGGTAGAAGCCCTGCTGCCCAGCCACCGCGACTTCCATATTGGCGACAGCGTGCAGATCAGCACCGAGCTGGAACACCTCATCGCCTTTGCTCAGGAAAACGCCAGCTTCAGCGGCAAACCCCGCCACTATGGCAGTGCCGTATAAAAAAAAATTTCTTATAAAGATTCCGTCTAGAGCGCCTTCAGGTCACCGTCAACATGGGTCATTGGGCGCTAAGGCCCAGCTGGCGGGCACTTGCGCGCAGAGCATTTTTTACCCCCCGCTTACCCACAATTTATCCACAGCTCACCCACAAGATCTGGTGCTTGCACATCCCCGAAAACCGCATTATCTTGTATCCAGATTTTCAAAAAACCCCATATATGGGTAGCAACGCCGGCCGTCACCTAGCATTGACCGGCGCCTGAGATCAAGCTGTAGACAAAAAAAATCGTCCCTTTTAGGGCACAACAACGCCGTACAGCGAACCGCAGACATTCGTTTTTCTGCGGCATTACCACCAACAATACGCGACCAGCATAGTAAGGGCCCGACACACCATGCAGACCCCACAAGAAAGTAGTTCCAACAGCACCACTATTCCGCCTGCCGCCCCCCAGCAGGACGGCGTCAGCGCCACGGCGCCCGGCCAAATCCGCGTTATCAAGCGCAACGGTTCAGTGGTCGGCTACACCGACGACAAAATCAGCGTGGCCATCACCAAGGCTTTTTTGGCCATTGAAGGTGGCAATGCCGCGGCCTCGACCCGCATTCACGAAACCGTGGCCAAGCTTACCGATCAGGTGTCGGCCACCTTCAAGCGCCGCATGCCCAGCGGCGGCACCATTCACATTGAAGAAATTCAAGACCAGGTTGAACTGGCACTGATGCGCAGCGGCGAACACAAAATCGCCCGCGCCTATGTGCTGTATCGCGCCGCCCGCGCCGAAGACCGCGCCCAGCACAGCGCCGAACTGGGTGAAAAAACCCACCCCAGCATCCGCGTTAAACGCGCCGACGGCAGCGAAGCACCGCTGGACCTGGGTCGCCTTGAATTCATCGTTAACGAGGCCTGCGAAGGACTGGAAGACGTCTCCGCCGAAGCCGTGCTCGACGAAGCCCTGAAAAGCCTGTTCGACGGCGTGTCTGAAAACGAGATCAACACCTCGCTGGTGATCGCCGCCCGCGCCATGGTGGAAAAAGAACACAATTACAGCCTGGTCACCGCCCGCCTGCTGCTGGACAAGCTGCGCGCCGAAGCGCTGGGTTTTCTCGGTGTGGCCGACAGTGCCACCCAGCACGACATGGCCGTTTACTACCCCCAGGCCCTGCCGGTCTACATTCAAAAAGGCATCGAGCTGGAGCTGATCGCCCCCGAACTGCGCAGCTACGACCTCGCCGCCCTCGGCGCTGCCATCAAGCCCGAGCGCGACCACCAGTTCCACTACCTCGGCCTGCAGACCCTCTACGACCGCTACTTTATTCACAGCAATGAAGTGCGCATCGAACTGCCGCAGATCTTCTTTATGCGTGTCGCCATGGGTCTGGCCGTTCGCGAAGACAACCCCACTGCGCGCGCCATCGAGTTCTACGACCTGCTCAGCTCCTTTGACTACATGAGCTCGACGCCCACCCTGTTCAATGCCGGCACCCTGCGCCCGCAGCTGTCCAGCTGCTACCTGACCACCGTGCCCGACGATCTGCACGGTATTTACGGCGCCATTCAAGACAACGCCATGCTGTCCAAGTTTGCCGGCGGTCTGGGCAACGACTGGACCCCCGTGCGCGGTTTGGGCGCCTACATTAAAGGCACCAACGGCAAATCACAGGGCGTAGTGCCCTTCCTGAAGGTGGTTAACGACACCGCCGTAGCGGTTAACCAGGGCGGCAAGCGCAAGGGCGCGGTGTGCGCCTATCTGGAAACCTGGCACATGGACATCGAGGAATTCCTCGAGCTGCGCAAAAACACCGGCGACGACCGCCGCCGCACCCACGACATGAACACCGCCAACTGGATCCCCGACCTGTTCATGAAGCGCGTGTTTGAAGACGGCGAGTGGACGCTGTTCTCGCCCAACAATGTGCCCGACCTGCACGACCTGTACGGCAAGGCCTTTGAAGAGCGCTTTGAACAGTACGAGGAAATGACCCGCAACGGCGAACTGAAGCTGTACAAGCGCGTGAAAGCCGCCGACCTGTGGCGCAAAATTCTGTCCATGCTGTTCGAAACCGGCCACCCGTGGATCACCTTCAAAGACCCCTGCAACCTGCGCAGCCCGCAGCAGCACGTCGGTGTGGTGCACTCCTCCAACCTGTGTACTGAGATCACGCTGAACACCAGCAAAGACGAGATCGCGGTGTGCAACCTCGGCTCGGTCAACCTCGCCCAGCACATCGTCGCCGGCGAGCTGAACCAGGCCAAGCTGGAAAAAACCATCAAAACCGCTGTACGCATGCTCGATAACGTTATCGACATTAACTACTACAGCGTGCCCCAGGCGGAGAACTCCAACCTCAAGCACCGCCCGGTGGGTCTGGGCCTGATGGGCTTCCAAGACGCGCTGTACAAGCAGCACATCGCCTACTCCTCAGACGCGGCGGTGGAATTTGCCGACCGCTCGATGGAAGCCATCAGCTACTACGCCATTAAAGCCTCCAGCGACCTGGCGGTAGAGCGCGGCAGCTACCAGAGCTACGAGGGCTCGCTGTGGAGCCGCGGCATTCTGCCCATCGACTCGGTGAAAACCCTGATCGACGAGCGCGGCAGCGACTACATCGACGTCGACCAAAGCCAAACCCTGGACTGGGACAGCCTGCGCGACACCGTTAAACAGCAGGGCATGCGCAACTCCAATGTGATGGCCATTGCGCCGACGGCGACCATCGCCAACATCACCGGCGTATCGCAGTCGATCGAGCCGACCTACCAGAACCTGTACGTCAAATCGAACCTGTCCGGCGAGTTCACCGTGGTCAACCCCTACCTGGTTAAAGACCTCAAAGCCCGCGGCCTGTGGGACGCGGTTATGGTTAACGACCTGAAGTACTACGAGGGCTCGGTGCAGAAAATCGACCGCATCCCCGACGACCTCAAGGCCATGTACGCCACCGCCTTCGAAGTTGAGCCGCGCTGGTTGGTCGACTCGGCCAGCCGCCGCCAGAAATGGCTGGACCAAGCCCAGTCACTCAACCTGTACATTGCCGGCGCCTCCGGTAAAAAGCTGGACATCACCTACCGCATGGCGTGGTTCCGTGGTCTTAAAACCACCTACTACCTGCGCGCACTGGCGGCCAGCTCCACCGAGAAGTCCACCGTCAGCCAGGGTTCTATGAACAAGGTATCGTCGGGCGCAGCGGCGGCCTCTGCCGCGCCGCAAGCGGCACCGGCCCCCGCGCCAGTACCGCAGGCCTGCTCGCTGGACGACCCCGACTGCGAAGCCTGCCAGTAATAGGCCCACAAAGGGGCGCACAGCGCCCCACACCGCATAACCATTGCGCCATGCACAAATAAAAGACCGAGGTGAATCACCAATGCTTAGCTGGGACGATTTCGACAAAGACGAACAAGACGTCGCCAAACCCAAAGCCGCAGCCCAACCCGAAGCGGCCGCCGCCCCCGAAGCCAAACCGGCACCGGCAGTAGCCAGCCAAACCGCGCCCGCTGCCGCCGCGCCCACCGCCCAGGCGCTACGGGACAAAGCCAACGCCTCGCTGGACAGCCTCGACGTGGCCGCCGGCCTGGAAGAGCTGGAAATGGGCGCTGCGCGCCTGCGCGTGGAAGACAAGCGCATCATCAACTGCCATGTCGACCTCAACCAACTGGTGCCCTTCAAATACGACTGGGCCTGGCAGAAATACCTCGACGGCTGCGCCAACCACTGGATGCCGCAAGAAGTAAACATGACCGCCGACATCGCCTGCTGGAAAAACCCAGAAGGCCTGACCGACGACGAGCGCCGCATTGTTATGCGCTCACTGGGCTACTTCTCCACCGCCGACTCGCTGGTCGCCAACAATCTGGTGCTGGCCGTTTACCGCCACATCACCAACCCCGAGTGCCGCCAGTACCTGCTGCGCCAGGCCTTTGAAGAAGCCATCCACACCCACGCCTACCAGTACTGCGTAGAGTCACTGGGCATGGACGAAGGCGAAGTCTTCAATATGTACCGCGAGCTGCCGTCCATCGCCAAAAAGGCCGCCTGGAGCCTGCAGCACACCCGCGCGCTGGGCGACCCCAACTTCAAAACCGGCACCCCCGAAACCGACCAGGAACTGCTGCGCAACCTGATTGGCTTCTACGCCGTCACCGAAGGCATCTTCTTCTACTGCGGCTTCACCCAGATCCTGTCCATGGGCCGCCGCAACAAAATGACCGGCGTTGCCGAGCAGTTCCAGTACATCCTGCGCGACGAGTCCATGCACCTGAACTTCGGCATCGACATGATCAACCAGATCAAACTGGAAAACCCACACCTGTGGAGCGAGCAATTCCAGGCCGAAGTCACCCAGATGATTGTGGAAGGCATGCAGCTGGAAATTGAATACGCCAAAGACTCTATGCCCCGCGGCGTGCTCGGCATGAACTCAGCCATGATGGAAGAGTACCTGCAATTCATCGCCAACCGCCGCCTGTCGCAGCTGGGCCTGAAAGAGCAGTTCCCCAACGCCCAGAACCCCTTCCCGTGGATGAGCGAAATCATGGACCTGCGTAAGGAGAAGAACTTCTTCGAAACGCGAGTGATTGAGTATCAGACTGGTGGGGCGTTGAGCTGGTAGAGAACTAAAAAACACCGCAGACAGCCCCGGATGACCGGACACCCTGCATGCAGTGAGGGGTGCTTACCAAGGACTCTACAGAGTAATTCTGTAGAACAACCAGAGGTAAGGTACTACGCCCTGCCAACTGAGTTAGTACCTCAGGCGGCAATCCCGAAGCTAAAGGAGGCCTCCTCTATCTTCGGGCGTGGCGGCCAACCACGTTAAAACTCAGGTTTTTAACTTCCTGAGTCGGCTCGGGAGTAATGAGAGCACTAATCATGTTCACAATCATCACTTCCAAAATGCGATTGTCTGTAAATGTAGCCTCGATCATCGTAGCAATTGCTATTTTGATTTCGGCTTGTACCTGAGGCATTCGTTTGGCGGGGCTGCACTGGCAGCCTTCAGCCATAACAAAATTTGCGTAAAATGAACTTAAATTCGCGCAACTCAGCACACGCTATGCTCAGCATTATTGAGGGAGAACTTTAACCTCAACCAGCGCGGTAAGCTGAGTAGAAAAAATAAGAGCCAGTGGCTTTGCGAACTGATCGTAAGCGCCCTACGCAGTTAAGGAAGTACTGCCCCACTACCGAAGGAACGGCGTGCAATTCCCGCAATTTTCCTACCACCCCCTCGATAGAAAGGCACGGACTGCTTAACAGCCTTGAGTGTAGAATCACCGGCCCTGTTAATGAAAAACTAGGCCATTTATTTTAAAAACAATCCTTCCCCTACAGTGGGGCAGGCGCTCACCGGGCGAAAAACAAGAGCGATAGATGACCGCCCGATAATAATTATTATGAGG
>NZ_JBFIGO010000131.1:0-6316 GCF_041602295.1 Spongiibacter sp. | reverse complement strand
CCGATGTTCCACGTTAATGGCTGGGGGCTGGTGTACAGCGCGCCTATCGTCGGTACCAAACTGGTGATGCCCGGCCCGAAGATGGGCGATGGCGAAACCCTGTGCGCACTGATCAATGAGGAGAAGGTGACCGCCTCGGCTGGTGTGCCCACCGTGTGGCTGGCGCTGCTGGACTACCTGGGCAAGTCCGGTAACAGTGTCGACACTCTGAACCGGGTAACGGTCGGCGGCGCGGCCTGCCCGCTGAAGATCATGAGCGACTTCCGCGATAAATACGGTGTCGAGGTCCAGCAAGCCTGGGGGATGACCGAGATGAATCCGCTGGGCACTTTTAACGGCGGCATTCCGCCCCAGCTCGACGGGCTCAGCGACGAGGAGTACAACAAAATTCGCCTGAAACAGGGGCGCCCGTCCTTCGGCGTAGAGATCAAAGTGGTCGATGCCGATAACAATGAATTGCCCTGGGATGGCGAAAGCTCCGGGGCTGTTAAGGTGCGCGGCCCGTGGATCGTCAACGACTACTACGGTTACGACGGTCAGACGCTGGACGATGACGGCTGGTTTGAAACCGGCGATGTCGCCTGTTTTGATCAGCACGGCTACATGCAGATTACCGACCGGCTGAAAGACGTGATCAAATCCGGCGGCGAGTGGATCAGCTCGATCGAGCTGGAAAATTGCGCGGTTAACCATCCCAAAGTTGCCGAGGCGGCAGTGGTCGGTATTCCCCATGCCAAGTGGACCGAGCGCCCCTTGCTGCTGGTGATTCTCAAGCAGGGCGAGAGTATCGACTGCGAGGAAATGTTAGCGTGGTTTGACGGCAAAGTAGCGAAGTGGTGGATACCCGGCGATGTGGTGTTTGTCGATGAGCTGCCGCACACCGCCACCGGTAAGCTCAGCAAGAAAGATATCCGCGAGGCCTATAAAGATTTTCGCTGGAGCGATGAAAACTAGCCCGCAGGCAGCCTGTACAAAGCCGCCCAGCGCGGCTTTTTTTATGGGTTTTTAACAGACTGAGACCGCCGCCGCGCTATACCGCGGTTGCTTAGCCTATTATCGCGGACTGTTTTTATCTAACGAGTTTACTCGTTGAGGATGTGTCGACATGAATGAGGCTCCTACATCGCCGCCGGGGTCGCCCTCTTTTAGTCTGGCGCCGCTGATGTTTCAGAACTTCAGCTGCACCTTGGCGATTATGGCCTTTGTCGCACTGGTTGGGCCGGTGGCGCGGATTCTGTCGCTGGAGCCCTGGCATATCGGTGCGGCGATGACCATGGGCGGTTTTACCTGGATACTTTGTGCGCGCTGGTGGGGCGGTCTCAGTGATCGCTACGGACGCCGTCCCATCCTGTTGATTGGTCTCTGTGGTTTTAGTGTTAGTTATTTTGCGCTTTGCCTGTTTATCGATTTGTCGCTGCGTCATCAACTGATGCCGATGTTGGCTTTTCTCGGCCTAGTGGTGGGTCGCGTGGTGGTGGGCCTGTTTTACGCGGCTGTGCCTGCAACCGCCGCCGCTACCGTGGCTGATAATGTCGCGGCCGATAAGCGCGCCGGTGCCATGGCTCTGCTTGGCGCGGCCAGTGGCGCCGGCATGGTGATTGGCCCGGGCTTTGTCGGTTTGTTGGCGCCCTATGGCCTGGGTTTTCCCATGTATGTCACCGCGGTGTTGCCGGTGTTGGCGCTGCTGCTGGTGTGGTGGCGGGTGCCCAAATTGCCTCCGCAGGCGGGGCCCCGTAGCAAGGCGCCGGCACTGCGTGATCGCCGCCTGCGACAACCGATTGTGGTGGCCTTTTCCGCCTCATTTTCGGTGTCTATTGCGCAGGTAACCGTGGGCTTTTTTGCCTTGGATCAACTCGGCCTGCCGGCTGGCGAGGCGGCGCAGGTCGCCGGTATTGCCCTCACTGTGGTGGGGGTGGCGTTAATTATCTCGCAGAGCGTGCTGCGCAAATTGTCGCAACCCCCGGCGCGTTTAATTCGCATTGGTGCGCTGGTGTCTGCCGTCGGCTTTATGCTCAGTCTGTTTGTGGAGTCGACCTGGGGGCTGTGGGCTTGCTTTGGCTTGGCGGCGGCCGGCATGGGTTGGGTTTACCCTTCTGTGTCGGCACTGGCGGCGAATGCCGTGTCGGCCGATGAGCAGGGCGCGGCGGCGGGCACCGTCACCGCCGCGCAAGGTGTGGGGGTGGTGATCGGTCCGATGCTGGGTACCTTTATCTACGCATTCCATACCACCGCTCCTTATGTCATGGTGGCACTATTGTTGATAGCTATCAGCCTGTGGGTGGAGCGCGCCGGCTAAGTCGGCGCGGCGATTGCCGGCGGCTGGTCGCCGGTTGTTTGCGAGGAGTTCCCTATGTCTGAGCATTCCCAGCACGCGTCTTGCCACGGCGGCGATGACCCGCCGCCCTGCCACCCTCAGCAGCGCTTCGATGGCTTGCTGTGGTGCTCGCTAACGGCGGTGAGCGTGCTTTATGTGTTGGCGTGGCTCGATATTGCCCCTGTGCCGTGGTTGACGGTGGCCACGCAATCCGTGTTTGAACTGGTTAATACCATGTGGTGGGGGCTGGTGCTGGGCGTGGTGATGCTGTCGCTGCTCACCCGCGTGCCCCGTGAATTTGTGATGTCGGTGCTGGGCGATGGCGGTGGTGTGCGGGGTATTTTGCGGGCCACGGCTGCCGGTGTGCTGCTCGACCTGTGCAGCCACGGCATACTCATGGTCGGCGCCAAGCTTTATGAGCGCGGCGCCAGTCTCGGTCAAGTTATGGCGTTTTTAATCGCCAGCCCCTGGAATTCATTTTCGCTGACACTGATTTTATTCGCGCTGATTGGTTGGAAGTGGACGCTGGCCTTTATTGGCCTTTCAATGTTAATTGCCGTCACTAGTGGTTTGCTATTTGAGTATTTTGTTCGTCGGGGAGTGCTGCCGGCAAACGCGAATACTGTTTCATTGTCTCGCGATTTTAATTTTTGGCAGCAGGCGCGTATGGGCCTGAGCGCAACCCGTTTTGACCTGGCATTTTTTTCAGCCATGTTTGCCGATGGCATTAAAGAGTCGCGCATGGTTATGCGCTGGATTCTTTTTGGCATCTTGCTGGCGACCCTGTTGCGCACGGCGATGCCGATGGACGTATTTGAAAGTTATTTTGGGCCGACGCTGTTGGGCTTGGCGGCAACGATTGTCGCCGCCACAATTATTGAAGTCTGCTCAGAAGGTTCTACGCCGATCGCTGCCGACTTGCTGAATCGCGCCGGAGCGCCGGGCAATAGCTTTGCCTTTTTAATGACAGGTGTCAGTACCGACTACACCGAAATTATGGTGATGAAGGAGCGCACCGCCAGTTGGCGGGCGGCGCTGTTTTTGCCGCTGTTAACGGTGCCCCAGGTGGTCCTTGTTGCGTGGTTAATCAACATTGCCGGCTAGTGTTTGGCGGGTCCGCGTAACAATGCCGGGCCTGACTTGGCAGTAGTGGGTGGTTTGAGGGAGCTAAGCCGCCCGAACGGCGGACGCTAGGCGCGGCTCGGGCGGGGGTGTTGGTGTTTTAACGAAGGTCGACGCGGTCGGCCTCCATCACCTTGGTCCAGGCGTGAATAAAGTCGTCGACAAACTTCTGCTGAGCGTCTGCCGCGGCGTAGACCTCGGCGAGGGCGCGCAGTTGTGAATGGGAGCCAAACACCAGATCGACGCGGCTGGCTGTCCATTTGATGTTGCCACTGCGGCGATCCCGACCGTCAAAAATTTCGCCGTCGGCGCTCTGTGGCGTCCACTCGATGGCCATGTCGAGTAAATTCACAAAAAAGTCATTGCTCAATACGCCCGGCCGCTGGGTGAATACGCCGTGTTGGCTGTGGCCGACATTGGTGTTGAGCACGCGCATGCCACCGACCAGTACCGTCATCTCCGGCGCGCTCAGCCTCAGCAGTTGCGCCTTGTCGAGCAGCAGCTCCTCACTGGGCACCGCATAGCGTTGTTTCACATAATTGCGAAAGCCATCGGCGACCGGCTCCAGAGGGGCAAAGGCCTCAACGTCGGTGTGCGCCTGACTGGCATCGCTGCGGCCCGGGGTAAACGGCACGCTAACCTTGTAACCAGCGCTGCTGGCGGCCTTCTCGATGGCCGCGCTGCCGCCCAGCACAATCAGGTCGGCTAGCGATACGCGCTTATTACCGGACTGCGCGGCATTAAAATCGCGCTGAACGGCCTCCAGCTTGGCCAATACCTTGGCCAGCTGGTCGGGTTGGTTCACCGGCCAATCTTTCTGCGGTGCCAGTCTCAGCCGCGCGCCATTGGCGCCGCCGCGCATATCGGAGCCGCGAAAAGTGGCGGCCGATGCCCAGGCGGTGGACACCAATTCACTCGCCGTTAGCGATGCGGCCAACAGCTGTTTTTTCAAGGCGGCGATGTCGCCCTGGTCAATTAGCGGGTGGTCGACGGCGGGCAGCGGGTCTTGCCAGGTCAACACTTCGCTGGGCACTTCCGGGCCGAGATAGCGGGCCACGGGCCCCATATCGCGGTGGGTAAGTTTGTACCAGGCGCGGGCAAAGGCGTCGGCAAACTCATCGGGGTGCTGGTGAAAGTGCTTGGCAATTTTGGCGTAGGCCGGGTCTTCCCGCAGGGCAATATCGGTGGTCGCCATCATCGGTGCGTGGCGCTTGGCGGGGTCGTGGGCGTCGGGTACGGTGTCTTTGCCGGCAGCGTTTTTCGGGGTCCACTGCTGGGCGCCATAGGGGCTTTTACACAGTTCCCACTCGTAGCCCAGCAGGGTGTCGAAGTAGCTGTTGTCCCACTGGGTCGGCGTCGGTGTCCAGGCGCCTTCCAGGCCGCTGGTAATGGTGTCGCCGCCTTTGCCGGTGCCGTAGCTGTTGTGCCAGCCAAAGCCCTGGGCCTCAAGGGGGGCGGCTTCGGGCTCGGGGCCAACGTGGGAGTCGTCGGCGGCGCCGTGGGTTTTGCCAAAGGTGTGGCCGCCGGCACACAGGGCGACGGTTTCCACATCATCCATTGCCATACGCGCAAAGGTTTCGCGAATGTCGCGGGCGGCGGCCAGCGGGTCGGGTTTGCCATTAGGGCCTTCTGGGTTTACGTAAATCAGTCCCATCTGCACGGCGGCGAGGGGGTTTTCCAGTTCGCGGTCGCCCTCATAGCGCTGTTCGTCCAGCCACTCGCGCTCGGCTCCCCAGTACACGTCCTCTTCGGGCTCCCAAATGTCCTCGCGGCCACCGGCAAAGCCAAAGGTTTTCAAGCCCATGGATTCCAGTGCGCAGTTGCCGGCCAAGATCATCAGATCCGCCCAGGAGATCTTCTGCCCGTATTTTTGCTTAATGGGCCAGAGCAGGCGCCGCGCCTTGTCCAGATTGCCGTTGTCCGGCCAGCTGTTCAGCGGGGCAAAGCGCTGAGCGCCTGAGCCGGCGCCGCCGCGGCCATCGCCAATGCGGTAGGTGCCGGCGCTGTGCCAGGCCATGCGCACAAACAGCGGGCCGTAATGACCGTAGTCCGCCGGCCACCAGTCCTGCGAATCAGTCATCAGTGCATAGAGGTCGTCTTTAACGGCCTGTAAGTCCAGCGAATTAAAGGCCTCGGCGTAGTCAAAGTCCTCGCCCAGGGGGTTGCTGCTGGCTGCGCCCTGGTGAAGGATCTTCAGGTTTAGTTGATTGGGCCACCAGTGCGCATTGGCGGTGCCGGGGCCGGCCTGCTTGGTTATGGCGCCGTGCATAACCGGGCACTGACCTTGCTGTTTGCTGCTGTCCATAACGATCTCCCGTTGCTGTTATCGTTGTTGCGCGCCGCTGGCGCCCTGGGTCGCCGCCAATATGGCGGCGACTAAGGCAACACTACGGCAAGCTTAGCCTGCTGGTGAAATCGATTGATGTTATCAATACGATAGGTTGTGCCGTTGCTAGCGGGGCTGCCTTGTCCGTGTTCGCTGGCAGCGCGACCAGCTTCTACTATAGACAAGGGCCTACGACCTGCCCGCTGATGTGGATCACTGCGTTGTTGGGAGGGTGGCGTGCAAAGTAAGGGCAGGCGCGCGGGGCGGGTCAATCGAACAGGCACAAAAAACCCCGGATTAACCGGGGTTTCAGGCCTTCCCAAGTGCTGTTAGGAAGAGTGTTTGGTGGAGTGGGGGCTCAACAAGTTTCCGATCAAATCAAGTGATTTGAGCCGGTATTGGGTCATTCAGTACTGTCGTCTAGCGTCGGTTGGGGTATGTTATTTAGCTGGATAGTAAAGCCACCCCAAGCAGAGCGAGAACTCAACGTCAGGAGGATTTCGCGAGCGGCCCCCATTAGAACTTGTGTTCCATATATATTGGCTCCTTTTCGT
>NZ_JBFIGO010000130.1:0-6344 GCF_041602295.1 Spongiibacter sp. | reverse complement strand
GCCTGGCTAAGCGCTTACAAGTCAGGCGCATACAGGTCAGTCAAAAGCCCGAGGAATTCCGGGGACAGTTTACTTAATTTAGGCATGCTAGTTATAGTGAAGTAAGTAGGCGAATCAAGGAGTAAAGAAATGGCAAGGATGCCGCGATTGGTTGTACCAAATTACCCTCACCATAGCACCCAGCGCGGTGTGTGGCGCATGAAGACCTTTTGCTGCGCTGACGACTATCAGTATTACCTAGATCTGGTTTCGAGGCGCAAAAGCGACGCGGGCGTCTCGATTTTGGCCTACTGTAATCATGTGCATTTCGTCGCAGTGCCGGAAGAAAGGGAGGCCGGCTGGCGACGATGCGTTTGTCACAGCGTTGGAGCAACTGACAGGAAGAGAGCTTCGAAAGAAAAAGCCCGGCCCGAAATCACGAATTAAGTAAACTGTCCCAGGAATACACCCGCCTGGATTAGATTGATATGACGATTACTCTTAGTAAAAATCCATTCGAATATATTGCTCGTGTCTGGTTAATTCGCATGCCAGACACAACGACCCGATTCTATGATTGGTCAATATGGGAGAAATGTTTTCCATGCCTCGACGACATAATTTCTCTTGCAGACGCTAAAGCGGCTATACGAAGTTCACAATGTATAATGGTTGGAGGGAAATTAAGAGGCGGCTCCCTTTCATTCGGACGCATGACCTGGAATTATGAAAATAATAAAAAATGGGCTTGCAAATACATGAAGGACGAAGAATTAAAGGATAATGTAGTCTTCTTGTCGACCGAGATTTGGGCGCCAAGCTGGAGCCAGTGCGATAGAGATCTTAAGCCGCCGAGTATTGTCTTTCACGTCAAGAATCCACTAGGAAATTTTAAAGACATTTTTAAGATAGCGATAGATAGACGTATTTACGATCGGTTTTCTATTGAAATCGATAATGCCATTTCTGGAATTACCAAAATAATCTCGACAAATGATTACAAGGTCTATGACGTGAGATGGGATGGTAGACCTTTGATCCCAGGCGATGGACGTAGCTATAGTCCCATCGACGCATTTCCCTCCCAATTATGGAGGAATTTAGAAGCCGTAACTAAATTAAAACAACTCAACTGATGCAGAAATTTCTCTGTATTCTTTTGGTAAGCGGTAAGCTAACAACATCCTTGATGGTAATCCCCCCGTTAATTATCGGGGGGATTACCATTCTAGATAAGTGGGCTCAGGTCAGCCGGTTATGACACGCGTGCGGCCGTAATCAACGGGCTAGCCTCCGCAGGGAAGCTGGGGTCGGGTTCATCCTGTCCCTGGGGATACTATTGGGAGTGGCGGGCCGCAGGCTGTGTCCTGGCTCAACTGCTGCGGCGATGCTGCCGGTAAAAGGTAATGGCCTCGCCGATGGCTTCTTCGATGGGGCGGGGCTGCCAACCCAGTTCGGTTCTTGCCTTGCTGTTGTCCAGAAATCAATGGGGTCAGAGTCATTGATTCTGAGTAGGGGGACATTGCAGTAAAGCCTAAATTCACTGCCCAAGCTCTTGCCCCTCAGCACTGCCGAGCACGGCGTGGCCATTGCGGGAACTACGAGGTGCGCTGCGCCCGTGCTGGCGGAACGCATTGCAGCGGCGGCTTTCACCCGGCCCGATATACTTAGTCCCCCCGTTTGCCGGTAAGCGAAGCTCAGCATGCATAGGCTGGTGGCTTTTGGCGTAGCAAGACGCCTGTTGCCCAACAGGCGTGAAACCGCGATGATCAGCACAAAAGCCACTATAAGATGTAGCCAAACGGTGTGTAGGAAGGCTGCCTGCATCCCACATTTTGTACTGTTCACACATCACGCGTAGATGGATCTACTTATGAATAAAACGGTTAGCGCGGTATTAGCACTGATTTTTCTGCTTGGCACGGCCACAATTTCGGCGGAGATATACACTTGGACTGACGAAAACGGGGTAAAGCATTTCGGTGATGCGATTCCGGCGAAATACCGGTCGCAGGGGGAGGCGTTGCAACTGGTAGTGCCGAAAGCGGCGCAGCAAAGTGAGGCCGAGGCCCTGGCGGAGAGGAAGAAGAACATTGAGAGAATTTATTCCCCCTCTCGATCTTCGGCAGAGGCAGCTCCCTATAAACTGCCTGAGCCGTTTCAGTATCAAGCACCGCCAGTAAAGCCAAAAACCTGTTCACAAAAGCAGGCGGAATATTACGCCGCCGTGCAGTGTTTCAGTGAATGCCGGGCGGGGGTCGGCGTGATGCCGGGGGAGCGTCCGAAAATTGTCAAAAAATGTTCATGCCGAAATCTGAAAAAGCCAAAATGCTGATTGCGCGACGGGCTGGGCCGGTCAGCAAATCAATGGGGTCATCGTTATTGATTCTGAGTAGGGGGCATTGCAGTAAAGCCTAAATTCACTGCCCAAGCCCCTGCCCCTCAGTGCTGCCGAGCACGGCGTGGCCAGTGCGGGAATTGCGCGAGGACTGTCTGAGCGCAGCGAGTTCCGCAGGGCCCGCTCTGGCCGCGCCGCGCGCAGGGAATCGGCGGCGACAGCCGACGGCAGTGATGCGGGGTGCCCTTTCTCTTTGCTGACTTTCTCTTTGGGCACGCAAAGAGAAAGCCAGTCGCCCAGCAGGGCGAAACCAAAGCCATCCGCAGCAGAGAAAATGAACGTGTTATCGGGCCCGCAGGCCGGTACCGGGTTAACGAAATAATGGGGTCAGAGTCTTGGTTGCTAGTCGCATCGCGCGCAGGGAGTCGGCGGCGACAGCCGACGACAGTGGTGCGGGCTGCCCTTTTTACTCGGCATTGCATGCCTCGCCCTTCGGGTCGCCGACGAGCGGCGCTCAATGCACAAAGCGCATTGTCTTTGCTGACTTTCTCTTTGGGCGCGCAAAGAGGCAGCCAGTCGCCCAGCACGGCGAAACCAAAACCCTCCGCAACAGAGAAAATGAGCGTATTATCGCGCTTTCAGGCCGCAGCCACGGTTAAGGAATCAATGGGCTCAGGGTCATGGGTTCTGTATTTCCCCAAACAGCACTGGCTTTCTACCTCCACGCTCTAGCGTTTTGAGGTAGGTCGCCATTGTTCTACATTTTAAAAAACCACGAGGAACAGCAATGACTAAGGTTGATGACCGGGTCGCAGAGTTACTGGCTAAACACCCTAATCTAACGAAGCCGGAAGCGCTTAAGATCGTAACGGATAAAAATGAGCGGAAGAAGAATAGGAGAGCGGAAAAAGCGGAGAGAAGTAAGGCTAAGAAACCTCGCAACGAGGTAGACCCCTCAAAGGACTAGCAATGGGGTAAACACCATTGACGCCAAGTCGCTCCACCCCCTGGCTTCTTAGCACTGTGGGGTGCTCTTGGCCTGGCAAGAGCGAAGGCGCAGCCCGACCGGACAATGCCGCCTTCATCCATGCCCCGAAACCATCCCCCGAAACCATCCCCCCAAAACTACGCAGCTAAACTAAACAGCCGGTAGATCGCCCCCAGCGCCAGCCGCTATGCTTGAGTCTGTTGCGGCAAGGGCAGGGCGCAGTTTGCCCAGAACCCAGAACCCAGAAATCAAGGAGGCCCTTATGCCATTAGCGGATATCGCCGGAGAGGCCCTCGGCGGCGCGCTGCGCCTGCTGGGCCATGTTCTGGTGGAGCTGGTGTTCGAGGTGCTGATCAAGGGTTTGGGCTACGCCCTGTGCCGGCCGTTTTGCGCCTCGCTTAACCCCGACGGCTGGCGGGTAACGGTGGTCGGCCTGCTGGCGTGGGTAGCGCTGGCGCTGATTGGCTATAGTGTTTATAGCCATATGTCGGCCCCGCTGGCGGGCGCGGGTTAAGAGTGAGGAGGGACGCGGCGTGGCAGTAGATGTGATCGATGTATTGCTGGCGACGATTACCGGCATGGTGCTCGGCGCACTGTGGTATTCGCCGGCGCTGTTTGGCAATGCCTGGCTGGCCTGTGTGGGTAAAACGCCGCAGACGCTGGAAAAGTCGCGGCTGCCGATAGTGGGTAGTGTGCTGGCCAGCGCGCTGCAGGCACTGGCGGTGGTGCTGTTGCACAGCATGATAACCGTCTCCAGTGCGGAGATGGCACTGGAGCTGGGCGTGCTGCTGGCTGGCTTGGTGATCTTTCCGGCGATGCTGTCCGACAATCTGTTCTGCGGCTGGGGGCTGAAGCTGCTGCTGATTCAGGTGGGCTATCGCGCGCTCAGCGTTATCTTGATGTCGCTGCTGGTGTTTTGGCTCTAGCCCTTGGCTGACCGGCCGGGAGGGGGCAGCCACAGTTGCCGATTTGGTGCGACAATGGCGGCGTCCCTTCATCTTCGCTAGTCGCGCGGCCGCGGCGTTGCTAGCCTTGCCGGCTAATTCACGGCAGGGAGGGGCGACACATGACTACCGAAGGGTTTCATATTGAGTGGCGCGAGGCTTACGCCATTTTTACCTTGAGCCGCCCGGACAAGCTGAACGGCATTACCAATGCGGTGCTGCAGGGGCTGGAAGATTGCCTGGACGAAATCGAGCGCCGCCGCCTGCGCGGTTTGGTGATCGCCGCCGAGGGGCGGGCGTTTTCTGCCGGCACCGATCTGGAAGAGTCGGCGACGCTGAGTATGGAGCAGGGCTTTGCCAAGTGTGACCGCGCGCGCGACTTGATGCTGCGCCTGTACCGCTCAAGCATTACCAGTGTGGCGGCCATTCAGGGCCTGGCCTACGGCGGCGGCATGGAGCTGGCACTGGCCTGCACCCTGCGGGTGGCCGGCCCGGCGGCCAAACTGGCACTGCCGGAAATCAAGCTGGCGGTGATGCCGGCCTACGGTGGCAGCCAACTGCTGCCAGCGCTGATCGGTCGCGCCCGCGCCGCCGACCTGATGCTCACCGGCCGCAGCGTTAAAGCGGAAGAAGCCCTGCAAATGGGCCTGGTGTCGCGGTTGGTGGCCGAGCAGGGCGAGGAACGGGCTGCGGCCATTGCCCTGATCGAAGACATTACCGCCCACAGCCAACTGGCCATCGACCGCATTCACCGCTGCCTGCAGGCGGCGGGCGACGAGGTTGGCGAGGCGGGACTGGAGGCCGAGGGCCGTGCCATGCGCGAGCTGATGACCAGCGCCGATGCCGCCGAGGGCATCGCCGCCTTTTTAGAAAAACGCAAAGCGAATTACCGCCACTGCTAAGGGCAGCGGCGCAACACATTGATGACGGAGAACACATGAACAAAGGTCCTAACGCTACTGCCGGTGGCGACAAGCAGGTTAAAGCCATCCCCGAAAAGCTGGTGCCGTTGGTCAGCAAGGTGATGAAGTACTATTCGCGCGCCAATGTCTGGGTATTTAAAAAATCCAATGGCCGGCTGTGGAAAAACTTCCCCGGCGGCTTTCCCATCTGCCTGGTGGAAATGAAGGGGGCCAAAACCGGCGCCAAGCGCGAAACCCCGCTGATTTACCTGCCGGTGAGCGAGGGCAGCGACAGCGTGTATCTGGTGGCCTCGCAGGGCGGCATGCCGAAAAACCCGGTGTGGTACTACAATGTCAGCGCTCATCCCGACATTACCGTTACCGTGGGTGGCAAGAGCACGCCGCTGCGCGCCCGCCGCCTCAGCGCCGAAGAAAAACAGGCCGCCTGGCCACGGCTGTGCGAACTCTACCCCGACTTCGATGAATACCAGGCGCGCACCGAGCGCGATATTCCAGTCTTTATCTGCGAGCCGCGCTAAGCACTCGCCAGCCAGCGGCCGGCCTGCAAGTGCTAGGTCGCTGGGCACTTCCTCTCCCTGTTCTTTCTTTTTTTGTTGCGCTGCCTGCTGCGCGGTACTCGGCTGCCTGTGCGGTGTGGCGAGTGGCCCGGCTCGATAGCAGCGCTTGCGCCGCTTGCCCGCTGAACTTAAGGTAGAAAGCAAAGCGCTGTGCAGGAGTGCCTGCCAGTAAAGCTGAACGAGACCTTCAAGGAGGAAGAATGTTTCCAGCGGCATACCCCCACGACGCACTGCGTCAGCTCTACCCCGACGTGTTTCTGCTGCGCGGCAGTATCCGCATGGGGCCGGGGATGCGGATGAATCGTAATATGGTGATTGTTCGCCACGAGCAAGCGCTGGTGTTGATCAATCCGGTGCGTCTGGATGAGGACGGGCTGGCGGAGCTGGATAAGCTGGGCAGGGTCAGCCATGTGCTGCGGCTGGGAGATTTTCACGGCCTGGACGATGCTTGTTATCTAGACCGTTACGACTGCGAGTTTTGGGCGCAGGCCGGGCAGAGCACTTACCCGGGCCCCGAGCCCGACCGGCTGATTACCGCCGACACCGACAGCCCGCTGCCGAATTCGGCGTTTTTTATCTTTGCCTCGGCGCGCTACCCGGAGGCGGCCTTGCTGC
>NZ_JBFIGO010000129.1:0-6388 GCF_041602295.1 Spongiibacter sp. | reverse complement strand
TCAGCCCGGCAGCGCCGAGCTGGGCTTTAGACGAAGGTTTCGCCCTTTTCCGCCTTGTCGAGCAGAATTTGCGGCGCGGCAAAGCGCTCGCCATAGCGGCTTTCCAGTTCGGCCAGTCGGCTGGCAAAGGCCTTGAGGCCATAGGTGTTCACATACTGCAGCACACCCCCGGTATGCGGCGGGAAGCCAATGCCCATGATCGAACCGATATTGGCGTCGGCCACGCGGTTCATCACGCCCTCTTCATAGCAGCGCAGCGACTCCACCACCTGACGGAACAACAGGCGGTCTTTGATATCCGCCACCGGCACGCTGACCTCGGGCTTGTGGTAGAGCGAATACAACTCCGGCCACAGCTGCTTTTCGCCGTTTTCCGGGTAGTCGTAATAACCGCCGCCGTGAGCGCGACCGCCGCGACCAAAGTCGTTAATCATGCGGCTGGCAATGCGGTAACTGGCGGTTTCAGCGGCAAATTTGTCGCCCAGACGCTCATCCAGCTCGCGGTTGGTCTCGCTGACTTTCACCGCCAGCTGCTGACTGACCTCGTCCTGCACCGCCAGTGGCCCCACCGGCATGCCAATGGCGCGGCCGAGGTTTTCGATCAGCACCGGATCGACGCCCTCTTCAATTAACTGCGCGCCCTCTTCGATATAGGTCGCAAACACCCGCGAGGTAAAGAAGCCGCGAGAGTCGTTGACCACGATCGGGGTTTTGCGAATCTGCTGGGCGTAATCAAAGGCCCGCGCCAGGGTTTCATCCGAGGTCTGCTCGCCAGTAATGATTTCCACCAGCGGCATTTTGTCGACCGGCGAGAAAAAGTGGATGCCGATAAAGTTTTCCGGCCGCGTCGCCGGCTCGGCCAGCAGGGTGATCGGCAGGGTTGAGGTGTTCGAGCCCCACACGCCGTTGTCCGCCAGCTTGCCTTGCAGCTCGGTGGTGATCTGGTGCTTCAGTTCCACATTTTCGAAGACGGCCTCGATAATCAAATCGCAGCCCTGCAGCTCGTCGGCATTGGCCGTGGCCTTGATCAAGCCCAGCACCGCCGCTTTTTTCTCTTCCGTCATGCGGCCCTTGGCGACGCGCTTGCTGAGCAAACCTTCGCTGTAAGCCTTGCCCTTCTCCGCGGCCTCTTGGCTGATATCCTTAAGCACCACTTCGATGCCGGCCATCGCCGACACATAGGCAATGCCCTGGCCCATCATGCCGGCGCCGAGAATACCGACCTTCTTCACCGACGATTTTTCTACACCCTTGGGGCGACTGCCGCCGGCGTTGAGCTGGTTCATCTGCAGGAAGAAGTTCATCAGGTTCTTCGCCACCGGGCTGGTTACCAGCCCGACAAAGACCCGCGCTTCAATTTCCATTGCGGTGTCAAAATCCACCCGCAGGGTGTCGGCCACCACATCCAGAATCTTCACCGGCGCCGGCACCAGGCCGCGGGTTTTCTGGAACAGCATGGGGTTGGCGCCCTGCAGCATCTGGGTGATCTTGGGGTTCTTGGCATTGCCGCCGGGAATTTTAAAGCCCTTCACATCCCAGGGGTTCTGCGCCTCGGGGTTGGCCTTGATCCAGGCCTTGGCCTTGGCCAGCAGCGCCGGCACGTCGTCGGCCAGCTCCTCGACCAGACCGGCCGCCAGCGCTTTTTCGGCGTTAAAGCGCGTGCCTTCGAGCAGCGGCATAATGGCGCGCTCGACACCGAACTTGTTAACCATGCGCACAATACCGCCGCCACCGGGCAGCAGGCCAAGGCTCACTTCCGGCAGCCCCACCTGTACCGCCTTGGCGTTGAGCGCCACGCGGTGATGACAGGCCAGACAGATCTCATAACCGCCGCCCAGCGCCGCGCCATTAATGGCGGCCACCACCGGCCGACCCAATTGCTCCAGCCGGCGCAGCATGCCCTTGATCTGCAGGTTCATGGCAAACATTTCGGCCTCGCCCTCACCGGGCACCAGGCTGAGCATGCTCTTGATATCACCGCCGGCAAAAAAGCTACTTTTTGCCGAGGTCAGCACCACCCCGGCCACGCTGTCGCGCTCGCTTTCCAGGCGGTCAATGGTCGCGCCCATCAGCGCGACATACTCGTCGTTCATCGCATTCACCGGACCGCTCATGTCCATGGTCACGGTAACGATATTGTCGCTGTCTTTCTCGTAGTGGAATGTTCCAGTCATCGGACTTACCTATTCTGTTAATTCGGAAAAATACGCGAACCGCGCCTTACACTCGCTCAATAATGGTCGCAATACCCATACCGCCACCCACACACAGAGTGACCAGGCCAAAGCGCTGCTGGCGGCGCTCCAGCTCATCGAGAACCGTACCAATAAGCATCGCGCCGGTGGCGCCCAGCGGGTGACCCATGGCGATGGCACCGCCATTCACATTAATTTTTTCCCAGGGCGCCTGCGTGTCTTTCTGAAAGCGCATGGCCACCGAGGCAAAGGCCTCGTTAATCTCAAACAGATCGATATCGTCGATTTTCATCCCGGCCTTCTCCAGCACCTTCCACGTCGCCGGCCCGGGACCGGTCAGCATAATGGTTGGCTCGGTGCCGGTAACCGCCGTGGCCACCACCCGGCCGCGCGGCTTCAGACCCAGCTTTTGGCCAGCCGCCTCGCTGCCGATCAATACCGCCGCCGCGCCGTCGACAATCCCCGAGGAGTTGCCGGCGTGATGGACGTGCTTAATGCGCGCGACATGGGGGTATTTGCTCAGGGCGATATCGTCAAAACCCATACCGCCGAGCATTTCAAACGACGGCTTCAGCTTGCTCAGACTCTCTACCGTGGTGCCGGGCTTGATGAAATCATCGCGCTGCAAAATCACCATGCCGTTGCCGTCTTTCACCGGCAGTACCGAGCCGTCAAAATAGCCGGCCTCGCGGGCCGCCGCTGCGCGCTCCTGAGAGCGCACCGCAAAGGCATCGACCGCCTCGCGGTCGAAGCCTTCCATGGTCGCAATCAGGTCGGCGCCAATGCCCTGGGGAACAAAGGCGGTATCAAAGGCGGTTTGCGGGTCTTCGCCCCAGGCACCGCCGTTGGCGCCCATCGGCACCCGCGACATGCACTCCACACCGCCGGCAACCACCAGCTCTTCCCAGCCCGAGGCGATTTTCATTGCCGCCAGATTCACCGCCTCCAGACCCGATGCGCAAAAACGATCGAGCTGTACACCGGCCACCGACTCGTCCCAGCCCGCTTTCATCACCGCCGTTTTGGCGATACAGGAACCCTGCTCACCCACCGGCGTCACACAGCCCATCACCACATCATCCACCAGCGCGGTGTCTAGGCCGTGGCGGTCGCGCAAACCATTCAGTAGGCCGGCCAGCAGGTCTACCGGCTTCACCTGACTCAGTGGCGAGCCCATTTTGCCCTTGGCCCGCGGCGTTCTAACGGCGTCGTAGATAAAAGCACTGTTGCTCATAATCGCTCTCTCAGCTTGCAGGAAAATTCGTGCAGCAAAGATTGGACGCAGCCCCGCGCTGGCACAATGATCCGCAGTGACAGACAATAGACATTTTCTTACATGGGCGCGTAGACTGGCGCGCCAAGACAAACGCGCAATGGAGAGACAAACACGTGAGCGCCAGCGATCATCGCACCATTTCATCGGCCTTTGTGCACGCGATTACTGCTCGCTATACACCGCCGCAAGCCCAGCTGAGCGCGCTGCTAAGCAGCTGTGGAATCTCTGAAAGCGCAATACAAAGCGATCGAGCGCGGGTGCGCCCGGCGCAGTTTGCCCAGCTGCTCGAAAAAGTCACCGCACTGAGCAACGACGAATCACTGGGCTATAACAAACACCCCCAGCGCCCGGGCACCATGGCGGCACTGGTGCGATACGCCCACAACAGTGACGATCTGTTACAGGCGCTGGAGCGCCATATTGAGCTGTTCAACCTGTTCGACTGCGGCTTTCGCATCAGCCTGAATATGCGCGAGCAATACGCCTTTTACCGCCTCGACGCCGACCCCGGCTACGAACTCAGCCCCTGGCAGTGCGAACAGCATATGATGAGCCACCACCGGTTTTTTTGCTGGCTGTGCGGCACCCGACTGCCGCTGCTGCGGGTTAACCTGCACTACCCCGCACCCCGCCACCGCGACGAATACCACTACCTGTTTCACACCGAAACCCGCTTTCAGCAGGCCCACACCGGCTTTGTGATCGAACGGCGGCTGCTCGACCTGCCAGTGCTGCGCAGCAAAGCCGAACTGGAAGAATACCTGCTGCGGGTGCCCTATGAATTTCTGCACATGCCCAACCAAGAGGGCAGCTACACCGAGCAAATCCGCCGCTACCTGAAAAAATCCCTACCCCAGCTGCCCAATTACGAGCAAATCGCCACCGCCCTGGGCATCGGCGCGCAAACCCTGCGCCGCCGCCTGGCCCAGGAAGGCTGCGACTACCGCCAGCTCAAGCACGAACTGCTGCGCGACCTGGCGATTGAACTGCTCACCGAGCCCGAGCTGGATATTAAAAGCATCTCTTACCAACTAGGCTTTTCCGAGCCCAGCGCCTTTATTCGCTCGTTTAAAAAATGGACCGGCAGCAGCCCCGGCGAATACCGGCGCAGCAACACCATTGATCGCTGAGGCGGGAACAAGCGTTCAGCGATAACGCAGAGCGACTGGCAAAAACGCGCAGCGCGTTTTACATTGTCTGCCTAAAAAAAATAATACCGAGAACATGCCAAGGAGCTCCGGGCCATGAAGATACACCAGTTCGTCGACTATCACGCGCGCGTGCGCGGCGACAGCACTTGCCTGATTTACCAGCAACAGTCGCTCAGCTACCAAGCCATTACCGCCCAGTCGCACAGCATTGCTGCCGGCCTGCTGGCACTGGGCATCGCGCCGGGTGACCGCGTGGCCACCATGTGCCAGAACTGCCCCGATTTTCTCAGCCTGCTACTGGCCTGCAGCCGCATTGGCGCCGTGCTGTGCGCGGTGAACTACCGCCTGGCACCCGAGGAGGTGGCCTATGTTGTCGAAGACAGCCAGGCAAAACTGCTGGTAGCGCCCGACGAAGAACTCGCCACGCTCTGCGACGCCGTACAACAAGCCTGCCCGCAGCTCGCCGTACTGGCCAACCACAACAACAGCTGGCCCCAGTGGCTGGCCGCCCTTCCCCAGGCCGACAACATCGACCTAAGCGCTGACAGCAGCGCGGCGATATTGCAGCTCTACACCAGCGGCACCACCGGCCGCCCCAAGGGCGTCGTGTTAAGCCAGCGCAACATCCTGTCGCTGTACTGCATGACCAGCGCCTCCTGGAGCGTAAAATTCAGCCCCGACAGCCGCGACCTGGTCAGCGCCCCCAACTTCCATATTGGCGGCGCCGGCACCCTGCTGCTGCCGGTGCTGTCCGGCGGCACCGTCGTGCTGCACAAAACCTTCGACCCCTTCCAGATCGCCAACGATCTGGAACACTACAAAATTGAAAACACCTTTATGGTGCCGGCGATGATTATGGCGCTTATCCACATGGTGCCCGACCTCGCCTCGCGGGATTTCAGCCACCTCAAACAAATCGTCTACGGCGCCTCGCCGATCAACAGCGCCCTGCTGCAGTCCGCCCTGAAGATTTTCGACTGCGACTTTTATCAGGTCTACGGCATGACAGAAACCTGCGGCGCCGTGGTATCACTGTCGGCCGACGACCACCGCCGCGCCGCCCAAGACAAACCCGAACTGCTCGCCTCCTGCGGCCGCCCCCAGGCCGGGGTGGATGTGAAAGTGGTCGACCGCGACGGTAATACCCTCGCCAATGGCGAAACCGGCGAACTGCTGGTGCGCTGCGATGCCAATATGCAGGAATATTACCGACGCCCAGAAGCCACCGCCGAAACCCTGATCGACGGCTGGGTACACACCGGCGACTCCGCCGTGATTGACGACGACGGCTACATCTACCTGCGCGACCGCATCAAAGACATGATCATCAGCGGCGGCGAAAACATCTACCCCATCGAAATCGAAAACGTCCTCAGCCAACACCCGGCCGTGGCCGATGTCGCCGTCATCGGCGTGCCCTGCGACCAATACGGCGAAACACCGCTGGCCTGCGTGGTACTGGCCGAAGGCCAACAACTCAGCGAGGCCGAAATGATCGAATTTTTACGCCCCAGCCTCGCCGGCTACAAAATCCCCCGCCGCCTGCAGATCTATACCGAACTGCCGCGCAACCCCACCGGAAAAATCCTCAAGAAAGTTCTGAGAGAACCCCACTGGCAAGAACGCGAGCGGGCGATCAACTAAGACCCATGCTTAGCTACTTCTGAGCCGCCCCCTGCTTTGTGCTAACCACGCAGGGGGCGAGCCGAGCTTGCCGCCGGCAAAGTAAAAATCAATGACTCTGACCCCATTGATTTACTTGCTAC
>NZ_JBFIGO010000128.1:0-6524 GCF_041602295.1 Spongiibacter sp. | reverse complement strand
CCGGTCTGCCAGCGGGTCGCTGGGAATATCAAACCAGTACAGGCCTGGCGGTACGGTAAGATTGCCGTCGTCGTCTTGAAACCGCGGGTCGCCGTCGTTGTTGTGGTTGCCGACAATCAATTCGTCGGCACCGTCGCCGTCTATATCGGCAAACTCCATGTGGTAGCCCAAGCCGATGCTGTTATCAATAATTCGATAAATCCACTGTCCACTGCGGGCGAGGTCGTTTTCCAGCCAGACCAGCGATGGCGCCGGCACCGCAGGGCTCGGGTTGGGGTGGCCAAAAAACTGGCTTAGCGCGATGTCCTGGTCGCCATCGTGATCGATGTCGTGCAGTTTAATGAATACCCCGCCTAGCTTGTCGACGGTATTGCCCGCGGTGTCGACGGCGGTGATCTCGCTGTAATCGAACATGGTTGCGGGGTCGCTGCCGCCGTTATTGCGATAGAGCTGTACTTTCATTTCTTCCTTGCCGTCAGGCGAGCCCAGTGGGTTGTCGGGGCGCTGAGTTTTAGCGGAAGTGGTCACCATATCGAGCAGGCCGTCGCCATCGATATCGCCTTGTTCGGTCTCGTGCCAGAAAAAAAGCTGGTTGCTGGCGAGGGTGGTATTTGCCAGGGAAAAGAAGTGTTGCTGCGGTGGCTGAGGGCCGCTGAGATCATTGCCGTCTAGCCAGAAGTGGGCACCGCCCAGGGTGGTTAAAAACCCTGTTTGCACCACGATGTCGCGTTGGCCGTCTTGGTTGACATCAAAAATTTGCGGTGTGTTGATAAAGGGATAGCCCTGGGCATCGGTGGTGGCGATAAGGATTTTCTCGCTCCACGGCCCATCTAGGCAGCGGCCATCTTTGCTGTCGCAGCCTTGGGTATTAAACATGCGCAGGGCGCCGCGCGAGGCGGCGTTTGGCGGCCCCGGTGGGGTCTGCTCGACAAGTGTTGATAATAAGATTTCCAAGCCGTTGTCGCTGTTGCCATCGAGGTCGCCAACACCAATAAAGCCGGCTGATAGCTGTGTGGCTTTGATGGGCTGCTCACGGTATCGCAGTTCTGCCCGCTGACTGCTGTCTTGGCAGGCGGGCAGTAGGGCCAGGGCGAGCCATGCACAGCATCGCACTGGGTTGGGGCCGTGGTGTTGACGGCGGTATAAAGTGAACTGCTTGCTGTGCATGCCTTGTACCTCGTGGTCGCCTGCGTGCGTCGCCGCTGCGCAGGGGATTCAGCGCGGCTGGGTCCTACTGGTAAGACGGATCTTCCATCGGGCCGATAGAGCGCGAACGCACTGGTTGTAACAGCACGGGTGCCTCGGTGTGCGGGTATTCCGGCCCCCAGTTAACGGCGTCACCTTTCATCTCAACAGAGGCGTTGTCGGTGTACCAGTCAACCAGGTCGCCGTCGCAGCGCAGCAGCCAAACGGTGCCTTCGTCGCCGGCCGTAAAGTCGCCGTGGCGCACCAGTGCCGGGCGGAAGAAGTAGGTGCCTGGCCACATTTCACCGTAGTTGTAGTGGAAGCTGCCCTCCAGACAGTAGGCCTCTTCAAACACGGGGTGGTGGGCGAGTGGGTGTTCGCGCCAGCCGGGTTTGGCCTTGATTAAGCGGGTGTAGAAGCCGGTTTTCTCGTCGCGAAACAGCATCTTGATATACAGGCCGGGCACTGGCGTGCCGCCTAAGTCGAAGCGCATCGGGCTGCCACTTTCCACGTCAATCCAGTCCATTTTACTGCTGTGGGCAACCACCAATTTTTGGTCTTCGCGAACAAAGTCTTTGTCCTGTTCGCAGGGCTCAAACTGCCAGTCACCGTATTCACGAAACAGCAGGATGACCGTGCCTTGTTTGACCTTGATCGCGGGGGTGACAACGCCCTTGGGGGCCGCCCAGTAGTCGCCGGCAACAAGTTGCTGTTCGCCTAGGGTGACCTCGCCTTCGAGGATATACCACTCTGTTTGGGCATTGTGTACGCCGCTGGGGCGCTGCCAATCGCTGGTGAATTTCACTTTGGCGGATACCGAGCCGTCTTCCTCGTCGTAGCAGAGGTTTTGCTGCTGGGCGCTGCCGCTGGCGTACTCAAATTCGGCGACGTGCCAGATCAAATCTTTGTCATCAATCAGTTCTACATGGGGGCGCATAGCAGTCTCCTGTGTGCCTGGGCGGTGTTGTGATGTGTTGATGTTAAGTGGCGCAGGCCATAAATAAAAATCAGTAATTCCTATCTCTGCAATCAGCTATTACTGATGCTTTTGGCGGCCGGTGTTGCTGCCCCCTGTAGATAGGCCCAGGGGCGCCGCTCTCGGTCCGCAGCTTCGAAGTGATCGATGGCGTCGCGGTGACGCAGCGTCAGGTCGATGCGATCCAGGCCGTTGAGCAGCATGTTTTTCGCGCTGTCGTCGATATCAAAGGGCTCGCACTGTTGGTTCCAAAGCAGGGTTTGTGCTGCCAGGTCGATCTCCAATTGGTGACGCTGCGGGGCGCTGCTGACCCACTGGGCAATATCGGCAATGCGCGCTTCGTTCAGTGTTAGCGGCAGCAGGCCGTTGGCAATGCAGTTATTGTAGAAAATGCTGCCGAAGCTCGGGGCGACCACGCAGCGAATGCCGTATTCGGCCAGAGCCCACACCGCGTGCTCGCGTGAGGAGCCGCAGCCGAAATTGCTGCCGCCGAGCAGAATACTGCAGTCCCGATAGTCGGCCTGGTTGAGTATGAAGTCGCTGTTGAGTTCGCGGCCGCCGGGCAGGGTGTAGCGCCAGGCGGCAAACAGGCCCTCACCGAGCCCCTGCTTGGATACCCGCTTCATTTCGCGGCTGGGAATAATCGCGTCGGTGTCGATATTGGGCCGCAGCATGGCGGCGGCAATACCGCGGTGTTGAACAAAGGCTTTCATCATGACTGCAAGTCCTCAGCGCTGCCAATGCGGCCGAGTACCGCTGAGGCGGCTACCGTTGTTGGGCTGGCAATATGGGTTTTGACTGCGGGGCCCTGGCGGCCTTCAAAATTGCGGTTGGTGCTGGAGATGACCCGCTTGCCGGCGCCAAAGGTTTCGCCGCCAGCGTAAAAACACATGGAGCAACCGGGTTCTCGCCATTCAAAACCGGCGGCAACAAAAATTTTGTCGAGGCCTTCGCGCTCGGCTTGGCGCTTGACTCTGCCCGAGCCGGGCACGCACACGGCGCGCATATTTGTGGCGATATGCCGATTTTTTAGCACCGCTGCGGCCGCGCGCAAATCTTCAATACGGCTGTTGGTGCAGGAGCCGATAAAGGCGGCGTCGAGGCTGATGCTGTGCATTGCCTGGCCCGCCTGCAGCTGCATATAGTGCAGGGCCTTTTCCATGCCCTCGCGCTGTTGCGGGTCATTGCAGTGGGCGGGGTCGGGTACTCGGCCGTCGACGGCCACCGCGTGCTGGGGGTTGCTACCCCAGCTTACGGTTGCGCGCACCTCGTCAGCATTGACATGCAGCTCGCTATCGAAGTGTGCGCCGTCGTCGCTTTTCAGTGCTAGCCAGTAGGCTTCGGCCTGTTGGAGGGCTTGGCCGCTGGGGCTGTAGTCGCGGCCTTTTAGCCAGGCGATGGTCTTGAGGTCGGGTGCGACAAAACCGGTAAAAGCGGAGAACTCCACCGCCATATTGCACAGCGTCATGCGTTGCTCGACGGCCATGGCGCGGATGGCTGGTCCGGCGAATTCGACGGCATGGCCGCGGCCGCCACGGGCGCCAAAGCGGGCGATGATATGCAGGATCAGATCCTTGGCGCTGACCCCCGGGCGCAGCTGGCCGTCCACCACGATGCGCATCGATTTGGGTTTCTCGATATCCAGGGTGCGGGTGGCCATGGCGTGTTCGGCGTCGGTGGAGCCGATGCCCCAGGCCAGGGCGCCGATGCCACCGAGGGTGCAGGTGTGGCTGTCGGGGCAGACCAGCGTGGTGCCGGGCAGGGCGATGCCCAGTTCGGGCGAGATCACATGGGCGATGCCCTGGTCGGGGTGGTCGAGGTCAAAGAGGGTGATGCCGGCGGCGTTGGCCGCCTGGCGGGTTGCCTCGATAAACTGCTGCCCAGAGGGCATCAGGGTGTCGTCGCTGCGCCCGGGAGTGGTGTCGACGATGTGATCCATGGTGCAGAACACTTGAGCCGGGCGCGCGATGCTGCGCCGCTTTTCGGCGAGGCTCTGCAGGGCGATACTGCCGGTGCGCTCGTGCAAAAATACCCTATCGATATAGATCAGGCTGCGTGTTGGCCCCAGCGGCATGACTTGGTGGCTGTGCCAAAGCTTGTCAAACAGTGATTGGCTATGAGAACAGTTCGGCATTGATGGTCGCGCCCACACATTGCGTATAATGGATTATCATTATATCATTATAACTTAGTTTGTGTGAGAATCCACTTACGTTATTGCACTCCGCCCTGTATTCGTGCGTCGCCAGTCGCCGTCGTGAATGGCGGACATTTATGTAGGAAGTCTTATGAATAAGCCATTAGCGGGAATTCGCGTTTTAGACCTGACTCATATGCTGTCGGGCCCCTTTTGCACCATGACGCTGGCCGATCTCGGCGCCGACATGATTAAGGTTGAGCCACTGGCGGGTGAGGGTACGCGCAAACTGCTGGCCAGTGACCCGAAAAATTCTATTGACGGCATGGGCGCTTACTTTATTACGCTCAACCGCAATAAGCGCAGCATGAGCATCGACCTTAAAACGGAGCGCGGCCTGGCGCTGTTTTACGAATTGGTCAAAGAGTCCGATGTGGTGATCAACAACTTCGCCGCCGGTGTGCCCAGCAAGTTGAAAATTGATTATGCACACCTCAGCAAAGTGAATCCGCGCATTATCACCTGTTCGATCACCGGTTTTGGTGAGCAGGGGCCGGGAGCCAAGCGCCCGGCCTTTGACCAGGTAGCTCAGGCCTATGGCGGCGGTATGTCGATTACCGGCGAAGACATGAGCCAGCCGGTGCGGGCGGGGATTCCGATCGGCGATTTGGGGGGCGGCATGTTCGGCATTATGGGCGTGATGGCGGCGATTATTGAGCGCAATGTCTCCGGCGTCGGTCAACACGTGGATATTTCCATGCTGGATGTCCAAGTGTCACTGCTTAACTATATGGCCACCATGCATTTTCTGTCGGGCGAAGACCCTCACCCCATTGGCAATGCCCACTTCGTGCATGTGCCCTACAACAGTTACCCCACGGCCGACGGTCACCTGGTGATCGCGGTGATTACCGATAATTTCTGGCAGAATCTCAAAGAGGTGGTGAATTGCCCGGCCTTTGATGACGCCAAGTACGACGGTCAGCCGGGCCGCCTGGCGGACAAGGAGTTTATCGATGCCACGTTGGCGGAAATTTTCCGCGGTGATATCACCCAAAACTGGTTGGATAAGCTCAATGCCAAACGCATTCCGGTCGCGCCAGTGAACAAGTTTAGCCAGGTTTTTGCTGATGAGCAGGTGCAATACCGCAATATGGTAGTGGACTGCGAACATCCCAATGGCCAAAAAACCAAGGCGCCGGGCTGCCCGATCAAGTTGTCGCGCAATAATGAAGAGTCATTCAGCCCGGCTCCGCTGCTCGGGCAGCACACCGATGAATTGATGCGCGATGTGCTGGGCTACGAGCTGGGCGATGTGCAGCAACTAAAAGAGCAGGGAGTGATCGGCTAATGGCAGAGCGCGTTATTATCAACGACGTCGGTCCTCGCGACGGGCTGCAGAATCAGCCGCGGGTACTCGAGCCCGCTCAGCGCCGGCAATTGATCGAGGCGCTATTGGCCGCCGGCATGCGCCATATAGAGGTGGGTGCTTTTGTGTCGCCCAAGGCGGTGCCAGCGATGGCCGGCACCGATCAAGTGGTCGCCGGCCTACCCGCCGGTGACTATGAGTTTTCCGCGCTGATCCCCAATCGCCGTGGCTACGATATGGCAAAAAGCCAGGGTGTGAAAACGGTTGGCCTCGTGGTGGCAGCCAGCGAGACGATGAATCAGCGCAATATTAATATGAGTACCGCCCAGGCGGTGGATGTCTGCCGCGAGGTGCTGGAGCTGGGGCGTGCCGACGGTATTCGCACCCAGGTCTATTTGGCGACCGCCTGGGAATGTCCCTTTGAGGGCATTATTACCACCGAGCAGGTGGTTGCTTTGGCCGGTCAGCTGCTTGACGCCGGCGCCAGTGAAATTGTCCTGGCTGATACCATCGGCGCGGCGTCGCCGGCGGCGGTGGCCAGCTTGCTCGACGCCCTGTTGGCGGTGTGCCCGGCGGACAAGTTGAGCTGTCACTTCCACGACACCCGCGGTATGGGGGTGGCCAACGTCTACGCGGCCGTGGAGAAGGGCATTCGTAAATTTGACGCCTCCATTGGCGGCTTGGGCGGCTGTCCCTTTGCGCCGGGTGCCACTGGCAATGTGGCGACCGAGGATGTGGCGCTGATGCTCAGCCAAATGGGTTACGACACGGGTTTGGACCTGCGCGGCCTGGTGGCGGCCGCCGACTTGGCCGGCGAACTGACCGGCAATTGCGAGGGCGGTCACGCCAGCCGCTGG
>NZ_JBFIGO010000127.1:0-6676 GCF_041602295.1 Spongiibacter sp. | reverse complement strand
TTAGTTGGCGCATTGGCCCTGCCGCTCGCTATTGGCGGCGTTCAGGCAGAACAGTTGAAAATGGAATCCATTTTGGTGACGGCACACGCGCCGGTTTCTCAGCAAGACAATTTCCTCGCCAATTTGGCTGTGCTCGATGCCGGTGATATCGAACTTCAGCAGCCCCAGGATATACACCAGCTGCTGGACGGTATTAAAGGGGTCTATGTGTCACGGGAAGGCGGCGCGGGCGGTGTCAACAGTATCTCTATTCGCGGCGCGGAGGCCAATTTTACCGCAGTGTTGATTGACGGTGTTGCGGTCAATGATCCGACTAATACGCGCGGTGGCTCCTTTGATCTGGCGACGATGTCCGCGGCCCAGTTGCAGCGCGTTGAGCTGGTTACCGGGCCGCGCAGTGTGGTGTTTGGCTCTGACGCATTGGCGGGGGTGGTTAAACTGATTACCGCGCCTGGCGACGGTGAGGCTAGCGGTATTAAGCTGTTTCACGAGGTGCAGGAATACGGGGCGTTTCGCAGTGCCGGGCGTGCGACCCTCGCCGGTGGCGGGCACGCATTGAGTGTGCAGGGCACCCGTGAAGACAGCGGCGCAGTTTGGCAGGGCAGCGAGCGGCAGCTTGAGGAGGCCGCGCTGCACTATCGTTTAAAGCTGGACTCGGCACTACTGCAGATAGGTGGGCGAGAGGCCCGCTTTGACAAACGCGCCTATCCGGAACAGAGCGGTGGTCCGCGGCATGCGCAAAGCGATGCCCGCGATCGCAGCACAGGCAGTGACCAAACGGCCTATGTCAGTGGCGAGTGGTCGCCGTTAGAGCACTGGCGTTTGGCGACGCAATATACCGAGTATCACCGCGAGCTCGACTACCATTCGCCGGGAATTGTCCCCTACGACAGTGTGCCGGAAAATTTCTACGTGGCCGATTACCGCCGCCAGCAGTGGCGTGTGGTGAGCGAAACGAACTGGGCGGGAGTCAATATTAATGTCGGTATTGACCGCCGCTGGGAGAACGGCGTGAGTGATGGCGCGGTGGTTTTTCCCGGCGTGCCTGTCGATGACGCGGGTTTTTTGGTGGGCTTGCCCTCGGCGCCGGCTGACACGGGGTTGGTTGTGCCGCTGGCGATCACCCTGGATACCGATTATGCCCTGCGCAGAACCACTGAAGGGCAATTTGCCGAGGTTAACTGGCAGTCTCGTCATTCTGTACTGTTGAGTGCCGGGCTGAGAAAAGACGATGTCGATGGCGAGCAGGAGGTGGTCAGGCGCTATTTGTTGGGTCTGCCATTGTCGGCGTGGGGGCGGGTGAATCTGTCATATTCTGAAGGTTTTAAGGCGCCTAGTTTTTTTGCTTTGGGCCACGGCTTAGTGGGCAATCCGGAGCTGAAACCGGAGCGGGTCTCGAGCTATCAAGTGGATGTCAGTGCGCAGCTTAGCGATTTTGATATTGAGTTGGCATTGTTTGACGCCGATTATCGCGATCTCATCGACTTCGATTCCGAAAGCTTTACCAATGTTAATCGCGACCGAGTGCGCAGTCGCGGGGCGGAGCTGTCGCTGGCTACAAATCTGCAAAGTTGGACCTTGCGAGGCAGTGTGTCGCATGTGGAGATTAACGTAGAAAACAGCGACCGCAATCTTGCCAATCGGCCGCAGAATACCGCGACCTTTGATTTGAGCAAGCAGTGGGACGAAAGCCTTAGCTGGCACAGTCGCCTGCGCTGGATCGACAAGCAGTACGCCAGCTCCATGCACAGCGGTGAAAGCCGTGAATACCAACTGGACGACTACCTGTTGTGGGACACGGTGCTGCGTTGGCAGGCGCTGTCTTCACTGGAGCTGAGCGCCGGCATCAAAAATATCGCCGACGTGAGTTACGAGGAGGCGGTCGGCTTTCCCGGTGCCGGGCGTTCGCTGCGCTTGGGCGTGGCCTATAGTTTATAGGCCAAAAGCTTGCGGGGCGCTCTGTCCTTTGGCAGCGCGGCGGCCGGCGCCCCTCAGGGGCAGCTACCTTCCAGACCCATTGCCCAACTCAGCGCGCCGCTTAGCATCTGGGTGTGTTCTGGGCGCTGGTAGGTGGCTGCTTCGTGCCCCAGTGCCGAGTAAAATACCCGGCCGTTATCGCCGATGCAGTGAGACCAGATAATCGGGTGGTCGCCCATGCGCAAGTCATCCCCGAGGGCTTTGGGCGAGTAGCTGGTTTCGTCAAGGGTGGCCAATACGGTGGCGCCGTCGTCGCGGGGATTGTTGCCGAAGCTATACCACTCGTCCTGATGTTCCCAGCTGGCAGAGAAGTGTTCGGTCGCCGGGTGGTCGCGATTTTCCATGTTCACCGTGGCGGTCTGGATTTGAGGGAACAGGGGGTGGCCGATAAATCGGCCTTTAAGTAAATCCTGTTGATACCAGTCCCAGAATTCAAAGCGTGTGCCCGCCGCGCCGTGAACGCCGACAAAGCCGCCGCCAGTGTCTATATAGCGTTTGAAGGCCGCGCGTTGATCCTCCGACCAATTGTCGCCGGTACAGTTATTGCCGAAGATGACATCAAATTGCGCCAGTTGTTGGTCGTTAAAAATCGCCGCGTTTTCGCTGGAAAATACCGTCCAGCCATTTTCTTTGGCAATGGCCTCGACGGAGGTCTGCGCCGCAGCGATGGCCTCACTGTGCCTAAAGCCGTTAGTTTTTGAAAAAATCAGTATCCGCGGCCGCGGTCCCAGATCGCTGGGTAGCGTCGGTGCGCTGGTGTCGTAAACCGCTGGCGACTTGCCCATGGCGCGACGGATATTCTCGTAGGCGTCGCAGCCCTGCAGCAGCGCGCCGCTGCTGAGCACAAGACCTACGGTAGCCAGTTGCGAGAAGAGTTTGATGGTCATGAGAAATGCTCTGTATTGTCAGTTGCTTGGCGTTGCTTTTCCGGTGTGTAAGCCTTGACAGTATCTACCGGATTCGGTGAGACTGGGCGTTATTGGCCTGACCACTTGTCCAAAGCTATCAAAGCCGCTGGCTGTGTACAAGGGCTATTTTCACCGTGCGCAGCTGCGTGTTGCTGCATTGCTCCCGCGAGTGTTCCCGGCCTTCGCCGCAGAGAATGCTGCGGTGGGTGAGCGGCTGTTGTGGGTGCTTGCGCGGCAAATAATAAAGGAATTTTTCATGAAGAAAGGCGTGTACTTGCTGGTCTTGGTGTTAGCGGCGGCGAGTGTTTTTTTGTGGTTAAAGCGGGAGAAATTGCCGCTGTATCTGTCCGTCGACACGCCGCCGGCACCGGCATTGACGCCGCAGCAGGCGCTGGACAGCTTTAGTCTGGCCCCCGGCTTTGCGATTGAATTGGTAGCCGCGGAGCCGCTGGTGGTCGACCCGGTCGCGATGGCTTGGGACGAGGCCGGCCGCTTGTTCGTGGTGGAAATGCGCGGCTTTATGCCCAATGCCTATGGCGACGGCGAAGATCAGCCGGTCGGCCGGGTGGTGATGTTGCTCGATGACAATGGCGACGGCGTTATGGATCGCAGCGAGGTGTTTCTCGACGGCCTGGTGATGCCCCGGGCGGTGGCGGTGGTGAATGAGGGCTTGTTGGTCGCCGAGCCGCCGACCCTGTGGCTGTGCCCGAATATTCACGGCAAAACGCGCTGTGAGAATCGCCGCAAAGTGGCGGACTACGCCACCAATTATGAAAGTGTCAGTATGGAGCATCTGGAGAACGGCTTGATGCTCGGCTTGGACAACTGGATTTACAACTCAAAATCCGACCGTCGCTTTCGCTTTGTCGACGGCGAGCTGGTGGTAGAGCCCACGCTGTCGCGCGGTCAGTGGGGTATCAGTCAGGACAATCAGGGGCGGCGCTACTACAACACAAACTCTAATTTTCTCAGTGGCGACTATTTTTCGGCCCACAGCTTTTCTGGCGCCAGCCGCGGACTCGGCGAACAAATTACCGACAATGATGAGGTGTTCAGTATTCGGGTAAACCCGGGAGTGAACCGCGCCTACCTCGACGGCGTGCTGCGCGATGATGGACGCTTGAAATCGCCCACCGCAGTCAGTGGTTTGGCGGTGTATCGCGGCGGGCAGTTTCCGCAGTCGTACTGGCAGGATATTTTTGTGCCCGAGCCAGCCGCTAACGCAGTGGTGCAGCTGCGCGCCAACTTGGACAGTTTTGAGGTGAGCGCTGAGCATATTACCTATGCGGACAAGCGCTGGGGGCAGCGCGAGTTTCTCGCCTCCACCGACGAGCGTTTTCGGCCAGTGGATATGAAAGTCGGTCCCGACGGCGCGCTGTACGTCATCGATATGTACCGCGGCATTATTCAGCACAAGGAGTTTCTCACCGAGGAACTGCTGGCGCAGATTCTCGAGCGCGGCCTCGATACCCCGCTGGGGCAGGGGCGGATTTGGCGTATTGTCAGTACCGAGTCGCCGCGACTGGCGGCGCCGCAAATCGCCGGTGCCAGTAGCGAGCAGCTATTGGACTTGCTCGGTAGCGATGTTCCCTGGCTGCGGGAAACCGCTCAGCGCCTGCTGGCGGCCCGCAGTGATGCCCGCGATGGCCTGCGGCAACTTGTCGGCAAGGGCGGTGAGCTGGCAGCTGTGCACGCCCTTTGGGCACTGGAGGCTCAGGGCGCGCTGGATGCCGCGACCGTCGCCACGGCGCTGGCGCGCAATACTCCGGCGCTTACTCGCCAGCTGCTGCTGGCTGCCGGGCCGCATATGGACCGCGATACTTTGCTGGCAGTGGGCGACGAGGCTCTGGGTGATACCGCAGCGGCGCTGGCCTGGTTCGACGCGCTGAAGCGTTTTAATGGCGATGCGGAGGTTCAGCGCCGCCTGCTGGCGATGCTGCTCAGCCACGGCGGTGATGTCTATCGCCGCGAAGCCGCCGTGCGCAGCAGCGCCGGTGTTGAGCAAGAAATGCTGGCGGCGGTATTGGCCAGCGACAGCCTTAGCCCCGAAAATGGCGGCGCTGCACTTCTTAAGGCACTGACAAACAGTGCCTATCAAACCGCGGTTGCCGATGTGGCAGCTGCGCAGCAGGCTTTGCCGGCGCTGTTGGCGCGTATCGCCGCGCTGCAGGATGAGAAGCAGTGGCAGCAGCTGGCCATGCTCGCCGGTCTGGCAAGTGCTGCGGAAAAGCAGGATACGCCCTTTTCGCTTGCGCAAGCGCCGGCCCTATTTGTCGATAAAACCCTGTCGGGCGACGACCCGCTGTGGGATGCGCGCCTGGCGGCGCGCCGCGCCTTTACCTGGCCGGGTGACGAGCTGGCTTCCGGCCGCGAGCCACTGACCGGAGAACAGCAGGCGCTGTTGGCAAAGGGTGAGAAGTTTTATCAGCACTGCGCCAATTGCCACGGCAAAGAGGGGCAGGGGGTGCCGGGCCTGGCACCTGAGCTGGCGGGTTCGGAGTGGGTGACCGGGCCGGTGGAATGGCTGACGCGCATTGTGCTCGACGGCATGCAGGGCGAAATCATCGTGAATGGCAAAACCTGGAACGGCGTGATGCCGGCCCACCGCCACTTTCCGGGGCTGGATGCCGATACGCTCACCGGTTTGCTGATACATATGCGGCGCCTCGGGCCCAATCGCGCGGCGGCGCCGAGCGTTGAGCAGGTGAGTGAAATTATGGCTCTGCCCGCCAATCCAAACCCGTGGACGGCGCAGGCCATTCGCCAGGTGCCCTATGCCAGCCCGCTCGACAAATTTGTCGGCCAGTACAAGATTAGCTTTGTGAAGTTTACCTTTGCGGTCGACGAGGGCGAGTTGACAGTGCAGGCGCCCATGTACGGTCGCAGTCGCCTGACGCAGATCAGCGAAACCCGGTTTAGCAGCGCGCAGGACGGCGAGGAGTTGGAGTTCCGCTTTGAGCTGGATAAGCGCGGTGAGGTGAGCGCACTCTACATTGTGCGCGGCGGTCAGGAGAACCGAGTGGAGAAGGTGCAATGACTTTGCGTTTGGGGCTTATCGGGCTGGGCAATATTGCCCGCCAGCATATTCACAATATCGAGATCGGCGCGGTCGCCGATTGCCAGGTCAGTGCCGTGTGTTCGCGCAACCGCCCCGAGGATTTGCCGGCGGGCGCGAGGCATTTCAGCGATTATCAGGCAATGATTAACAGCGGCTTGTGCGACGCGGTGCTGGTGGCCTCCCCGACACTCTATCACCAGGAAATGGGTATGGCGGTGCTGGCGGCCGGCCTGCACTTGCTGATGGAAAAGCCGATAGCGCTGAGCAATGCCCAGGCGGAGACGCTGTTGGCGATCAAGAAAGCCGACCAGGTCTTTGCGCTGATGCTGAACCAGCGCTGTGCACCGGTTTTTCAGACGATGAAAGCGCTGATAGACGGCGGTGAGTTGGGGCCTATTCAGCGCAGTCACTGGACGATGACGAACTGGTTTCGCCCCGATGTCTATTTTGCCGTGAGTGATTGGCGGGCGACGTGGAAAGGTGAGGGCGGCGGGCTGTTGGTTAATCAGTGCATCCATAACCTCGATATCTTTCAGTGGCTGTGCGGCCTGCCGGAGCGTGTGCAGGGTTTCTGCAGTATGGGCAAGTATCACCCGATAGAGGTGGAAGACGAGGCGATGGCGTTTTTCCACTATGCCAATGGCGCCACCGGGACCTTTGTCGGGTCCACCGGAGAGGCGCCGGGCTTTAACCGCCTGGAAATTGTCGGCGATAAAGCCAGCCTGAGCTTTGA